>NZ_JBQENM010000033.1:0-69286 GCF_052044795.1 Ensifer sp. 22521
GTCGGACCAGGATAATGTGACGGCCGAGAAACTGGCCGAACTTAAGACCAAAGTCCATTCGATCTTTGGCGAAGTCGTGCTGGCGATGAGTTCTGTACCTCGATACAGAACTCAGTCACTAGCAGACCTTGCTCACCTGATCATTGACCCTTTGGTTCGTAACCGCATTGCGGTGGCTTCTCCAAAGCGAACACGAGCGAAAGCTCTCTGCTCTCGCCAAGTGCCGTTGCCGTGTGGGCAAGCGTTTCTGCTGAAGTGGACGCCAAGATAGCAGAACAAACGAAGGCTGGCGTCTTCCCGATCCGTCTGAAGCCTGATGATTGGACCAGCGGCGAGATTGTGTGGTTATTGGACGTGATCGCGCCATCGCGGGAAATGGCAACAACCGTGCCTGCCAACTTCAATCGCGTTGCCAAGCAGGATGCAGTTAAGATCCATCCCCTCGTTGCTCGGTTGGTTGATGCCGAAGTGCTGCAAAAACTTGTCCGCAAAGTTGACGACGACAGGTCCTCCAAAGACTCTAGTTCTCTGAATTGAAGTCCATTGGAGCTTGCTCGCGTTCTCAGCGGGCAAAGCGGGCATGTAGGCGTCAATGACCCGAACGCGATTTGCACTGCTGATATTGTCGGCCGCCTTGCTGGCGGGGCTGGCAGGCTGTGACTTGTTCGGATTCCGGACATACGAATGGCACCAGAAGATCACTGTCATTGTTGATACTCCAGATGGCTCTGTGTCCGGTAGCGCGGTGACCGCCGTGACTCTTTCGGTTTCCCCAAAGTGGTTCGGCCTAGGAGATGTCTCGGGAGCGGCCGTGGGCAAACTTGCGGGAGAAGCGGTTGTCGTTGAGGTGCTTAAGGGCAGATACCTGTTCGCACTTCTACGGCAGTACGATCATCAGACAGCTTTGGAAGCGTTTGGGTCGCCGCGGCAGAAGGTGTTGTCTAGCGATGAAGTGCGTAGCGAATTCGCTCGCCTGGAAAAGCTCCGAGACGAACGCGTTCTGTCTCCCGACAACTATCCGGACCTAGCCACAATTGACGATGTGGGCAATCCGGCGAGCATTAATGAAGTCGATCCCCGTCACCTTGACCTTACGTTTGGTCCCGGCGTTCGCCTGAAGGCGATCACGATATCGCTGACGGACGATCCCGTGACCAAGGGCAATGTAGAGGCGGTCCTTGGTCCGGATTTCTTCAAAAAATGGTCCGTGCAGATGAAGGAAGACTTCAAGAAGAACGGACCTTTTGTCCAGCCACCATTCGCATTTCAGATTTCTCCAAACGATTTTGTGACAAGGAATTAGGCCGATGACTATTTCGCGGCAGTTGTTTCAGGCAATTTTGTCCAGACTCTTACAACCGTGGATACAATCCGGGTCTCCAACTCACAGGCACCCGTATAGGGAGCGCCGTAATTGGTCGTGACTCGTCGATCTTGACTGAGGGTGATCAGCGACTCGATATCGACGCCGGATTCTATGCGATTTCCTACGACTGGGATGGTCCGACCGTTATTTCGTATCGCGGTACCAGTCCCCAGAGTGACGGTACTATTCTCGTTGACGTACTAAATGGCTATTTTGTGGGCGCTGGGCATTCAACCAACGACCAAGCCTGGCTGGCCGCACAATTCTATCAGCAAATAACGGGCACAGAAGCTGGAGATCCGACTGCGGCCAACGCGATTTTGACAGGGCATTCGATGGGCGGCGGTCTTGCCGGGTTTATCGCCGCCTTGTATCGCCAAGAAGCCTACATTTACGACAATATGACATTCGAGAATGCGGCCGAGAGCGCCTACGACATTGTTCGTGCTGCAACGCTTTTAAGCCGCCCCGGCATGTATTATTGCCTTGAGGGGTCATGACCATCCGGCTGGTCAATGGCCTGGAAGCCTTTACCGAGGAAAAACAACATCTGGTTACTCCAATCGCCAACGCTCCAGCTCAGCCAGAGTGAAGCGCGGCGTAATGTGCTGCGGGCAGTTCCAGTCGAACGCCTCCACCGCGATGAGGACGAGACGCTCCACCCTTGCGAGATAATCGGGTACGGTCAGCTTTTTCGCCAGCACCGGATCGTCTTCTGCATCGATGACGCGCATGTGACCATAGATTTTCAGGCGCCGCCGGTGCGCGTAGTCCATCAGAAACAGTGAGACGCGGTCATTGGCGCTGACATTGCCTGTCGTGATGTATTGCCGGTTACCGCGAAAATCCGCAAAGCCGAGCATCGATGCGTCAACCGTGGTGAGAAAGCCTGCAGGCCCACCACGGTACTGGACGTAGGGCCAGCCGGTCTCCGAGACACTGGCAAGATAAAAACCGTCGCGCGCGCCGATGAAGGCCGTTTCTGCCGGACCGAGGCGCTGGCTCTGCGCAGTTTCGGCTGCGTGAGCGCGCGCGCCGATCCGCGCCCACTGCTCCGCGCTGCCATAGTGCTCCTGTGCGGCCGCTACGGAGGGCGTTGTGGCGATACTGAGATATCTGCTGCTCATTCCATTCCTAACTTTCTAGACCGCCGGAGCTAACTTCAATCCTGCAAGGCCCAGTCCGCCACCTCCCAGCGCATCTGCCCACGGTCGGCGACGACACGGCCGAGCCCTGGGAAGGGCATGTGCGTGGCGGCGATGAGTGCGCCTTCCGAAGCGGCGCGAGGGAAAAAGCGGTCGCGCATCGCCTTGGCCGCTGCACGCTCCTGCTCGAACAGGAAGAACACGTCGGTCGCCCCCGGATGCACGACCGGAAAGATCATGTCCGAGACCATGATGAGGCTCTTCCCGTCATCTTCGACCCGCACGCCGATATGGCCGGGTGTATGGCCGGTCAGGTCGACAATTGAGACGCCGCGCACAATTTCGCGTTCTCCGTCAATCGCCTGGAGTTTCGGGTAGAGGCGCACCACCTCCTCCGCCATCTTAAAGCTGGTCTGCAGATAATCGGGCGCGCCGCTGCGCTTGGCCGGGTCGGTCCAATGGGTGACGTCGCGACGATCGATGTAGAGCTCCGCCTTGGGGTAGTTGTTCTTGCCTCCGGCGATCAGACCGCCCATGTGGTCCTGATGCATATGCGTCACGATCACCGCGTCGATCTGGTCAAGCTGCAGGCCAAGCGCACCGAGCGCCTGCGGCAGTTTACCGGTCTGCCCGATCGAGCCCGCTGCACCGGCATCGATCAGGATGCGGCGCTCGCCATCATCGATGAGATACTGGTTGAAGAGGAACCGCACCCCACTCGGCCGGGCGGTGAACTGAGCGACTGCCGCCTGCTCCACCTCGGCCGGGGCGCGTCCCGGAAAATAGTCGAAGGGCATATCGGCATACCCGTCTGTCAGCGCCGTCACCGCGAAGCGACCGATGCGGATCTGCGCCAGCGGCGTAATGCTGACCGGCGTTTTGGCGGTATTCTGCGCGGCGGCAAGGGCCGGTGCGCCACTGATCAGTCCTCCCCCGAGGAGGCCGAGAGGAAGAGCGCTGGCAAAGGCACGACGTGAAAGTTGAGGCATGACGTCTTTCTCCTGATCATTGGCAATACGGGGAGCCGGCCGGCGTCCCCTTGGCACGACACAAAAGCTAGGATATCCGAAATCAATAGGGTATCCTGCCATTTCAGGAACTTTCCTCTCAATTTCCGGAAGGATTGGATGGATCGGTTTGAAGCGATGTCGGTGCTGCTGGCGGTGGTGGACGCCGGCAGCCTCTCGGCTGGATCGCGGCGATTGCATGCACCGCTCGCCACGGTCAGCCGCAGGGTCGCGGATCTTGAAAAACGCCTTGGCGTGCGCCTGGTCCTGCGCACCCGCCGCGGCCTCACCTTGACGGATGAGGGGCGCAGCTTCGTCGCCGCGTCACGTCGTATTCTGGAGGAACTGGATGCGGCCGAGCGGCAGGCCAGCGGCGACTATGGCGCGCTGCGTGGAGGGCTGCATGTGACCGCACCGATTGCCTTCGGCGAGCGCCATCTGCTGCCAATAGCTCTGGAGTTTCTGAAGCAGCAACCCGATATCAACCTGCGCCTGACCCTCGCCGATCGGCAGCTAAGTCTGGCAGATGAGCACGTCGATGTGGCCCTGCGGATCGGACACTTGGCGGACAGCGCGCTTATCGCAACGCGCGTCGGCGCCGTCCGACGGGTGATCTGCGCGAGCCCCGACTATCTTGCCCGCCGAGGCGTTCCGCGTCAGCCGGAAGACCTCAGCCAGCATGACGGCATAAGCTTTCAGGGCTTTGCGACCGCGCCGGAATGGCGCTACCGCCGGGACGGCGCGGCCTTTACCATCGAGCCGCGCCCCAAATTCGCGGTCAATACGACGGAGGCTGCCATTCAGGCTGCAATAGCCGGTATCGGCATTATCCGCGTGCTGTCTTACCAGATCTCCGATCAGTTGCGCTCCGGTGCTCTGCACGAATTGCTGACGGACTTTGCACCGGAACCGCTACCTGTGAACGTTATCCATGGACCAGCCGATCCCCTGCCGCTGAAGGTGCGGTGCTTCCTCGACTGGATCGTCCCAAGCCTACGCGCGCAGCTGGCTTATTAGCGTCCCGCTTCAGGCGCACCACCGTTGATGGCAGTGAGGCGCACCGGTGCGAATGCTGCCAGATGCGGCCGTCCTTCCTTAAGCGCCTAACATGTCGTCTTCCGCTAAGAGCCAAAGCTTTCTCTAAGACTGAAATGGGGGCGCATTGCTACCGGGCCAAGTCGGACGCTGAGGACCCGGGCTGCCGTTCGATCCGCATTAATGCGCACAAGCTTAACAGCGTTATCGTAGCCCAGCTGATCCACGTTGTCCCGTTCCTGCGCTTGGTTTACCCAGGTCTCAATCGGGTTGATCAAGGACGCCGCGAGTGGGATGGGAAGCACTAGAGCTGTGGGGTAAAGACGCGGTTCGCATAGAACGGCTCGCTGGCGGGGTTGCCAATGACGTCTGGAGCGTGCACATCCACGGGCAACTTGCAGTCAGTCGTCTGGGTACCAGGAGCAACGCTGATCTGGCGTGGGAGGTTGAACTCCTCCGGCACCTTGACCGTGAAGGTCTGAGCGTGCCGGTGCCGATCCCGGCGGTCGACGGCCGGCTATTCGCGGATGGCCTGATGGTTATGAAATACATACATGGCGGACCACCCGAGACCGAGGGCGACTGGCGGCGCGTAGCCGAGACCCTCCGCGAACTGCATCGTTTGACGCAAGGCTGGCCGCAGCGCCCAGGGTGGCGATCCTCGACGGACCTCCTGCATGCCGAGACGGGGACGAGGATCGACCTTGCCGCGATGCCGCCAGATGGCGTCGCTCGATGCCGCGCGGCATGGGCACGGCTTATCGGACGTGAGACAAGCGTCGTCCACGGCAATCCCAACAACCCTGCCAACATCCGCATGACCACGGACCGCGTCGCACTGATCGACTGGGATGAGTCGCATATCGACGTGCCCGACCTTGACCTCGTCTTGCCCCATAATGCTGCCGATCTGGAAGCCGGGGCGTATGACATCGCCGCGCAAGCATCGGCCGCATGGGAAGCCGCCGTCTGTTGGGATGACAAATACGCGAAACAGCGACTTGCCGAAGTTCGAGCGGTCTAAGCGACGGCCGCTCATGGCGCATTGATGCCGTCGAAGCTTAGCTTGATCGACGTCTGCTTTCGGGAAGACGCCACCGCGGGCACTGCGACCGAAATGCGGGCGCAAAGCGGAAACCATTTCCACTTTGGGGCCGGTTGCGGATTGGCGGGTGCCCGAAGACGACCTTTAGCTTCGCTGCTCTCGACGGCGGTAGCGGGTGGAGAGCGGTCGTCGCCAAGCGGATCCCCGAATGACGTGTTTCGGGCCGCATTCCGGACGGGCAGATTCCTGGCGATGAGGATCGCAGAAGGTTAACTGCGGCCGGTGGTGAACTGACCGAAGGTGGAACTGATTACCCCGCTACATTGTATATCTCGGCAAGGTCGCGTAGATCCCAGTTCCCGCCAGACAACACCGCGCAGACTTTTTCATCGGGCTTGACGTCTATGCTGCCCGCCAACAGTGCTCCGACGCCAATCGAGGCGGCTGGTTCAGCGATCAATTTCGCATCCTTGGCAAGAGCACGCATTCCTGTGATGATGTGCTCGTCGTCAACGAGAACAATCTCGTCCACATATTTTTCGATAATCGGATACGGGTTTTGACCCGGAACGCTTATCCTCAAGCCATCCGCAATCGTGTTCTTCAAGGGAAGCGATGTGCGCTCCTTATTGATCCGGCTGTGAAAATACTTCGGTGTCAAGGCAGGCTCCGCCCCGATAACGCGCACCGATGGCTTCGTTTCCTTGATAGCCGTCGCGATTCCGGAGATTAGGCCTCCGCCGCCCACGGGAACGATGACCGTATCTATATCGTCCAGGTCCTGCAGGATTTCACAGCCGATCGTTCCCTGACCGGCCATCACGATGGGGTCCTCGAAAGCGTGAACAGTAGCGTATTTGTTTTCTTCAGCGATTTCATACACCCTTTTCCATCTGGCGGCGGTGTCGCCATCGAAAAGAATGACCTCTGCCCCGAGGGCTTTTGTGTTTTCGATCTTGATTCTGGGCGTGGTGACCGGAACGACCAATATCGCTTTTACGCCCAGCATCCTGGCGGCATAAGCAAGCCCTTGGGCATGATTGCCCGACGACGTCGCAATAATGCCGTTTGCGATCTCTGCTCTCGAGAGCGAGAGAGCCTTGTTCAGGGCGCCGCGGATTTTGAATGCGCCAGTAATCTGCAGGGTTTCCGGTTTGAGATATAGCTCACAACCAGCGGCTTTCTCTATTTTTTCCGCACGCAATAGCGGCGTGTGCTTGACGTGCGGTTTCAGCCGTTCCTGAGCTTCACGGATGTCCTGAATGGTGGGGTAGTTGCGCATAGTCATTACTCAAAGAACTGAAAGAACGTGCCGACGTTATTGGCTATGGCGTTCTGATAGATTTTGCTGGCTGTCGTATTGTCTTGTATGGCCATCCCCGTGGAATCGAAAATCGTGATTTCATCATCACTTTCTCGTCCCGGCTTCCTTCCCAGCAATACCTCGCCGATTTCACCATGGATGTCGTCTCTGGCGATGATGTTTTTATTCAGCGGGTGCCAGGTCTCGCCCTTTTCGGCGCACTGCGCAATTGAGTCGACGACTACTTTTGCGTTCCTGAAGAGCTCTGGATCCAGTTCTTGTTTACCTTGTTGATCTGTACCGATTGCAACGATGTGGGTGCCGGGCTTCACCCAATCCGCTTCCACAAGCGACCCTTTCCCGCGGGTCGTCGTAATCAGGATATCGGCCTGCTCAACGGCCTCTTTTTTGGAGTTTGCCATGATTACAGGAATGCCGAATTCGCTTTCGATATCCGTCTTGTATTTGGAAACCGTGTCCGGATTACTGTCCCATGCGTGGATCTCTTCGATCTTCATGATCTCGTTGATCGCCCGGATTTGCATTCGTGCCTGATTGCCTGTCCCGATCGATGTAATTCTTCTGGCATTTTTCCTTGCCAGTGCCATTACGGAAACGGCTCCAGCCGCCCCGGTTCTGAGACCGAGGATCAAGCTTCCATCCATAATGCAAATCAGCGCACCGCTCCTGGCATCAAACAGGAGAATGGTCGCCATGCCATTGGGCACGCCGTGTGCTGTCGGGTTATCAATGAACCCTCCAGAAGACGCCTTCATGGAGATCACTTCATTGGCTTTGTAGTAACCAAGCTTGAAGTCAATCTCCCCCCGAGGCGACGGCAGATCTATTCCGATATAGTCAGGTTGTTCCACCTGATCACTGTTAAAGCCTTTGTAAGCCTCTTCCACCGCGCCGATGATTTCCGCCATACCGATTAGCTGCCTTACTTCATCCTTCTTGAGCAGCAGCGTTTTCATGCATGACCTCTCTATTGCCGGATTCATGGGACGCATCGGCACAGCCCGATCCGTGCCGCACTCACCATAGCGGGCGAACCGCGAGACTAGCGCCCGCATTCGCCCCGACCTGAAGCAGATTGTTTTGAATCGCATAGGGGCTTTGGCAGAGAGTTGCGGCAGGAGTTCTTCCGAGCTTAGGCGTCAGCGCGTAGGCTTCGCCGCGAGTGGGAACGCTTGAGAGGGAAGAGGATTCCATGACTATTTGGGACTTGACGTGTCGCGTCCCCTCGACCTGGCTCCCTCCCCATGTCCCGCCAACTTCTTCAGTTGTTCGGCTTACCCGCACTGCAATGCTGCTGGATGAAGTCCGACAGGAAGGTTGAAGCGTGAACACACCTCCGATGCACAGCGATCGCCTGAGGCACTTTCGAGAATGTCCCCTCAACAACGCGGAAACCTGGATTCTCTTCGCAGAAACGTGACAGGGACTCGGTCAAGCCCGCAGCCGCATCGCACCGGGAGGATACAAGCATGTCCAGGGCGGAGGCGGGATTTTCGGTATGGAGGACAATTGCATTTCTAACCTGTCGCTCAAGCTGCTTTGTATACGCAGCGGTTCTGGCGGCGGCAATGCGCACCCCTTCGACATCAACATGCTCCACGCTGCCCAGCGGGCTACTGTCTGACACCAGAAAGCTGGCGGTCACCGTGGTATAGGGGGGCGAGAAGGAGAACCTGTCGGCACGTGATGGATCGGAAGCAATGAACGCAACGTCCCACTCGTTGCCTTCGGCAGCGGCAAGAATGTCAGCGGCCGATCCGTATTGAACCAGCGACAAACCGCAGTCGAGTTCTGCCGCAAGTTCGATCGCGATCTGCTCGCTCGGCCCTGTTAGGGTGCCTGTCACTGGATCGAGTTGGACAAGTGCGGCATTCGACATGTTGACCGCCGCTCTGATGACTCCCGTCGGTGCGATTTCAGTGAGGAGCTCATCACGTTGCGGCATCGTGGTGCGCTCCGTGAGATGCAAATCGTGCCGCCAGTGCTTCCGATCCCCTTGCCAGGACAGCGACATCGACACCAACAGCAGTAAATAGTGTTCCCAGCGAGATGCACCGTGCCGCGAACTTCTCATCGGGGGTAAGAATGCCCGCAGGTTTGCCCAACGATTTCAGACGTTCAATCGCGTCGACAATTGCATCGACCACCTCCGGGTGGCTCGGTTGGCCCCTGTGTCCGAAACTCGCTGCCAGGTCTGCCGGTCCTACGAATACGCCATCCACTCCCTCTACAGAGGCAATCGCCTCCAGGTTGCCAAGCGCTTCCCGCGTCTCGACTTGTAGCAACAGGCAAATTTCCCGTTCCGCATTTTGCGCATAGTTCGCAACTCGCCCGAAACGAGTGGCGCGCGTCAGGGCAGAAACACCACGAATTCCATCCGGAGGATATCGCACGGCCGCGACTGCGGCTTTCGCCTCTTCTGCGTTCTGAACGTAAGGAATGAGCAGTGTCTGAACGCCAATATCCAGGAAACGTTTGATGAGAACGGGGTCGTTGATGGCCGGGCGGACGACTGGGGAAACGTCGTATGGTGCGACCGCTTGCAATTGTGGCAGGACGGTCAGAACGTCACCCGGAGAATGTTCCGTGTCGAACAGGAGCCAATCGAAACCTGAAGGCGCAACGATTTCCGCGGCGTAGTTTCCCGGCAAGCCACACCACAGTCCGATCTGACTTTGACCAGCAAGAAGCTTCTGCTTGAACCGATTGACAGGATGTTCCATCTAGCACCTCAAACGAACGACACGCCGATGGAGCCAACAGGGCCATAGTCGGCCTGAATGACATCACCTTTCGCGATATCGACAGGACGCGTGAAGGAGCCGGCCAGGACTATTTGTCCCTTCTTCAGGCCACCGCCCACAGCATGAAGTTTGTTGACCAGCCACGCGATGCCGGCTGCCGGATGTCCCATGATCGCCGCCGACACGCCCGACTCCTCGATGATGCCGTTCTTGGAAAGAGTCGCTCCGACCCAACGGATATCAATGTCCATCGGGCGAATTATACGGCCGCCAACGACGAGGGCGCCGAAAGCCGCGTTGTCCGCAATGGTATCGGTGATCGCTCGAGGGACTTCGGTCCGGTAGTCGATAATCTCGAGCGCCGGGACAACGAACTCGGTCGCACGCATGACGTCATAGATCCTGGTGCCGGGCCCGACGAGATCCTCACCCATAACAAAGGCCAGCTCGACCTCGAGGCGCGGCTTGATAAACAAGTCAGCCCTGATCTGCGCTCCGTCGTTGTAGAGAGCATCGTCAAGAATGCAGCCGTAGTCCGGCTCCGTCATTTTCGAAGCCATCTGCATTGCGCGTGACGTCAGGCCGATCTTATGCCCCACGATCCGTGCGCCCTTGGCCACCCTCGCCTCCGCCCACAAAGCCTGAATCCGGTAGGCGTCCTCGAGTTCGAGGTCCGGGTAGGTCTCGCTTGGCTGTATGATCGGCTTCCGCTCGATTTCAGCTTTGAGCAGCGCGTCTGCCGCGGCCCGGCGTTCTTCTTCGGTGATCATATCGTTTGCTCTGCTGATAGTGAATTTATTTGATCGGGGGACGCGGCAAAACTGCTTCGCCGGGTTCCATGACATAGGTGTAGTCGAGCGAGAACCATGGACCAGGAATATCCGTTTCGGTCGGATGGGGCTCCTCATGGCGAATGAAGTCGCCGGTCAGGGCCGCCGTGACACCGAACTGAACATCGGAGTCGATGTTCGGGTCGCTGGGGTCGAAGACCTGGGAAATCAGCGTCTTGTATCCGTGCTTGAAGATCAGTGCATGCAGGTGCGCCGGTCGGTACGGATGACGTCCCTGAGCTTTGAGCAAGCGTCCGACCACGCCATCGACCGGTATGGGATACCCGACCATCTTGACGGTCCTGAACCAGAACCGACCTTGCTCGTCGGTCATGAATTTGCCGCGCAAGTTCATCTCGGCCTGGTCCGGGTCCTGGTTTTCATAAAGACCGACGGGAGATGCATGCCACACATCCACTTCGGCGCCGGCAATTGGCTTACCGTCGCGGTCAACGACCTTGGCATGCACGAACAAGGGAGTGCCCGGCGTCTCGGATCGGATAATCGTTCCGCCATTTTCGACTCGCGGAGAGTTGAGGCGCCAGAATGGGCCCAACAGCGACTGGGAGGTCTCAGTCTGTCCTCTGTCGCCATTGTTCAGCAGGCAGACAAGTGAAGACACGCCAAGAGAACCGGCCATCAGCACAAACTCGTTGTGGTGATCAGTATGCAGCTTCCCGATCTCATTCAGCATGGCTGTCGCCTCCCGAAACTCGACCTCCGTCAGTCGAACCTCGCGCACGAAGGCATGAAGATGCTTGACCATCGCGACGAGGATTTCTCGCAGGCGGGGGTCTTCAGTGCGATTCATCACAGCGAGGACGGCTGGCGTCAGATCGCTTTCAGTTTTGATCACCATGTGGGCTACCTCCCGATTTCCTCGACTATCCAAATAATCGATTATCTGTCAAGGTCGCCGTACATTCTTGGCGGCGCCAATAGCCGAGAGAAACAGGATATGGCCATGGTAGTCCATTGATTCCAATACATATTAATCGCACAAAGTTAGCTGAGGCTCGACTTTTTGCAGATTTCAGAGCTCTCACGTTGACACGAATAATCGTTTATTGTATCGATCATCGACAATTAGTTCGGGGAGCCTTGGGAGGAACAATGGTACCGGATCACGACGGCGCATTTGCTCCGACGACAGAAGATGCCCCATCGTCTTCTGGATTTCTTGACGACGGCAAAAACACAATTGGGAGCCAGCTTGCATCCCGTCTTCGTGAGGCGATCATCTCCGGCGAGCTTCAGGCCGGCAGCAAGATCAATCTCGACAAGGCGCGCAAGACGTTCAACGTAAGCCTCAGTCCGCTGCGTGAAGGGTTGGCGCGGCTGATATCGGACGGCCTAGTGGAGTTCGAGGACAATCGCGGCTACCGCGTTTCATCAATTTCCTTGGCCAATCTGGAAGAGATCACCACCCTGCGCGAAGAGTTTGAAGTCTTTGCGCTTCGCGAGTCCATGCGGCTCGGCGATGTGGAGTGGGAGGGCAACGTCATGCGCGCGCTGCATCGCCTTAACCGCACCGAGCGCGACGCGGCTCGGCCAGAGACACTGGAGCGCTGGGAAGAGCTCCACCGCGAATTTCATCTGACACTCATCTCTGGCTGCGGGAAGCCGATCCTGCTCCATTTCTGCAGACTGCTTCTTAATCTCAACGACCGTTATCGCCGGGTGTTTCTGACCCGCACGTCGGGTGACCGCAACGTTAGCCAAGAGCACAGTGAGATTGCTCAGGGAGCCGTCGCGCGGGATCTGGACTATTCGTGCGATATGTTGCGTCAGCATATTCACCGCACGGGAACCAATCTGCGCAATCACCTCGCGACAAAGGGGATCTTGTGATGACCGTCGCGACGCCAAGACCGGGGCTTGAACTGGGCGTGGCGCATTTTTCATCCATCGCGCTGCCGCCCAAGGAATTCGCCGTGATAGCTGCTCGGGCGGGTTTTGCGTCGATAGGCCTGCGTCTGCACCCCGCCTTTCCCGGAGCCCCTTTCTACGAGTTGCCTGTGGGCAGCCAGAGTGCCCAGGAGTTCAAGACAGTTGCCGATGGCGAAGGCATCAAGGTGTTCGATATCGAGTTCTTCGTGATCGACGAGAGCTTCGTTGCGGCCTCCCATGAGGCGACCGTGGCAGCCGCTGCGAACATAGGGGCCTGCCGGCTGAGCGTTTGCGGCGATGATCGAGACGGCGGCCGTCTTGCCACAAACCTTTCTGAGTTTTGCGCCCTCGCGGCGCGATATGGCATGTCAGTCGACATCGAAAACATGGGCTGGCGGACGGTAAGAACCTTTCGCGACAGCGTAGCGGTCGTGAATTCCTGCGGAGCAGAGAACGTCGGTGTCCTTGTTGACGGGATTCACTTCTTCCGAAACGGAGCCTCGATCGACGAGCTTCGCGCAAATGCAGGGAAGGTAAAACACGTCCAGCTTTGCGACGTCCGCGGGCCTGCTCCCAAAACATCGGACGCAATGATCGCCGAGGCGAGAAGCGGCAGGCTCGCTCCTGGAGAAGGCGAATTGCCATTGAAGGACCTCTGGGCGGGAACCGAATACGGCGCTGCTATCTCGGTTGAAGTGCCACTCGTCGGGCCGGTGGCCCCGGAGGCACATCTAAAACATCTGCATGACAGCGCATTGGGGATTTTGAAACCGGATCATTGATTCGGCGCCGACGCGGCGTACGCCGGTCGGAGGGAGGAAATCTTACATGACTTATACGTTTGATTTCGGTGCGGTCCTCGACCGCGCCCCGGAATTGCTATGGGGTTCGCTTGGAACGCTTGGCCTTGCGTTGGCTGGGATGCTCCTCGCACTCGTCATCGGAATCCTGGGCGTTGTTGCAAGGACTTCCAAGAGCGAGATCACGCGCACCCCCGTGATCGTCTTCGTCGAGGTCGTTCGTAATACGCCATTCCTCGTGCAGATCTTCTTCATATACTTTGCCCTCCCTCTCATGGGCATCCGCCTCAATCCGACCGTTACGGCGATCTTTGCCCTCGGCATCAATGGTGGGGCGTACGCAATCGAGATCATCCGAGGCGGGGTCGAGAGCGTGTCGCGCGGCCAGATCGAGGCAGGTTTCGCACTTGGACTGCACAAGGCGGACGTCTTCCGGCTCATCGTGCTCAAGCCGGCACTGCGGGCGATTTATCCCTCGCTCACAAGCCAGTTCATCATGCTGACACTGACAACGTCTGTCTGCACGTCAATCGCCGCCTACGAACTGACCTCGGCCGCTCAGCGCATTGAGTCTGACACCTTCCGCAGCTTCGAAGTCTATTTCACGGTAACCGCTATCTACCTGGTTATTTCGACCCTGATGATGGGCCTCTTTGCCCTCATTTCTCGCCACTACTTCAACTACCCGACGCGATAGGAGGCAGCCATGGGTCCCATCGGCGAAAATGAATTCTTCTTTCTGATGCAGGGTTTGAGGTGGACCGTGCTGCTCGCGATCGTGGGCTTCATCGGTGGGGGGATATTCGGAATCCTGATCGCGCTGCTGCGCACCTCGAAGACGAAGGTCGCCCGGACGATCACCGCAGGGTATATCGGCGTCTTCCAGGGCACGCCCCTTCTGATGCAGCTCTTCGTTGTCTATTACGGCGTTGCGCTGGTGGGCGTCGAGGTCAACGCCTGGATCGCGGTCGCAATCGCCTTCACGCTCCATGCCAGTGCTTTCCTGGGCGAGATCTGGCGCGGCGCCATCGAGGCTGTGCCGAAGGGCCAGACGGAGGCCGCCAACGCCCTCGGTCTGCATTATGTCTCGCGGATGAAAGATGTCATCTTGCCGCAGGCCCTGAAAATCTCGATGCCGGCCACGATCGGCTTCCTTGTCCAGCTCATCAAGGGCACGTCGCTAGCAGCAATCGTCGGCTTCATTGAACTGACTCGCGCCGGCCAGATCATTTCAAACCAGACCTATCGTCCGCTGCTCGTCTTCGGGATCGTCGGCGCAATCTACTTCATCATTTGCTGGCCGCTCTCCCATGCCGGAAGTGGCCTCGAAAAACGGATGGCGAAAGCTGCCCGCTAACCGCTTCGCTCGAAGCGAAACTCTTGAGGAGGAGAATAAGCATGCATAACAATCGTAGGAATTTTCTCGGACTTGCACTGGCAACCGTTGCCTTCGCAACCGTTGGCGCTGCCGCCGCCTCTGCGGCAACTGTAGAGGAAATCAAGGCAAAGGGCACGCTTGTGGTCGGCATCCAGGGCGACAATGCGCCATGGGGGTTCGTCAACACAAGCGGTCTGCAGGACGGCTTCGACGCTGACGTCGCCAACCTTTTTGCCAAGGAGTTGGGCGTGAAGGTTCAATTCCAGCCGCTCGCCGTTGCCAACCGAATTCCTGCGCTTACGACCGGCAAAGTCGACATCCTGTTCGCAACGATGGCGATGACGGAAGAACGTGCGAAGTCAATTCAATACAGCAAGCCCTACGCCGCTAACACGATTTCGCTTTATGCCGCGAAGTCCGACACGGTTACGAAGCCTGAAGACGTTGCGGGATGGGAGATCGGCGTTCCGAAGTCCAGTTCGCAGGATAAGGCAGTAACGGACGCCGTCGGATCCACCGCAACGGTCCGCCGCTTTGATGACGACGCCGCAACCATCCAGGCTCTCGTCTCCGGACAGGTAAAGGCGGTTGGCGGCAACCAGTTCTATGGTCAGCGTCTGGATGCGGCGAGTGCCGGCACCTATGAGCGCAAGATTGACTTTCTGACGACCTACAACGGCGTCGGGACCCGTCTCGGCGAGAAGGACTGGAACGAAGCCGTCAACGCCTTCATCGAGAAGATCAAGGCCAATGGTGAGCTGGCCGCCATCACGAAGAAGTGGATGGCGATCGATCTGCCGCAGTTCCCGGAGTCCATTCCGAACATCCCGTTCACCGTCAATTAAAGCCCAAATGGAGAGATCCGTGCTCAATTCCGCAAACGATCAACCGACGCTGATTTCCCTTGAGGATGTGCAGAAGTGGTACGGCGCTTTCCATGCCTTGAAATCCATCAGTCTGTCGGTCCGCAAAGGCGAAAAAATCGTCCTCTGCGGGCCGTCAGGCTCCGGGAAATCAACGTTAATCCGCTGCATCAATGCCCTCGAAACGATCGAGGAAGGCAAGATCGTCGTCGAGGGTCAGGTACTGGACGGAAGCACCAAATCCGTCGATGCGATACGGCGCGAAGTGGGAATGGTTTTCCAGAGCTTCAATCTCTTCCCGCACATGACCGTACTTCAGAACTGTACACTCGCCCCGATGCGTGTTCGAGGCACAAGCCACGCTGACGCAGAGCGACTGGCTCGAAAATATCTCGAGCGCGTTCGAATCCTTGATCAGGCCGAAAAGTATCCTGCGCAGCTATCCGGCGGGCAACAACAACGCGTTGCCATCGCTCGCGCGCTCTGCATGGAGCCGAAGGTCATGCTCTTCGACGAACCAACCTCTGCCCTCGATCCTGAAATGGTGAAGGAGGTGCTCGACACCATGATCGGGCTCGCCCGTGACGGCATGACGATGATCTGTGTCACGCACGAAATGGGCTTTGCCCGCCAGGTCGCTGATCGCGTCATCTTCATGGCCTCCGGAGAAATCGTCGAAGAGGCCGAACCGGAGATCTTCTTCAAGTCTCCCAAGCACGAACGCACGAAAACCTTCCTCGGCGAAATCCTTGCCCACCACTGACGTTCGAAAGCGATACCAATGCACGACAAGAAATTCCTCGTGGGACTGATCGGGGCCGACATCCAAATGTCAAAGTCCCCGGCGCTCCACGAAACGGAGGCTCGACATCAGGGCTTCGATTACCGTTACGAGCTTCTCGATCTGGCCGAGCGAGGCCTTCCCGCCTCGGCGCTGCCGGACCTCCTAGATGAGGAAGAGCGGCGCGGTTTTGCCGGGAGCAACATTACACATCCGTGCAAGCAGTCTGTGATCGCCCACCTCAGCCGCCTTTCCGAGGATGCAGAGATGCTAGGTGCGGTCAACACAGTGGTGTTTCGTGACGGCGAGAGGATCGGCCACAACACTGATTGGTACGGCTTCTACGAGAATTTCCAGCGCGGCCTTCCGCACGTCGCGAAGTCGCATGCCGTCCTGCTTGGCGCCGGCGGCGCCGGTGTCGCCGTGGCGCATGCTGCAATCAAGCTCGGTATTAAGCGATTATCGATCTTTGACCATGATTCGAAACGAGCAGAAACCTTGGCTGGGCAGTTGAACGATCGGTTCTCAAGGGATTGCGCTCGTGCCACGACGGATGTCGGCAGCACCCTGCGCTCCGCCGACGGCCTTATTCATGCGACGCCGACGGGTATGAAGAGCCATCCTGGTTTGCCGATCGACCCGGAATGGCTTCTGCCACAGCATTGGGTCGCCGACATCGTCTATATGCCGCTCGTCACAGAGCTCCTTGCTCTCGCCGAAAGAAAAGGCTGCCGGACCCTTCGTGGCGGCGGCATGACCGTCTACCAGGCAGCAGCGGCTTTCGAATTGTTCACCGGGATAGCGCCCGACGCAGAGCGCATGTCCCGTCACTTTATGGACTTGTGCCGCCTGTCGGCTTGATGGGGAGATCCCAAATGCCCCATATCATCATCGATTATAGCCGGGGCGCGGGCGAGCATGTAGCCATGGACCGGCTCACGCTGAGCGTGCATCGCTGCGTTCGCGATGGCGGACTTGTGAAACCCTCCGCCGTGCGCACGCTTGCGCGAGAGGCGGCATACTCCTGCGTGGGCGATGAGCATGTCGATAATCATTTCATCCAAATCATCGTGCGGATGGCACCGGGTCGTACTGCAGAGACCAAGCAAAAACTCCTCACCGTCGTTCTCGACGCCGCGCGGGAGATCGCCGCGCCTTCTCTCGAAGCTGGGAGGCTCGGCTTGCGTGTGGATCTCTACGAGTCGGACCCTGATTTTGCCGTTCAAGCAATCGCGTTCGTCTGACCAGGACGGCGTGCTCAACAAGGACACTATACTATGAGCCTGATCTACGTTCTCAATGGACCAAACCTCAACCTGCTTGGCAAACGCCAGCCGCACATCTACGGGCATGAAACGCTCGCAGACGTAGAGGCGGACTGCCGCAAACTGGCAGCCGAACTCGGCCATGAAATCCGCTTTCATCAGAGTAACCGGGAATACGAGATCATCGATTGGATTCATGAGGCGCGCGAGGACGGTGCGGGCATCGTCATCAATCCTGCAGCCTTCACCCATACCTCACTCGCCATCCTCGACGCTCTGAACACATTTGAAGGGCCTGTGATCGAGATCCACATCTCCAATGTGCATAAGCGCGAAAGCTTCCGGCACTATTCGTTCGTTTCGCACCGCGCGGACGGCGTGATCTGCGGCCTTGGAACAGAAGGATACCAGCTTGGCATCCGACGCGCGGCGACAATGATCAAGGCGGCGAGGTGACCATGAGCCAACGGGTCAAGCTGGCCGTACTTGGCGCAGGCCTCATCGGTAAGCGCCATATTCAGCACGTCCTGGCCGAGCCCTCGGCGCAACTCAGTGCCGTGGTCGATCCCACGCCGGTTGGCGAGATTATTGCCAAGGAAGCCGGCGTGAAGTGGTTTACAAGCTTCGCGGACATGATTGCCGCAGACCGACCTGACGGGATCATCGTGGCTACGCCCAACCAGGCTCACGTCCAGAGCGGGTTGGAAGCCGTTGAAGCCGGCGTTCCCGCACTCATCGAGAAGCCTATCGCCGACGACATTATATCCGGGGAAAAGCTGATCGCAGCGGCTGAGGCAAAAGGTGTTCCTCTTTTGACCGGCCATCACCGCCGACACAATCCGGTGATGCAGAAGGCAAAGGAAATCATCGAAAGCGGGAAGCTCGGCCGCGTTCTTGTTGTCAATGCGATGTTCTGGCTGTTCAAGCCCGACGATTACTTCGACATCTCGTGGCGTCGTGAGCGCGGTGCGGGGCCGGTTTTCCTCAATCTCATCCACGATGTCGATAATCTGCGCTACCTTTTCGGCGATGTGGCTGCGGTTCAGGCATGCGAGTCCAACGCGGTGCGCGGCAACGCAGTTGAGGAAACGGCTGTGATCCTGATCGAGTTCAAGAATGGAGTTTTGGGAACTGCGACAGTCTCGGACGCGGTGGTCGCACCGTGGAGCTGGGAGATGACAAGCGGAGAGAATCCGGCTTATCCCAAAACCGAGCAATCCTGTTACATGATCGGAGGAACGCATGGGTCGCTGGCTGTTCCGTCGCTCGAGGTCTGGCGCAATCCTGGTAAACGGAGTTGGTGGGAACCATTTGACCAAACGCGTATCGAGGTCGACGACGAGGACCCGCTCGTTCTGCAGATCAGGCAATTCTGCAAGGTGATCCGCGGAGACGAACCGCCGCTTGTCAGCGGGCGTGAGGGGCTCGAAACCTTGAGGGTAGTCGATGCGGTAAAACGCTCGGCGGCAACGGGAGAACGTATCGAGTTGAACTGACGCCGAGTAATGTGACCGCCTGCTCGCCCTTCGCGTCTCCTTGCATCCGATGCGATGAGAACGCCGGCTCAACACCGACTTTGGGCATCGCGCTTCCGGCGGAGGAAATCGTCGCCGCCGCTCTGTCTTCGCCGCCATCGAAACGCGCCTGCTTCGGCAACGACGCAACGCTTCATCGAATTTCTGGGTGACTGCTTGAACCAACTTAACGCAGAAATCAACGTCCGCCTTGACGTGCCTTTTTGTCATTCGGTACTTGGAGCCGGATGTCCGCAACGGGTCGAAACGCGTCGATCGCAGCTTCCGAGGTAAGGTCTGGAAGTGGCGCAAACCTGCAACTCGGCGGCATCTATGCATGTCCGCTTCCGGGATACCACCGTGCTCTGCTCAGTGTTGGGCCACGAGGATCGCATAATGTATCGACTGGAATGGGGTTTCGGTCTTTCGGTTGCAGCCGGCGGCGTTGAGCTCGCGCTGCTGAACGGCCAACGGCAGTAACCTTCAAGGCGAGATATTCGAGCGAAATTCCCGCGGTCCGTTGCCGGTTGCCTTTCGGAATGCCCGGGCAAAATTGGCTGGGGAGGAATATCCTAGCTCCGCCCACCGAAATGCAGTTATTCTTAACAGGAGTGAATAGTTGACGCGCTACCTACCCCTGGACGCCAACGGTGGCGCGAAATCAAGACCGTATATATCCTTGGTCGTTGGCCTAAGCGTCACTCTGCTCTCTGCTTGTGCAAGCCGGCCGACAGGCGTCCTCGAGCCAGTCGTAGCCGTCTCATCGGCCAGCCAGGTTGAGATGTTGATCGCGACGACGCGGGGCCGAGCCACAAAGCGAGGCGAAATGTTTAGCGGCGAGCGCGCGCCTAGTCCGACGTTTGCGGACATTACGGTGTCGATCCCGCCTGACGCTGCCCGTAAGGCGGGCGAAGTCGCCTGGCCACGCAAACTTCCGCCCAACCCGAAGACGGACTTCGCAACGCTGAAAGCTGAGGAAATCAACCGAGCGACGGCCGAAAATTGGTTGAACACGAAAGTGCGAAAGAGCCCGGATGGTAGCGTCCTTGTCTTCATCCACGGGTTCAACAATCATTGCGAGGATGCAGTCTTCCGCTTCGCGCAGATCGTCCACGATTCAGGTGCCCGGAGTGTGCCGGTGCTCGCAACGTGGCCATCTCGCGGCAGCCTTCTGGCCTATGGCTACGATCGCGAAAGCACGAACTATACGCGCAATGCCGTGGAAAGCTTGTTCCAGTATCTGGCGCGCGATCCAGAGGTGAAGGAGGTCTCGATCCTCGCGCATTCGATGGGCAACTGGCTTGCACTCGAATCCCTGCGCCAGATGGCCATCCGCAATGACGGACTTCCGGGCAAGTTCAAGAATGTCATGTTGGCGGCGCCGGACGTCGACGTCAACGTTTTCAGCTCGCAGATCGCCGATATGGGCAAACAACGTCCGCGCTTTACACTTTTCGTGTCCCGTGATGATCGCGCCCTCGCAGTTTCTCGACGTGTCTGGGGCAATGTTTCCCGATTGGGCGCCATTGATCCGGAGCAGTCTCCCTACAAGGAGGAACTGGCAGCGAACGAAATCTCGGTCATCGATCTCACCAAGATCAAAGCGGGCGACAATCTGCACCACAGCAAGTTTGCGGAGTCGCCAGAGATCGTCCAACTGATCGGTACTCGTCTGTCTAGCGGACAGACCTTAACCGACAGTCGCCTGGGACTTGGCGACCACATCGTGGCAGCGACGGCGGGAGCCGCGCAAACAGTTGGAACCGCCGCGGGCCTGGTTGTTTCCGCTCCGGCCGCGATCGTCGATCAGAACACAAGGCAAAACTACGCTCAGCATGTCGAGATGCTTGTCGGGCCATCCAGTGGAACGACCACGACCAATAGCGTTTGCGGGAAGAATAATCGGGCTAGGAGCGAGAATTGTAACCAGTAGCGCGAAAGACCTTAACGCAAATACCATTTGGCCAAACCGCGATCTTCATCGATGTCTGATCGAGGACGCGGATCGATCTTGGTCGCATCAGCGACCACCAATGGGGAAGCACCAGCGCAATGCGGAAGCAACCTGACATCGCGGGAGACCTTGGTCCGATTGTCTATGTCATCGATGACGACCCGAAGATTCGTGACGCGCTGATTGACCTCTTTGCCGCCACCAACAAGCGGGCAGCCGCCTTTGCCAACGGCAAGGAGTTCCTGGAAACGGCCGACATCGATGCGGCGGGGTGCGTTCTTGTTGACTTCAGAATGCCGGGGCTCAATGGGCTCGATCTTCAGGATCGGTTAGCGACCATGGGCAGCAGTCTCCCGGTGATTTTCTTGACGGCCTTCGCGGACATACCGACCAGCGTGCGTGCAATGAAAGCCGGTGCCACGGATTTCATAACCAAACCGTTCGACACCACGGAACTCCTCGATGCGGTCGAGTACGCCATCGAGCTCAATCGCGAGCGACGTAAAGACTCTGCGGAAAAAGACCAAATAGACGAACTCATAGGTTCTCTCACTCCGCGCGAAAACGAAGTGATGCAGGCCGTCGTCCGTGGTCTGATGAACAAGCAGATCGCCTTCGAGCTTGGGATCAGTGAGATGACGGTCAAGCTCCACCGGATGAGCCTTATGCGGAAAATGCAGGTCAAATCGCTCGCAGAGTTGGTCCGTACGGTCGAGCACGCGCGGCGCTGACGGCGTTGCATCGAAGAGCCGAAGACGGTGACGCGCCCGAGATCCGCTGTCAGTCATCGTTACTGGAGGAGTTCGGCTTTCTTTACCAGGTCTGCAAGCGAGCGCGCCTGCATCTTCCTCATGGCACTGCCGCGATGAAGCTTGACCATGATTTCGCTAATCCCCAATACGTAGGCGACCTGCTTGTTCATAAGGCCGTCCGTGACGAGCTTCATGACCTGGCGTTCCCGCGGCGTGAGGCTTGCCGCGCATTCCGCGACATATCTGCGTCTGGAAGCCAGCTCGCGTTGCTCTCGCCCCCTTGCGATGGCGGCGTTGACGGCAACGAGCAAATCGTGCGTGCAGAATGGCTTCAGCAGGAAATCGACCGCCCCAGCTTTCATGGCCGATACACTCATCGAGACATCGCCATGACCGGTCATGAACACGATCGGGACCTCGGATCCCGTTGCAGCCAGCTTTCTTTGAAACTCAATGCCGCTAAGACCAGGCAGCCGCACATCCAGAAGAAGACATCCGGTTCTTTCAGGATCCGCACGGTGATTGAAATCCGTCGTATCCGCAAAGGCGTCAGAATCGATACCGACTGTCTGGAAAAAATCGACCAGTGACGCCCGCAACTGTTCATCGTCGTCGATGATGTAGACCATCTCATCGGTGGGGTTTCGCATATCGGTTGTTTGATACGCCGACATCGTTTCTCCCTCCGCAGGTCGAGGCCGCCAATCCATTGGCGCGGCGATTCTACAAAATGAGGCGAGGTTGTCTATAGAACCAACGTTTACTTGTGCTCGGTTGAATCGGTGCGGCACGGGACAATGATTGCTCCCCATTCAACTCGTGCTCTCGTCCGCCAAGCGGTGTCCGGCGCCTGCTTTGTCCTGGAGCCAGCGCGCCACGCGCGCTCGGCCCATGCGTCTTGGTCCACCGGCATGGCACAGGCCAGGCCAAACCACCGTATAGTTTTGGCGATCAGTCTAATCGCCTAGCCTAGGTCTAGTATGCGTAAGCGGCAATGTCGGAGCCCGTCACATCCCGGCCGATTTGGAGGGCTTCACGGCGCAGTAGCGATGGCATTGCCTTGTCAGCCGCGGAACATCCCACGGGCTAAACGCAAGCGGGCCACCGTCACTCCGGCAGGCCTGCGAGACGCAATCCATCCGAAAACCGCTTGAAATCGTCTGGTCGGTGGATCGGAAGCCAATCTCTGAGATTTGAAACGCGCAGCGCCGGATCAAGCGCCCGCAGGCGCTGCATGTACCGACTTGCCTCGTCGGGACGGCCCGCAAGAGCATGGCTCGCCGAAGTAAGCGCGACCGCCACCAGCAGGCTCGGCAGGTTTGCAAGTGCCTTCTCGGCCCAGACTAACGCGTCGTCATAATTTCCGGAAAAGAAATGCGCAATTGCCGTGCCGGTCTGCATTCTGAACATCTCCGGATCGAGCGGGCTCAGGCGAACGGCATGGGCGAGATCCTTGATCGCGCTCTCCGTCTCACCACGGAAGACCCGCAGCACGCCGCCCAGAAACCACGCGAGCGCGAAGTTCGGATTGAGCAACCGAGCCCTGTCGATCAGCGCAATGCCGGCATCGAGGTCGTCGGCGAGATGACCGAGTGCGTGGCCGCCTCTCGTCAGCGCCACGGCGTCGTCCCGGCCAAGCTCAACCGCAAGCCGCGCCAGTCGTGCGCCTTCAGCGATCTCTGCTGTGCGGTCGACCATCCATCCGTTGAGCTTTCGCCAGAAGAAGCACCAGGCGGCGCCGGCATAGGCGGAAGCAAACTCATCATCAAGGGCGATGGCCTTGTAGAAGAGCGGCAGCGCCGCCTCGAGCGCCTCCTGGGTCCCGCTGTGCAGTTTCGCCATGCCGCGAAGATAGTAGTCGTAGGCATCAAGGCTTTCGGTGGGCTTGCGCTTGGCGCGCTCGATCTCGATCCGTTCAAGCTGCGGCGAGATCGCGCCGACGACGCTTTCGGCTATGTTATCCTGCAGCTCGAAAATGTCGTCGAATGTACCTTCGAAACGCTCCGCCCAGAGATGTGCTCCGGTCGTGGCGTCGACGAGCTGGCCGGTGATGCGTACTTTTTTTCCGGATTTCCGCACGCTTCCTTCCAGAACATAGCGCACGCCAAGTTCGCGCCCCACTTCGGTCGCTTCCACGGCGCGGTCCTTGTAGGTGAAGCTTGAATTGCGCGCGATGACGAAGAGCCAGCGGAACCGTGACAGTGCGGTGATGATGTCCTCCACCACGCCGTCCGTAAAATATTCCTGCTCCGGATCGCCGCTCAGGTTCTGGAAGGGCAAGACGGTTATGGAGGGCTTGTCGGGCAGGGGGAGCGCAGGCGGCGCCGTGCTTGCCTCGCTTGGACTGCCGACGGCGGCACCCAGCCCTTCGGCAAGATCCCCGTTACCAACATTTAAGGGGCTGACCGCGCCAATGAAGCGGAAGCCCTTACGGGCGATGGTTCGGAGCAGGTGCTGTTCTTCGCCGCTGTCGCCGATTGCCTTGCGAACGGCGTTGATGTGGCTGGTGATCGTCGATTCCGACACGATCCTGCCGCCCCAGACAGCCTGCAGCAGATCATCCTTGCCGACGACCCTGTCGCGATTCTCGATGAGATGCAGCAACAGATCGAAGACTTGCGGCCCGACGGCGACGATCTGCCCGCGCAGGGTCAATTCCCGGCGCTCCGGATCGAGCAGATAGTCTGCGAACTTGAACTGCACCTCAGCCCTCCTTGCCGGATTTTCCCTGGCCAGCGATTGCTATCCACCGATAACTACCACGTCCTCGCGTGCTTAGAGCATCCCGCCAAGATCACACAGTCGCTTGGACGGACAATCAAGCTATCCTCAAGGGTAATTCAAGACAGGCCCAAGGACTTCCTTAGAGCATACGGGCACTCTCAGCGCAGATCGGCGGCAATGGTGCAGTCGAGAAAAAGCAGAGTGAACCCATGAAGATCGTCGTCATCGGAGGCACCGGCCTTATCGGATCGAAACTTGTGAAGAGCCTGCGCGAGCACGGCCACGATGTGCTTGCTGCCGCGCCGAATACTGGCGTCAACACGATCACGCGTGAAGGCCTGGCCGCGGCGATGGATCGGACCGACGTCGTCGTCGACGTCGCCAACGCCCCGGTTTGGGACGACAAGGCTGTTCTCGAATTCTTCGAGACGTCGGGGCGTAACCTACTGGCAGCGGAAGCTGCCGCCGGCGTGCGCCATCACATCGCGCTGTCGATCGTCGGCAGCGAACGGTTGCCCGACAACGGCTACTTTCGGGCAAAGGTCGCGCAGGAAAACCTCATCAAGGCATCCGGTATTCCTTATACCATCCTGCGGGCCACGCAGTTTTTTGAGTTCGTCGGCGGTATTGCGCAATCGGCAACAGTCGACGGAGAGGTTCGCCTATCGCCCGCGCTGTTCCAACCTATCGCTTCCGACGACGTCGTGGCGGCGCTTGCCGATGTCGCGCTCGCAGAGCCGCTCAACAGAACGATCGAAGTCGCCGGACCGGAGGCCATACCGCTCGACGAGGTGGTCAGGCATTTCCTGCGGGCGACAAAGGACGATCGAAAGGTCGTCCCGGACGTTCATGCACGGTATTTCGGCGCACTGCTCGACGACCAATCGTTAACCCCCGGCAAGAACCCGCGGCTCGGCGCAATTCGGTTCGATGATTGGGTCGGTCAGCAAGTCGGGTACTGAAGTCGCAAGGACCGGCAAGGGGGCCGCGCTCGTGCTTCGACGCGCGGCTCCGACATCCCCTTTGCCGCGAGGTCGCTTCGCAGCCAACGAAACCCAACAGGGACTGAGACAATGGATACGCTCGAGGACAAGATTACCACCGCCACAGGAAGCGCCTCCGTCGGCGTCACCCCGAAGCGATCCAGCAAGAGGAAGAAGCTTGGTGTGTTGCTGTGTCTCGGCGCTGTGGTGGCCATCGGGGGCGGCTGGGCCTGGGCCCGTCCGGGAGGTGAGGCGTCGACGGACAACGCCTATGTCCGCGGCGATGTGACGTCGCTTGCGCCGAAGGTTGCAGGTTATGTCGTGGCCGTCGAAGTCCGCGACAACCAGAGAGTTCGGGCGGGAGATGTGCTTTTCCGGATCGACGACCGGGACTACCGGGCACGCCTGGCGCAAGCTCAGGCCAACGTCGAAGCTGCAAAGGCCCGGCTCGTCCATGTCGATGCGGAGACTGAGCTTCAGCACGCCCTTATTCGTCAGGCCGAAGCCCAGAAGCGTTCGGCCGTCGCCGAGATGAATCTGGCCGCCAAGGCGTATGAACGCCGGCGCGAATTGATCCGCAGCAACACCATCAGCCAGGCGCATGTCGATGAAAGCGATGCGGCCCGATCGAGAACAGAAGCAAGCGTATCTGCGGCCTCTGCGACGATCGAGGCGCAGAAGCAACGCATCGCCGTCCTCGCGGCGCAGCGTGAAGCCGCCGTCGCCGCCGTGGCGCAGGTAGAGGCCGCACGCGATCTCGCTCAGATCGATCTGGAGAGCACAACCGTCCGCTGCCCGGTCGATGGCGTTATCGGCAACCGTCAGGTTCGCGTCGGCCGGTTCGTCGCGCCGGGCACCTCCCTGCTCGATATCGTTCCGGTCGACGATGTGTGGGTTGTTGCCAATTTCAAGGAAACGCAACTTGAGCACATCCAGTCGGGCCAGCGCGTCCGTATCACTATCGACGGATATCCGGACCAGGTCCTTGAAGGCACGGTTGACAGCTTCGCTCCGGGCAGCGGCTCGGCCTTCAGCCTGCTCCCGTCAGACAACGCAACCGGAAATTTCGTTCGTGTCGTCCAGCGCGTGCCGGTCAAGATCCGATTTGCGCGCAACCCGTTGACTGGGCGCCTCGTGCCCGGCCTGTCCGCAAGGGTGGACGTTTATCTCGGGACCGGGTCATGACCTCGCACGTAGCCACTACCAGAAGCCGCGACACGTCTGCGTCAGCCGCGCTGCTTGTCATCGGTATCGTGCTGACGGCACTGACGGAGGCGATTGCCAGCACCGTTCTTTCGCTCGGACGCGGCGATATCATTGGCGACATTTATGCCACGCCGGACGAGTTCGCCTGGCTTGACGTCGATTACACCGCCTTCAAGCTCATCGGCTTTATGGTCGCTGCTTCGATGCTGGGCCGTATCCGACCGCTCACTCTCGTTATCGTCTCGACGCTCATCATGGGACTTGCGTCCGGCATCGCGTCCGTGACGACATCGCTGGATCTTTTGATTGCCCTCAGGGTCATGCAAGGTCTCGCCGGCGGCACCCTCCTCGTCGCAGGGCAGACCATCATCTTCTTCGCCTTTCCGAGCGCGCATCAGCCAATCCTCCAGGCGCTGTTTGCGATGGGTGCCGTTGTCGCTCCCGCGACGATCGCTCCGGCGCTGCAGGGGTGGCTGCTGGACAACCAGTCCTGGACCTGGATCTTCTACTGCAATGTCATCCTGTCCTTGGCCGCCGCCGGGCTTCTGTTGATGGCCGATGATCCGGCGCCCACCACAGTGCGGCCACGTCCGTTTGATTGGATCGGATTGATACTTATCTCGGTCGTGCTTTTCTGCTCCACCTATGTCCTCAGCCAGGGAAGTCGCTGGGACTGGTTCGAAGAACCGCGCATCCTTTGGCTGTCCGTGGTGGGCGTGGCCTCACTGCTCATGTTTTTGGGGCAGCAGGCGCTCCGCAAGGGCAATGGCCTCCTCGATTTTACCCTGTTCAGGTCGGAAGACTTCGCCTTCGCCTTTATCGTCAGTTTCGTCGCCGGTGCCGCACTGTTCGGGAGCGCATTCCTGATCCCGTCCTTTGCCGTATCCGTTCTGGCGTTCACGCCAACCGAAGCGGGCCTACTTCTCCTGCCGAGCGGCGCGCTCTTTGTCGGGGCGCTGCTCTTTGCCGCATTTCTCATGCAGGTCCGTCGTATTGCTCCATTCGCAACCGTGCCCTTCGGTATCCTGCTGATCATGATTGCAATGTGGATGCTGTCCGGGTCGACCAGTGAAAGCGGTGCGGACGACATGATGGCCGCGATCCTTTTGCGTGGCCTTGGCCTTGGCTTCCTGTTTCTGTCGATCACGCTGATCGCTTTTAGCAATCTCAGTGGGCGAAACCTCGCGTCCGGGATCGGGCTTTTCAACACCGGGCGCCAGCTCGGGGGCCTTATTGGCGTCGCGGGGCTTCAGACCCTTATCGACCATAACATTGCCGCCAATGTTGCGGTCCTCGGCTCCAGCATCAATGCCGGAGGTCAGGCCGTCATTGAACGCCTGACCAGCACCACTGCCATGCTCGCTGCGAGGGGGATGGATGCCGTTCCCGCCAGCCGAGCCGCGATCGCACTTCTCGGCCGCGCCGTTACCGGTCAGTCTGTCGTGATCGCCTTCGACACCGCATTCAACGCCGTGGCACTTCTGTTTGTCGTCGCGGCGCCCCTGCTCGTGGCAATCAAGGTCGGATTTGCCCGTCGAGCGAAGGCGCGCCACACGCAGTAGCGCCAGGATGCGTGGCATCCGAGTCAGGCGACGGTCGTCGACCGCACAGACTGCCCTAAACCCAGGTATAGCTCGACCCTCAACACCTCTCCAACTTAGACTCCACCCCATGCCCCGTGAGCGACACGTCTCGATCAGGCAAACAGGAGGGTATCATGGCGCAGGTAGAAGCAAGATCCCATACGATTGATCAGCAAGATACAAACACAACCTTGGACCCCTCACGCCGTGGTCGGTCGGTGCCTGAAGAACTGGTTCCATCGCGTTACGCGGTGCGGGTCGGTGACATCGAGGTGCTGGTGGTCAGCGATGGGGTGCTGCCACTGCCAACCACGATGTTGGGACACAATGCCGACCCGGCCGATCGGGCAGCTTGGCTCGACGGCATGTTCTTGCCACCGGATACTTTCGACTGGTCTCTGAACGTGATCGTGGTACGAAGCGGCGCCCAAACCATACTCATCGACGCCGGGCTTGGCCTGGATCCGGACTTGAACCTGCCGCGGGCGGGTCAACTGATCAGGCGGCTGGAGGCCGCGGGCATCGACCTCGGATCGGTGACCGACGTGGTTCTCACCCACATGCATATGGACCATATTGGCGGACTGCTCGTTGATGGCGTGAAGGAACAACTGCGTCCGGACTTGCGGATCCACGTGGCAGCCGCCGAGATCAAATTCTGGGAATCGCCGGATTTCTCGCACGCAGTCATGCCGCAGGGGTTCCCGGATGCTCTACGGGCGACTGCCAATCGGTTCGCGAACGAGTACCGCAATCATCTGTGGCCGTTCGAGGAGGAGTGCGAGGTAGCACCGGGTGTGGTCGCCCAGCGCACCGGCGGCCATACGCCTGGACACTGCGTGGTCCGTGTGGCCTCAGGCGGCGACCGGCTGATGTTTGCCGGCGACGCCTTGTTCGCGGTCGCTTTCGACCATCCCGACTGGTACAACGGTTTTGAGCACGACCCCGAGGAGGCGGCTCGCGTTCGGGTGCGTCTCTTGACGGAACTGGCGGAGACAGGATCGTCGCTGGTGGCCACTCACCTGCCGTTCCCGTCCGTAGGGCATGTAGCAGTCGACGGCGACCGCTTCCGGTGGGTCCCGGTCTTCTGGGATTACTGACGGGTTTAGCTGAGCGATGGCCTCACAAGAACCATCGGTTCGTCTTGTCCTCCGCGCGCCAAGCTTCCCTGAGAGCCAGAGCACGGCTGATGGCGCCGCACTATACGGCAACGAGGGCGGTCTCGCCCTCGTACTCCCCCGAAAGCACTGAAGGCGATGCAAACGTTGGTATGTCTTTTGGGCGAATACAATCGTGATACGCTGGCGAATGTAACCAGAATACGCTGCTCATTTTCTGTATGCCTGCTTGAAGGTGCTAGACGAACCACGACACGGCCCCTTTTTCAGAAAAGATTGCCACGGATGTCCGGATCTCGAGCGAAGATTGTCGCGATAATCGATGACGATCGCAACCTGCGGTTGGCTCTGCAGGATCTTTTGGAAACCGTAGGCATAATCGGCGAAGTATATAAGTCCGCCGAAGACTTCATTTCCCGGGAAGGATTCAGAACGGCCGATTGTATCCTGACCGACCTGCGTATGCCTGGTATGTCCGGATTAGAGCTCCTTCGGATGCTCAGGACGCAAGGGCACAAACAGCCCGTATTGATCATGACATCCTATGCAGACGCCGACGCCGAGGCGTCAGCGTTGAAGGGCGGGGCATCGGAGTTTCTGAGTAAGCCGTTAAACAGCGACAGGCTGATAAGATCCATCCGACAGTTATAGCGGGGGAAGAGCGGACAGCGAGAGACTCTGCGCGCCAGGATGATCTGGCAGCAATCCTGCTTGTATCCGAAGATCGCGGCGCTCGCGCCCATGCGCTTCGTCTTCGCTCGGACGAAAGAGCTCGTACGGTTTCGCCAGGAGACCGGAAATGGACCAGCAAACCCAAGTGCTTCCTGTGCTCGTTTGTGTTCTTGGCCTCGCTGGAAATGTTGTCTGGCACCTGCAGGGCAGGGTGCGTCCAACGGCGCGGTTGGTCGTGCAGATCGCGTTCTTTGCGGCAATGACCGCAGCCGAAATTGTCGGCGAAGGCCGGTCGCTTGCCAACCTGATGATCATCAAGAATGGCGTAGTCGCGATAAAGAGTGGCGAGAAGGAGATCGCACGCCTGGCGGCGAACATGCCTGCTCGCCGGCATGAAAGAGAAGCATGACCTCCATGCTGTCACCCGCCTCGCCGTCTATGAGGTCGGTCAGGCAGCGTTCGCACCACTTTTGCTCAAGCGCCCGGAAATTGCGGAGGATCTGGCGGCCGATCTGGCACAACGGGAGGCGCTCGGAGCCAACTCGGAATTGCCTGCGAACCAGCGTGAGCGGCGCAGACTGGATCTGCTTCACGCAATCCGATCCATCTTTCGAAGCCAACGAGAGAGCGCGAAAAGCTGAAGCGGTTACGCGGCGTTCTCGAGCTAAGGCACGACCTCTCCAGAGTTAACATCGCCGCTGCGGCAAACCTACGTATATCTGTTTCTTCCCAGAAGCCGGCCATACGATCCCACACGTTGCCAATAACGTGAATGGAGGAGAAATCCATGCGAAGATTAGCGAGTGGTTTGCTGGTTGCGACGCTGATCACCGGACCGGTAGCGGCCTCCGACGAGCCCTATAATGCCAAGGTCACAGTGGTGTTCGACCACGCGCTTCCGAATGTACCCGGCAAGAGTATGCGCGGCGTTCTGGTCGAATACGGCCCCGGCGGGCACAACCCGTCACACACGCACCCCAAGAGCGCTTTTATCTACGCGACGGTGATCGAAGGCAGCATCAAGAGTCAGATCAACGACGGTCCTGTGAAAGTCTACAAGACGGGTGAGAACTGGGCCGAAGTTCCGGGTGATCATCACCGCGTAAGCGCGAACGCCAGCGACAGCGAGCGGGCGAAGATTCTGGCCGTTTTTGTCCTCGATACCACCGAAACGGAGATGGTGTTGCCCGCGAACTAGAGCCCTTCGAAACCAGTTGCGATGACCTATCGCCGAGCTTGCAAGGAGCAGAACCATGAAAATCGTCATTATCGGCGGCACCGGCCGCATCGGGTCAAAGGTTGCAGAGCACCTTAGAAACAAGGGCCACGACGTTGTGCGATCAGCGCCGTCCACGGGCGTCGATACCCTCACAGGCGAAGGATTGGCCAATGTGCTAGCCGGCGCCCAGGTGGTGCTCGACGTCAGCAATTCACCCTCCTTCGAACCAAGCGCCGTTCTTTCGTTCTTCGAACGGTCGACCTCCAACCTGCTCAAGGCGGAACTGGCGGCCGGTGTCGGCCATCACGTTGCGCTCTCCATCGTCGGTATCGAACGGTCGCCCGACAACGGCTATTTCCCCGCGAAAGTCGCGCAGGAAAACCTGATCAAAAAGGGCGGTGTCCCGTACACCATTGTAAGGTCGACGCAATTCCTGGAGTTCCTTGGCGGCATTGCCGACGAGGCAACGGTCGACGGGACCGTCCGTGTCTCATTGGGCGCGTTCCAGCCCATCGCTGCAGACGACGTCGCGGGCTTTGTCGCCGAAGCGGCGATCGGAAAACCGGAGAACCAAACGATCGAAATCGCAGGTCCGGAAAAGAAGCCCATGAGCGATTTCATTTCCGAGTATCTCGCAGCTGTCGGCGATGGCCGCAAGGTTGTTGCCGACCCTGATGCCAAGTATTTCGGCTCGCGCGTCGACGATCAGTCGCTGGTTCCCCTCGGGCCGGCCAAGATCGGCAAACTGGACTTCAGGACCTGGAATGCTCAACATCCTCAGGCTGCCGCCTGAGGCCTATCAAGCGGAGGCCGATGCGCGGATACAATGCGTGTCGGCCACCAAGGAACTGGTCGATCTTGCCGCAGGATCCGTCGAGAGAGTTTCGCTCGCTCTGGAACGAGCTCGAGGCGAAAGCGACCGCCGAACCCCGTTTCACCAACGCGATCGACTTTTGCAGCCTCTGCTGCACAGCTTCTTCACAGGTGGCGAAAATTGGCATGCTGGCGCAGTGACGTCGTCCGACGTGGAATGCCGCATGCGCCCAATCGGGCTGCATCCGAGACCCTGGGTAAACTCGGCAGAAGGCTCATGATGGTCGCAATCGAGCAGGGCATTCTTTCTCGAGGATTTACTACCGAAGGTAAGGAGTAAAACCAAGGTTTTTCATCCAAATCCGCCTCGATCATGGTAGTTGTGGGAGCTAGCGACCGGATCGAAGCTGTGATTGCATGGGACTTATCAAGACAAATGTAGTCAGCAGAGTCTAGCTCGTGCAAAAATTGAAGCTCGACAAGAACTGAATCGGTATTTGAATCGCGTCGGCAAATCGCCGACGCTCATGGCCTGGAATGCCAAGGTGATTATCGACAAACCAGAACCGGCCGGGAGACCGAGCCATGGCCAATCTTTCAATTGACCCGATCGCGTCTCGCGATCCGATTTCACTTCGGGTTGGTGCAACAGCCTGCCAGGTGATCGGTGGCCTCGTTCCGCAAATGTCGCCCTTTGTGGTCGCGGGACTGATTGACGGTCTTGCGCTGTCCGAGCGCGACGCCGGCATCGTGGCCTCTGTCGAACTTCTGGCGCTGGCCGCCACCGCGATCTTGATTGCGCCCGTCCTACCGCGGGTATCCTATCGGCGCGCCGGCATGTTTGCGCTGGCATTGACCTTGGCGGCCCAAGCGGCCTCGATTACCGCCGATGGGTGGGCTTCGCTTATTTTGCTACGGGGCCTCGCGGGCATTGGCGAGGGAGCGCTCTATGCCATGTCGCTCAGCATCGTCGCCTCCCATTGCCGCAATCCGGAACGGATCTTCGGTTCGTTCCAGCTCGTCTGGGCAATCGGCAGCGTGGCGCTGTTCAGTATAGGCGGTGAAGTGACCGCGACATATGCCCATAGAGGGATTTTCGCTCTCATCGCGGCCATGACACTGGCAATTTCACCGCTTCTGCTTCTCATCCCGGATCTTAGAGCTCTGAAGCATGCCGAGACCCGGGCGATGCCGTCCGTCCCGCTGCTCGGAAGCCTGCTGTTTGTCGCAATCGTTCTTTACGTGGCGGTCTCTGCCGGTCTCTTTGCGTTCAGTGGACCAATGGGCGAGCGTATCGGTCTGGACACGGCCGCGGTCGGGTACATCCTCACGGTGTCGACCGTCGTCGGTCTTGCCGGGGCGGGCGCGGCCACCGCACTTAATGTTCGCTGGGGGCGGGCGATCCCGATCTCAGCATTCTGCCTTGGCTACATGCTCGTCGCATTCGTCCTTTGCCTTTGGAAAGACCCGGTGGCGTACAGTGTGGCGGTCATTGTCTCCGCCGTCCTGTACTATTTTTCGCTACCGTATCTGTTCGGTCTGGCTGCAGCGTTGGACCACAGCGGGCGTTGGGCGGCAGTCGCCGGGTCGGCGTACCTGCTCGGATTTGCAGCAGGGCCGATTTTTGCAGGGGCAGTTGTTGCCGCTTCGGGATACGCAAGCCTCGCAGTGGTGTGCGTTGCCATGACGGTGGCCGCATGGATTCTCGCCATGTTCGTCGTCGGTCGAGCATTTGCGGCACGAGGCTTGGTTGGCCGGCTTCCCAGTTCGCCGACATAGGCCCCAAAAGCTATTCGGCCCCTGCGACGGGCAGAGTGAACGCCACTGTCGCGCCGAAAACCTCGTTGTTGGCGACCCAGAGACACCCGCCGTGGGATTCAACGATCGATCGACAGATAGGAAGCCCCATTCCCATGCCGTTGTTCTTGGTCGTAAAGAACGGTTCGAACACGCGCTCCGGATCCTTAAAACCGCTTCCGGCGTCCTCAACCGAAATGCGGATCGTGTCAGGGCGCTCATGGCTGGACATGATCTTCAACGAACGCAGAGGGTTCGTGCTGTCCATGGCCTGGATGCCGTTGCGGATGAGGTTCACCATAACCTGTTGAACCTGCACCCGATCGAGCGATACCTTCGGAAGATGCTGGGCGAGGTCCATGTCGATACGGGTCGTCGTTGCAGCTATCTCGTCTGACATGAGGTCGAGCACCTCATGAACAAGGCGGTTTATATCTTCGAGCGTCCGCGCCTGCGGCTGGTGTTTGAAGAGTGCGCGGATTCGGCTGATGACCTCGGCTGCCGCCGCAACATCCTGGGTAATGCGCTTTGCCGCGAGCTTTCCTCGCTCGACGTTTGGAGGATCGGCCGAAAGCCAGCGAAGGCATGCGTCGGTATCCGTGGCGATTGCCGCCAGCGGCTGGCTGACTTCGTGTGCGATCGAGGCGGAAAGTTGCGACAGATTGGCCGCCTGGGTTGCCCGCGCGAGTTTCTCGGCTGAACGGCGCAACGCGGCCGTTGTTTGCACCTGATCTTCTATATCGTGGCAAAGGCCGAACCACTGGACGATGTTGCCGTCCTGATCCCGCAAGGGCTCCGCGCGCCCGGACATCCAGCGATAGACGCCGTCCGCGCGAAGCAACCGATATCTCATCGAAAATCTTTCTCCGGTCGCTAGGCAGCGGGTCAGCTCGGCATAAACGGCGTCAGCATCATCCGGATGGAAGATCGTGTCCATTACGGATGCAACGTCACTCACATTTGACAGGTCAAGGCCCAGATAGTCTGCCATGCGTCTGTTGACGAGCGTCGTGGTCCCGTCGGGTGTCAAGCGCCATAGATTGCTCGGAACCATGTCGACCAGCAGGGATAGCTCGACCGAACGAGCGCGCAGGCTCTCTTCAGCCTTCTTTTGGTGTTCGATGTCGATGGTCTGACCGTGCCAGGCTGTGACGTGGCCGCCTGTGTCTTTTGAGGGCCTCCCCGAAGCACGAAACCAGCGAAACTCGCCGTCCACGCCACGTAGGCGGTGCGCGCTGTCGAATGGTTTGCCTGTCTCCATGCTCTGCCGCCAGATCGTAGCTACATATCGCTGATCATCTTTGTGGACACGTTCAAGCCATGCGCCGTGATCATGCAGGCCACCCCCGAAGTAGGCGTCCATGCTCCGGTTGCGATAGATGAACCGGCCTGCCGGATCCATCGACCACACGTGGCCAGGTATATTCTCGAGAAGACCAAGCGCGAACTCCGCGGAATTACGGGTGTTTTCGCAAGAGGGGGCGTCTTTCGTCAGTCCATCGTCGTTGGACATCTGTCGCTCCGCTGAAGTCAACAAATAGAACGTCACGCCGAAGCTCGGCGGCGGACCGACAGCCTTGGTGAATGAATGGCTGCATTATATCCCGAAGGACTTCGTTTTCAATCTGGCCCCTGTGGACTGGGCGCGGACCTTTTGTCGGCCGGCGCATAAACGGATGTATATCTGCCGGATTGGATGCACTTCCGGCACAATAGTGGCGACCACCTCGAAGGCGAAGGTGTCCGTCGACAGCATTCGGCAGAAGGATGGAGCACCATGACCCAACGGTTCAATTACTCCCAGCTTTCGCCCGGTATGGTCAAAGCCATGATGGCGCTCGGCAACGAGATCAAGAAGGGCTCGATCGAGGAGACCCTGATCCTCGTCGACATGCGGGCATTTGCCAAGGAAGCGATCATCCACGGCGAGCGGCCCCTGCGGCTCTTCCATATCGCGGCCTGGCGTGAGTCCACGTTGTTCTCGCCGCGTGGGCGGGCCGCGCTTGCCCGGACGGAAGCGCTAACGAAGCTGCCGGACGGCGGTGTTCCCGACGAAATCTATGAAAGGGTGAGGAATGAACTGTCCGAGAAAGAGATTTCCGATCTCACGTTCCGGATCATAGCTGTCTATGCCTGGAACCGCATGAGTATTGCGGCCCGCGCCGTTCCTGGTTCCGCCGACAAGGCTTACGGACTGGACAAGGCCGGTCTCTAGATGAATTTTTGTCGGGCAATGGCAGGGTTCCTCATGCTTGTCTGCCTTGTCGGCTGTGCCACGCAGCGTGCCGAGGTTGCAACGCTTCCCGTCACCGCATCACCGGCGCTGCAAAGCACGCAGGCCGTTCGATCCCAACGAAGCTCCGGGACCTCCAACCTCCTCTACATTACGGACCGAGCACCCGTGATCGCTTCCGGCAACACGTTGTCGTACGGTGCCGAGCGAGCCATATTCTTGAGCTTCGGATCGGTGTCGATCACCTCAAAACGTAACTCTCCTACCAGCAAAAGTGAGCTGCGTGTCGGCGCAGTTTCCGAGACCGGACGGTTTCCGGCAACACCTTACGGCGTCGTGGCGACGGCTAACGGGCTACGCCGAACACCGGAGGCAGTCGCGGCCCATGAACAGGCTGTCGCATCGCTGCAGGCCGAAGTCGCTCGGCGTCTCGCAACAGCCAGACGTAAGGAAGTCGTCGTCTTTATTCACGGATACAACAACAGCTTCGACGACGCCGTGCTCGCCACCGGCGAGATTTGCAGATCGCTGCAAAACCAATTTGTCTGCATTGTTCTGACATGGCCTGCCGGGGGCTCCGGCGGCTCGTTCTTTGGCTACAACATTGACCGCGAGTCGAGCGAGTTTGCTGTTGCGGACTTCAAGAAAGCCGTTCGCATCATCGCCGAGACGAAGGGTGTCGAGCGGCTTCACCTCTTGGCGCATAGCCGCGGAACCGATGTGCTCGCGAGTGTGATCCAGCAACTCGCCATTGAAGCCTATGTCAGCGGGTCCTCGCTTTGGCAGCGCTACAAGATCGTGAACGCGGTGTTTTTCGCTCCCGATATTGACCTCGATGTGGCTTCTTCCAAGTTGTTCGCCTGGGTATCAGACCCAGACCTGGCCTTCGGCAGCAAATCAAGTGCAGGTATGTTGCCGTCTCAGGGCGCTATGCATCTCACGGTTTATTCGTCTCAGAGGGACGAAGCGCTGAGGGCGTCAACGCTTCTCTTCGGCAGCGCCTTGCGGCTGGGGCAGCTCTCTATCGGCAGGCTCCCCAAGGACAGGAGCGAGGCGGCGTCCAAATGGGCAGGGTCTCATATGGGAGGGTTGGTCGATTTCATCGAGTTTTCCGGTCGCGGTGGCTTCATCGGCCATAGCTACTTCTTGTCGGATGCAACCGTTAAGGCAGATTTGGTTGCGATCATTCGCGACAGAGCGAAAGCCGGCGATCCCCGACGCCAACTCGTCGAAATCAAGCGCCCTTTCTGGCTAATATCGGATGTCCAGCGGACCTCGCGCTGATTGTACCAAGGCTTCGGAAGCTACGGTTTGCCTCAAAGCCATGCGGCCTCCTTCGCACTGATTGCATACGCCTCTTCCTGGCTGAAATGTTGGCATCCGGATGTCTCGTGCGCGGCTCTCCTCAACGCCCAGCCGATGGGCTTCCACGCCCCGGCTCAGATCGTGCGAGACGCGCGCGACCATGGCGTCGAAGTCCGGCCGGTCTGTTTAAACGCCGGCTGCTGGGATTGCACGCTCGAGGCCGGCAGCCATTGCCACCTATCTCTCGCAGAATGGTTGCAACATTTCCGACAGCGCCCAGTTCGATGACGCTGACACCGACCGCTACTTCATGCGCGTCAGCTTCCAGCCGGAAGAGGGGCGCACCCTTGAGCAGCTTCGTGAAGGCTTCAAGCCGATCGCGGAGAAATACGAGGCGAACGCCGAGTTCTTCGATGAGAAGAAGAAGAAGAAGGTCATCCTGATGGTGAGCCGCTTTGGCCACTGCCTGAACGATCTTCTCTATCGCTGGCGGATCGGCGCGCTGCCGATCGACATCGTCGGGGTCATCTCGAACCACGTGGACTATCAACGGGTCGTCGTGAACCACGATATCCCGTTCCACTGCATCAAGGTCACCAAGGAGAACAAGCCGGAGGCCGAGGCAACTCAGATGCAGATAGTGGAGGATTCCGGTGCGGAGCTCATCGTGCTGGCGCGTTACATGCAGGTTCTGTCCGACGAAATGTGCCGCAAGATGTCCGGCCGTATCATCAACATCCATCACTCCTTCCTGCCAAGCTTTAAGGGCGCCAATCCCTACAAGCAGGCCTACGAGCGGGGTGTGAAGCTAACGGCGCGACGTCGCACTACGTCACGGCGGATCTGGACGAGGGGCCGATCATCGAACAGGACATCGTTCGGGTCACCCATGCGCAGAGCGGCGAGGATTACGTGAGTCTCGGGCGCGACGTCGAAAGCCAGGTGCTCGCGCGTGCGATCCACGCCCACATCCACGGACGTGTGTTCATCGACGGCAACAAGACCGTGGTGTTTCCTGCATCTCCGGGCTCCTACGCGTCAGAGCGCATGGGCTGAGGGCGGCGTGACGCGGCATCGACACCGGGCCGGCAGGAGGCCGGCCGAAGTGTTGCATACTGCCGGAAGCTGCCCCTGCCGATTGGCATGATGCATTTCACTTAAGATGTGAGCGACGTCCGCCTGAGCAGAACGGAGCCGTACTTTACGAGCGTCATGGACGGCTTGTTGCGCGTATGTTCACTTTTTGGGCCAATAAGATCGCATAATGTATCGACTGGAAGGTGCCGCGAGTCGCGATTCTGCGGTCTCCTTGTAGCCGCGGGAGCGCTTGGACTAGCTTGCGACCGGCACGAACATCCCGAGCTTGATATCTTTTAGCACGACATTGGTGTGAATGCGCTTGATTTGCGGGTTTTCTGACATCAAGTTGGCCGTGATCTCGTCATATTGGCCGACGTCCCGAGCCGTGATGATCGCGATCAAGTCCACTGCACCGGTCACATAGTAGACCTGTTGAATATGTTCCTGTTTGGCAAGCCAGACGCGAAACTTCGACAGGGCGTCGTAGTTCTCGCGTTCGATCTCCATTCCGGCGATGAAAGTCATGGGGTTGCCGGCGACTTTGCGGTCGATGATGGCAATCTCGGCGGTAATGATGTTTAAGTCCCGCATCCGTTTCAGGCGACGTTGCACGGCTGATGCGGACAAACCCACCAAGTCGCCGATGGCCTCCGCCTTCATCTGGCAGTCAACCTGAATGATGCTCAAAATCCTGCGGTCGAAATCGTCAATCGGTTCCATTCTCTCATCCTAGGCAGTCCTTGGCCGCCTCTGCACTATCACGCTTTTTGCCACATTTGCGCAGTTGTCGCGTAGACTTGTCAAAGCGGCCAGATCTTTGGCCATTTCGGAACCTTCCTGCTGCGTTTGGCGGCCGGCATGCTCTTCTCATCGCCCAGGATGAGGAACCGACATGGTACAGTACAACATAGCTCTTATCGGATTCGGTGGAGTCAACCGCGCTCTCGCGCAGCTCGTGGCCGAGCGAAACGACCTCTGGCAATCGGAACTCGGCTTCCGGCTCAACATTGTCGCAGTGACCGATCTCAACCTTGGCTCCGTCGTCTCGCGAAACGGCATTGATGCACGAATGCTCGTCGAGACCAATTTCGAGAAAGGCGGCTTCGCCAGGCTTTCCGGTGGGTCTGCGGAAGCTGACAACGAAAAGGTCATCCGGCAGGCGCCTGCTGACATTGTTGTCGAGGCCACATTCACGAACCCGCATAACGGAGAACCGGCCGTTTCCCATTGCCGCTGGGCGCTCGAGAGTAGCAAGCATGTTGTAACCACCAATAAGGGTCCGGTGGCGCTGGCAGCCGCCGACCTCAAGGCGCTGGCTGGTCGTAACCATGCTCATTTCGAGTATGAAGGTGCCGTCATGAGCGGAACACCCGTCATACGTTTGGCGAAGAACGCACTTGCTGGCGCTGGCCTCAGTGGATTTGAAGGCATTCTCAACGGCACCTCAAACTTCGTCCTCGGTCGCATGGAGGCTGGGCTCGGCTTTTCCCAGGCGGTTAAAGAGGCGCAGGCGCTTGGTTACGCCGAGGCCGATCCGACCGCTGATGTTGAAGGTCACGACGTGCGGCTGAAGGTGGTCATCCTGGCGAATGAACTGCTGGGCGCGGTGCTCAAACCGGCGGACGTCTCTTGTGAAGGAATTTCGGCGCTCACCACCATGGACGTCGAGACAGCCGCCAAAGAGGGATACCGCTGGAAGCTGATCGGTTCGGCAGCGCGTCTCGAGAACGGTAGCATCGAGGCATCTGTCGTGCCGCGCCGTCTGCCGCTCGAGCACCCGCTCGCGGGAGTGAGTGGCGCTATAAACGCGGTATCCTTCACCACTGAGATGCTCGGTTCAGTGACGGTAACGGGTCCGGGAGCTGGCCGGGTCGAGACCGCTTATGCTCTTCTCTCCGATATCATTGCTATCCACCGCTCAGCGTCGGCTGGTTCGATCAAGGAGGCCGCGGAATGACAAACGTCAAGCTTCAAGTTGCCCCGACTACGGAAGTGATCGACGTTTTCAATCCTTATGACGGCATGGTTGTCGGAAGCGTAAGAGCCAGCACGTCCGATGACGTTGGCACCCTTCTTGAGCGTGCCAAGCGGGGGGCGGCGGTGTCGCGAGCGCTCCCTAGGCATCGCCGGGCCGCCATTCTGGAAGGAGCAGCGCGGCTCGTCTTGGAGCGCCTCGAGGATTTCGCTCGCACGATCGTCTGCGAAGCGGGCAAAACGATCACGCAGGCCCGCAAGGAAGCATCGCGTTGCGTGAACACGTTGAAGCTCTCTGCGGAGGAAGCCAAGCGCAACGCCGGCGAGATTATTCCTTTCGACGCCTACGCGGGCTCGGAGGCGCGCCAAGGGTGGTTCACACGCGAACCGCTTGGGATCATTGCTGCCATCACCCCTTACAATGATCCGTTGAACCTGGTTGCGCACAAGCTTGGCCCGGCAATCGCGGGCGGCAATTCGGTCTTTTTGAAGCCGTCGGAGCTCGCGCCGCTTTCCGCTCTCAAGCTGGTTGGGACGTTGATTGAAGCGGGCCTGCCGGAAGAAATCGTCACTGTCGCTGTCGGCGGCGCGGATCTCGGGCGCGCCATTGTCTCAGCCCGCGATATCCGCATGGTGTCGTTCACCGGTGGTTTTGCGACCGGCATGGCAATCACGCGGACGGCCGGTCTGAAGAAGCTCGCCATGGACCTTGGCGGCAATGCTCCGGTAATCGTCATGGCGGACAGCGACATTCAAAAGGCGGTGGATGGCTGCATCTCGGGCGCCTATTGGGCGGCCGGCCAGAACTGCATCGGCACGCAACGCATTCTCGTTCAAGCCGCCTGCTACGAAAAGTTCCGCCAGGCATTTGTCGTTGGCACCAGCAGCCTTCGTGCCGGAGACCCGCGCCTTGAAGGTACAGATGTCGGCCCCATGATTTCCGCCGCTGCGGCCGAACGCACCGAAAAGGCCGTGGAAAGAGCTCTATCTGCTGGCGCAAAGCTACTCTGCGGCCATCGCCGCGAAGGCGCCATCTATCACCCAACCGTGCTTGAAGGCGTCCCGCGCGACAATTGTCTCTGGAAGGAGGAGGTTTTCGCACCAGTTGCGATCCTCGAGCGCTTTCAGACGCTTGCGGACGCGATCCGACTGGCGAACGAACCGGACTACAGCCTGCATGCCGGCGTCTTCACCAACAACCTCGCCGTTGCGCTGGAGGCTGCAGCCGGCATCGAGGCCGGTGGAGTCATGATCAACGATTCCTCCGATTATCGGTTTGACGCCATGCCGTTCGGAGGTTTCAAGCACGGCAGCATGGGACGCGAAGGCGTGCGCTTTGCCTACGAGGACATGACCCAACCCAAAGTGATCTGCATCAACGGGCAGTGACGCGGAAAAGCCGCGATTCATTGAGGGTTTTCGCGGAAAACAGTCGAGGTACATTACGATTGCGCGGCAAAGCCGCGCAAGCGATTGCTAAATTGCGACAAAATAAGCCACGAAAAAGTGGGGAACCAATGACAACAAGCATTTCAGGCGCACTGCGCGTCGACGACGTACACAAGAGTTACGGCACCCACGAAGTGTTGAAAGGCGTATCACTTGCCGCGGGCAAGGGGGATGTCATCTCGCTGATCGGGTCGTCAGGATCCGGCAAGAGCACTTTCCTTCGCTGCATCAACTTTCTCGAGCTCCCGGACAGCGGCCGTTTCGTCATCAACGGTGAGGAAGTTCTAATGAAGGCTGGACCGGCCGGTCGCGTACATCCTGCCAACTGGCGACAAATAGAGCGCATCCGGACCGGTCTAGGCATGGTTTTCCAGAGCTTCAATCTTTGGGCACACATGACTGTCCTTGAGAATGTCATCGAAGCGCCAGTCCACGTGCTCGGGATGAGCCGCAGGCAGGCGACCGAGAAAGCTGAAGCGCTGCTGCATAAAGTTGGGCTCTACGAAAAACGCCACGTCTACCCCGCCTTCATGTCAGGTGGCCAGCAGCAGCGCGCATCAATAGCGCGGGCACTTTGCGTGGATCCGTCGGTGATGCTGTTTGACGAACCGACCTCGGCTCTTGATCCCGAACTGGTTGGGGAAGTGCTCAAGGTCATCCGAGATCTCGCGGAAGAGGGCCGCACGATGCTGCTCGTAACGCATGAGATGAAGTTCGCCCGCGACGTCTCAAGCCACGTGATGTTCCTGCATCAAGGCCGCGTCGAGGAAGAGGGCAAACCGGAGCAAATCTTTGGCGCTCCCATCAGCGCCCGGTGTCGCGAATTCACGAGCTCGTCACGCCATTGAGTGTGGGCGTGCACCAATCAAAAACGAAAGGGAACTGACATGAAGACCGCAATTTACCTGATTGCCGGAGCAGCTCTTCTCGCCTCGGGTGCCGGCGCGAGTGCGGAAGTGCGCTTTGGCATCATGAACGAAGCCTACCCGCCGTTCTTTACCAAGGACGCGTCGGGCAAATGGATCGGCTGGGAAATCGATCTGATGGATGCGATCTGTGCCGAAATGAAGGAAAGCTGCTCGGTCGTTGACATGTCTTGGGATGGGCTTATTCCCGGTCTTCAGTCAAAGAAATTCGACGTCATCTGGTCTTCCATGTCGATCACGGATGAACGCAAGAAAACAATCGCCTTCACCAATAAGTACTACAACACACCAAGCAAACTGATCGGTGCACAAGACGGCATAAGCGGTACCACCGCCAATGACGTCGCCGGCAAAACGATTGCCATCCAGGTATCCACGGTCCAGACCGAATACTACAAGAAGCACTTTGCGAGCGTGGCCGACGAGAAGACTTATGCCACGCTGGATGAGGCTTTCCAGGACCTGTCAGTCGGCCGCGTGGACTACGTGTTCGGCGACTCGATCCCGCTGATGACATTCCTGGGATCGGATTTTGGCAAGGATTGTTGCGAGGACAAGGGTAATGTCCAGGATGACCCGGATGTTCTGGGGCAGGGGATCGGCGGCGGATTGCGCAAAGAAGATGTCGAGCTGCTCGCCAGGTTGAACGCCGCCATCGCAGCCATTCGAGCTAACGGAAAATACGCAGAGATTTCCAAGAAGTATTTCAACTTCGATCCCTACGGCGAATAGCCGACGTAGCGGACGTCAAGGCGACCCGCTCTATCTCCGCCGATTGCACCCTCTCAACGACAAAGCGTTCGAGCCGTAATGATCCTGCTCGCACGCCGCGGAGCTGTTGTACTCATGCAGACAAGCTTATCCATTTTCGAACTGCTTTCGCCCAACCCACCAGGATGGGGCGGGGTACTGCTTTCGGGCGCGGCCTCGACCGTTATGATTTCGCTCGGAGCGTACCTGGTCGGCATATTGATCGGGCTCGCGGCTGCGGCCGGCAAACTCAAGGGCAGCCGTGCCGTCGCCACGTTGCTTGATCTTTATACGACGGCCGTGCGCGCTATCCCGGAACTGATCCTGATCATTGGCCTCTATTATGCCGGGACGGATGGCATCAACAGGCTGCTTTCCGCACTCGGCTTCCCGCCAATCGAGATCAACGGCTTCCTCGCCGCCGTTGTTGTGCTCGGGGTCGTGCAGGGCGCCTACATGACCGAGGTGCTGCGCGGTGCAATCCTTGCCATTCCCGCGGGCCAGGTCGAAGCCGCCAGCGCCTTCGGCATGCGACCCTGGCTGCGCTTCCGCCGAATTGTTCTGCCGGCGCTAATGCCGAATGCGATACCCGGCATGGCCAATCTCTGGATGTCGGTGACCAAGGACAGTGCGTTGATCGCCGTTGTCGGCTACCAGGAACTGGCGCTTGCGACACGTCTCGCCGCTGGAAACACCAAACATTATTTCCTGTTCTTCCTTGCCGCTGCCGCAATCTATCTGGCGATCACGGTCGCCTCCAATGTCGTGTTCGCTAGCCTGGAGACCCATTTCCGGCGCGGGCAGGCAAGAGCAGCCTGAGGAGACGCACAATGGATTTCTCGTGGGTCTCCAATTACTGGCCGCTCATCGCCGCAGGTGCGTTGCAGACGATACTTCTGCTCTTCATTTCGGTCACTTTCGGCTTCGTTCTGGCGATCGGCCTTGCGCTTGCGCAGGTGAGCGGTCTCCGTTGGCTGCGATGGTGCGCAAAAGCCTACTGCACGTGCTTGCGTGGTACGCCCCTGCTCATCCAATTGTGGCTGCTCTACTATGGCGTCGGGTCTTTGCTGCCTATGATCCCCGGGCTGCGCTCAAGCTTCCTTTGGCCGATCGTGCGCGAGGGCTTCTTCTTCGCGGCCGTCAGCTTCACGCTGAATTACGCGGCCTACGAGGCGGAGGTACTGCGCGGTGCGCTGCTCGCCGTTCCGAAGGGCGAGCTGGAAGCCGGGCGCGCCTTCGGCATGACGCGATGGACGCTTTTGCGGCGCATATGGCTGCCGCGGGCGATCCGTATCGCGCTGCCGACAATCACCGGCGAGGTTGTGCTCCAGCTGAAGGCGACGCCACTCGCCTTCACCGTCACCGTGATGGATCTCTATGCCGTCGCCTACAAGATCAGGCAGGACACGCTGCTCGTCTACGAGCCTTTGGTCGTCGTCACCGTCTTTTATGTCTGCCTCACCCTCATCATCACGCGCGCCTTCCGCATCGTCGAGATGCAGGTGCCGATACGGCGCTGACGTCGCCGGTCGAAGTTAAACGGAGATCGCGATGTTTAAAGGATCGATCACGGCGCTTGTCACGCCGTTTCAAGACGGGAAGGTTGATGAAGAGGCCTTCCGATCGCTCGTCGAGTGGCAGATTGCCGAAGGCACCCACGGTCTCGTCCCCTGCGGAACGACCGGAGAGAGCCCGACCCTTTCGCACGCCGAGCACAAGCGCCTGGTTGAACTGACTGTCGAGATCGCAAGGGGACGGATTCCGGTGATCGCGGGCGCCGGATCCAACAGCACTGAGGAAGCGATCGATTTTTCAAGGCACGCGCAGGCGGCAGGCGCCGATGCGCTGCTTATCGTCGCGCCCTACTATAACAAGCCGACGCAGGAAGGGCTTTATCAGCACTTCCGCGCCATCGATGCCGCGGTCTCCATCCCGATGATCGTTTACAACATACCACCGCGCAGCGTCATCGACGTCGCCGTGGACACCCTTGCCCGTCTGGCACGGGATTGCCGCAACGTGATCGGCGTCAAGGATGCTACCGCCAATTTGCTGCGTCCGTCTCTGGAACGGATGGCCTGCGGTCGCGATTTCAATTTGTTGTCCGGCGAGGACGGCACTGCCATTGGCTACATGGCGCATGGTGGCCATGGTTGCATATCCGTGACCGCTAACGTCGCACCGCGACTTTGTGCGGAGTTCCAGTCCGCATGCCTTGCGGGTGATTTCCGTCGCGCGCTCGAAATTCAGGATCGCCTGATGCCGCTGCACCGCGCGCTTTTCCTGGAAACCAACCCGGCGGGACCAAAATACGCCCTCTGGCGTCAGGGTCGCCTGCCCCGGGAGGTACGCATGCCCCTCGTGACGGTGACCCCCGCTGTGGAGGCGGAAATCGATCATGCCCTGCGGCACGCCGGTCTTTTGGTCTGATCCGCCGATCTCGCGACTAGACCGTTTTACGCAGCACCGGGATGCGCGGCGAAACGACGCCACCTTCCCTAGTCAGGGACTGAGTGCCCAGGAGGATACTGAGATGGCAACGAGACACCCAGCCTGTTTGGAGCGCGAGCCAGACGCGAAGATGCGCATGCCCGGCGCAACGATGGGTCTCAGTCGCGAAACCCTCGCTCTGAGCGGCGGGCTCGTCATCGATCCCTCGACGAAGGCGATCGCCCCGAACCTCTCCATGTCCGTCAACAATGTGTTGGTACCGGGCGACGGCGCTTTTTCCGCCGACGGCATCGACGATCTGACGGCTCTGCCGTTCCTCTATGCGCGTTGGACCAATCCGACAGTGCGGCAACTGGAGCAGCGCCTCGCCGCACTTGAAGCTGCCGACGATGCAATGGCCACGGCTACGGGCGTTGCTGCAATCGGTGCTACGTTCCTCACCTTCTTGAAGAAGGGCGACCACCTGATTGTTAGCGACGTTTGCTATGCCGGTGCCAACGAACTCGCCCGGCGCATATTGCCCGACTATGGGATTGAGGTGACGCCGGTGAACATGTCGCGCCCGGAGGACGTTGCCGCCGCCCTCCAGCCCAATACCAGGCTCGTCCATTGCGAAAGTCCGTGCAATCCGATCCTACGCCTGACCGATCTTGCCGTCATCGCCGGCCTTGCGCGAAAGCACGGTGCTCTGATGTCGGTCGATTCAACGCTGGCCACTCCCGTGGCCACGCAGCCGCTGGCACTCGGAGCTGATCTCGTCATCCATTCCCTGACAAAGTTTATCAACGGGCACGGTGATGCGTTGGGCGGGGTCGTTTGCGGACGCAAGGACTTGGTGGAGAGAATTCGCTCACGCGCCGGCGTATATCTCGGCGCATCGATGCCGGCCATGAATGCCTGGCTCATCATGCGTGGCATCGACACGCTGTTTCCCCGCATGCGAGCGATCTCAGACTCCGCGGCGAAGATCGCGACGTTCCTGCAAGGCCATCCGGCTGTGGCGGCTGTGGCCTATCCCGGCCTGACCTCCCACCCGCAACATGACTTGGCAAAGCGCCAGATGGATCTGTTCGGTGGTGTAGTGACCTTCCAGGTGAAAGATCCCGCGACGATGGCCCAGAAACTCGCGGAGCGTCTCAAGGTTGCCCATTATGCCTTCTCGCTCGGCCATCAGCGCTCGATCGTAGTGTTGCTCGACACGCAGGAGATGATGAAGTCGACCTACGGGCTCACAGGGGAGCAGCTTGCTGATTACCGGCGCTTTGCAGGGGATGGAGTGTTCCGGCTATCGGTCGGTCTGGAAGCGACCGACGATCTTATTGCCGACCTCGACCAAGCTATTACCGCCTGACCCGGACTGCGGAGGAAATCATGTCAAAGCCACGCGTCGAAACTGATCTACTCGGACCCCGGGCGCTTCCGGCAGACGCCCTGATCGGTATTCATACACTGCGTGCAACGGAGAACTTCGACGTCTCCGGGATCAGGCTCCAGGATTTTCCTGAGTTCGTGCAATCCTTGGGAATGGTGAAGCAGGCTGCCGCCACAACCAATCTTGAACTGGGGCTTCTCTCTCCTTCCGTCGCACAGGCGATTGAACGGGCCTCCAGCAGGCTGATTGTCGGCGAAATCCTCGCGCCGCATTTTCCGGTCGACATGATGCAGGGCGGGGCGGGGACCTCGACCAACATGAACGTCAACGAGGTAGTCGCCAATCTTGCGTTGCAGGACCTGGGGCGCCTGCCAGGCAGCTACGATGCGATCAACCCAAATGATCACGTGAATCTCTCCCAGTCGACCAACGACGTTTACCCGACCGCGATTCGGCTGACCGTGCTGCGGGAAGGTGAGAAATTGATCTCGGCTCTTTCGGCATTGGTCGCCTCGTTTCGATGCAAGGGGGAGACCTTCGCAGACATCCTGAAGGTTGGCAGGACGCAGCTCCAGGATGCCGTCCCGATGTTCCTTGGGCAGGAGTTTGAAGCCTTCGCAGAGACGCTGGAGGAAGACGTCGCACACTATCTCGGCGCCGCCGAGCTAATGCGCGAAGTCAATCTGGGTGGCACTGCGATCGGTACCGGCGTCAACGCGCCCGCCGAGTTCTCCGTGGCCGCCTGCGCACATCTATCTCGCATCTCTGGCGTTACCCTTCGACCCGCGCGCAACCTCGTCGAGGCGACGTCCGATACCGGCGCCTTCGTTTCGATCTCGGGCGCGCTCAAGCGCATGTCGGTGAAGCTTTCGAAGATCTGCAACGACCTACGCCTCCTGTCGAGCGGCCCGCGCGCTGGTTTCGGCGAAATCCGGCTTCCAGCCATGCAGGCCGGCTCGTCGATCATGCCGGGCAAGGTTAATCCGGTGATCCTCGAAATGCTGAACCAGATCGGCTTCCAGGTGATCGGCAATGACCTGGTGGTCACACTTGCAGCCAGTGCCGGGCAACTCCAGCTGAACGCGATGGAGCCGGTCATCGTGCTCAACATCCTCCAATCCATTCGGCTTCTGACGAGAGGCATGGAGGCGCTGCGTATCCGATGCATTGAAGGGATCGAAGCCGATGCAGAGCGTTGCCGGTCGCTTCACGACTCTTCGCTTGTCCATGCGGCAGCCCTCAATCCATTGGTCGGATATGCCAAGGCCGCATCCCTTGCCCGTACAGCCCTTGCGGAACGGATATCGCTGCGCGAGGTGGTCGAGCGCGAGAGCGACCTGTCTGCAGCCCAGATCGACGCGATTTTTGGCGTGAAAGCTCTCGAGATCTTTGAACCGGGGCAACACTGAAGGGAGCGGAAGAATGGCTGTTTTCACGGATCTGTCGGAGACCGACTGTAGCCAAGTCGCCATGGTTTACCGCTTGGGACGTCTGACCTCGGTCATCGGCATTGCCGACGGCGATGCCGAGACGACCTTTCTCTTCCGCTCAGAGCGCGGCGACTTCATTGTCACTTTGTTCGAAAGCGGCGCCGATCCCTTCGATCTCGAGCGTGCTTTTCGCACGATGGAAACCCTTTCTGCCGCAGGCGTACCCTGTCCGACGACGTTCCGAACCGATGCGGGCGCAGCGACGGTCACCGTGTCGGGAAAGCTCGTTGCGGTTGTCGGCTTCGTGCCGGGGGCGCGACCGAATGAGATCACCCCTGAGAAGAGCCGGGCGCTAGGGGGCTGCGTCGCGCGCATCCACCAGACCCTGAGGCGTTCCTTTGACGAAGGGCGCTCAGGCCTCCCGAAAGGTCCGGTGCACGGAGCCCTCAACCGGGACAATGTCTTCTTCCTCGACGGAGCGGTAAGTGGTGTCATTAATTTCCGCTTACGCCACGACGACATTCTGATCGCCGAACTCGGTCAGGTTTTGATGCGTTGGACGGCGCGGGCTGACGGAACTCTGGAGAAAAGGCTCGTCCAGCCCTTACTTGCTGGATATGAAGCGATCCGTCGCTTGAGCGAACCAGAACGGCAAGCCCTACCGGCGTTCGTGATGGCGGCCGCTGCTACCGAACTTGCACAAGATCGCAGGCTTACGGATCTCGAAGCGGCCACACTCAGGACCTTGCGCTCCGCCAAGGCATGTATCGAGGAGATGCAGCCATGAAGCGTATTCTCGACCGATCGGATGAGCGCATTCTAACCGAGCTGACCAGAAATGCCCGAATCCCACACGCCGAGTTGGCGGAGGTCGTCAATCTCTCGCGCAACGCCGTGCGCCAGCGGATTGAGCGGCTGGAGCGCGATGGCCTTATTCAGGGATACACGATCGTCGCTGGCGAGGGGAGGCCGCCCAGTGCAGCCGTCACCGCGATGATGTTCGTGTATCGCCACGACCGCATGCGGGGCGGTGACGTCATCCACGCGCTCAAGCGACTGCCAGAGGTGGTGTCCTGCGACGTCATGAGCGGCGAGTTCGACCTCGTCGTGCGAGTCGAGGCGAACGCCACCGACCGCATTCGCGAAATCTGGCAGGAAATATCAGCACTTCCGGGCGTTCGAGACACCCTCACAGCGTTCGCATTGTCTTCGATGATCAAGCGATGAGCCGGGCAAAAAAGGTATAAGCCATGAAACCCATTAGAATTCTCGACGGCGGCTTGAGCCGTGAACTTGTCCGGCTTGGAGCGGACCTCAGGCAGCCGGAATGGTCGGCGCTGGCGCTGATGGAGGCTCCGGAGGTCGTCAGGCGCGTGCATGAGGAGTTCATCGCCGCGGGCGCCGATGTCATCACCACCAACAGTTACGCATTGGTGCCGTTTCATATCGGCGAGGAGAGATTTCGGGCCGAGGGCCGCAGGCTGATTGCTCTTGCTGGAAGTCTTGCGCGTATAGCAGCCGATAGTGCTGGAGATCGCAAAGTGCTCGTCGCCGGATCTCTGCCGCCGATCTTCGGTTCATACGAACCGCAACTCTTCAGACCGGAGCGGGTGCAGGACTATCTTGGCCTATTGGTGGAAGAACTCGCGCCCTACGTTGATCTGTGGCTAGGTGAAACCCTGAGCCTCATGGCCGAAGCCGAGGCAGTGCAGCAGGCGATAGCGAGCACCGGTAAACCGTTCTGGATTTCCTTCACGCTTGACGACGGGCCAGGCACAGAACCAAACCCGGCAGCCCTGCGTTCCGGGGAAAGCGTGGCCGATGCTGCGCGATGGGTTGCTGGGTCGGGAGCTCAGGCACTCCTCTTCAATTGCAGCCGTCCCGAAGTTATGCAGGCAGCGGTCGAGGAGGCCTCGGGGATCTTTGGCGATTTGGGCGTTTCCCTTGATATAGGTGTTTATGCGAATGCATTCGCTTCCGATGAAGAGGGAGCGGCAAACGAAACGTTGCATTCCGTTCGAGATGATCTCTCAGCTGAGCGATATTCGAGCTTTGCCTGCGTTTGGGCGGAGAGCGGAGCCTCGATCATCGGTGGCTGCTGTGGTGTTGGTGCGTCGCATATACGGTGCGTCGCTTCTCGGCTTAATCGGCGCAAAAACGAACTCGCGGCTAGCTGAATAGCTGCCGCGATCCTGCGAACTGGCCTTTTGCAAACAATTGCGCTCGGCTTTCTCAACTGGGCTAAGCCCCCGACCGACCAAGGCCGACTGAAGCGATAAACCTCGCAATGGCTTCTCTTTTTGCTGGCGTCGCACGGGCAATTTGCGTCTTTCACGGTAGACAAGCGCTATCGGGCAACGCGTTGTCGTAACGCAGGCCTCCCTCAAAACCATGTCTCGGCGAACCACTGCCTTCACACAGACCGCCCCGACTATATCCAAACCCGGCTTATTGCATCGAAAGCAGCCATTATAGAGGGATCGCCGATACGAGCCTCCAAGCAGAGGAAACTCAGCGTCGTGGAGATTTTAACATTCTCAGCGATGACAAGGCCGTGTGCCTGTTGTTCATGAAGGGCAATCGCCTCTCGGCAAAGGCTCAATCCCACCCCTGTCCGTACCATGGCAACCATGGACGTCTCCTGATCCACTTGGGCGACTATATTTTGCCGGACGCCTAAATCGGCAAATAGGCGCGAAAGCAATCGATTGTGGACCGAGGCCTGCGGTGTGCCAATCCAAGGAAGCGATGCGAGCTGTGACCAATCCGCGCCGCGCACGAAACCGGCGAGCGATGGTGGAGCGACGACGCGATAGGTTAATTGCGCGAGCTCGCGGGCATGAAAAAGCGGTGCGGCGCTTTCTCCGGTTATCTCGGCGGAAGGATCATAATCTCTTGGGTCGCCGAGATAGAAACCGGCATCGAGTTCATTTCGCCTCAGCCCCTCCGGCACGTCGCCGCTCATGCCGTGACGTAGTGTGGTTTCTATACCCGGCCCGCTTTCGATCAGCGCCTTCAGAAACGCCCCCAACCGGGTGAACTCCGGGTCGATGATCGTGCCGATCCGTAGTTTCCCCCGCACGCGCGTCGCCAAATGTCCGGCCGTCTGGCCAAAATCTGTCAATGCCGTCAGCACCTGCTCCGCCTTGGCTGCCAGCAGGGCTCCTTCCTGCGTCAGTTCCAGCCCCGTGGAGGTTCTGCGGAACAAGGTGAGCCCGGTGTCGGCGGCAAGGCGCTTCAATTGCAGTGTGACGGCAGGTTGGGTGACGTGCAGTTGCTCCGCGGCGCGCGTGACGTTGCCCTCGCGCGCGACGGTGACGAATGCCTTCAATTTTCTCAGGTCGATTGACTGAAGCATATTAACTTTACTTATAATGCCTTGCGTCATTTGTCATTGGATTTCCGGGCCGCTCCTCCGCTATTCCTGAAAATAGAGATGAGGAGGAGGCTAAAATGCTACGGCGAATCGTCGAAGCTTATGATTGTGCGGTGTTGCATCGCAGCAGGCGGGCAAGCCGATGACCAGCCGCGCTTCTTACCGCGCCGCCGATAGTTTTGACTATATCATCGTCGGTGGAGGCTCCGCAGGCTGTCTGCTCGCCAATCGCCTCAGCCGCGATCCAGCGATGCGCGTGCTGCTGCTAGAAGCTGGCCGAAAGGACGACTATCACTGGATTCACATCCCGGTCGGCTATCTCTATTGCATCGGCAACCCGCGCACCGACTGGCTGTACAAGACCGAACCGGATGCCGGATTGAACGGCCGGTCGCTGCGCTATCCGCGCGGCAAGACGCTCGGCGGCTGCTCCTCGATCAACGGCATGATCTATATGCGTGGCCAGGCGCGCGACTTCGACGGCTGGGCGGCGACGATCGGCGATAACGCCTGGTCCTGGCAGAATTGCCTGCCCGATTTCAAGGCGCATGAGGATCATTACCGGCTGGACAACGGAGCGGATCCGAAGACCGGCGGCAACAGCCGCTTCTCCGACATGCACGGCCACGGTGGCGAATGGCGAATAGAAAAGCAGCGGCTCAAATGGGACATCCTCGAATCCTTCGCCGAGGCCGCCGTCGAGGCCGGTTTTCCGCGCTCCGATGATTTCAACAGAGGCGACAATGAGGGCGTCGGCTATTTCGAAGTCAACCAGCGATCCGGCTGGCGCTGGAACACGTCGAAGGCTTTCCTGCGCCCGGCGAAAAGCCGCCCGAACCTGACGGTCTGGACTCAGGCCCATGTCGAACGGCTGATCCTTGAAGCCGAGGCGTCCGGCCGCAAGCGTTGTGCCGGCATCGTTGTCCAGCGGCAGGGGCAAAGGGCAGAGGTCAGAGCGCGCAGGGAGGTCATCCTGTCGGCCGGCGCCATCGGCTCGCCGCAGATCCTGCAATTGTCGGGCATCGGGCCGGGCTCTCTCCTGAAGCGCCATGGTGTCGAGGTCGCCCACGACCTGCCGGGCGTCGGGGAAAATCTTCAGGACCATCTGCAGATTCGCGCGGTCTTCAAGGTCGGCAATGCCAAGACGCTGAACACGCTCGCCAACAGCCTGTTCGGCAAGGCGATGATCGGGCTCGAATACGTGCTGAAACGCAGCGGCCCCATGAGCATGTCGCCCTCGCAGCTCGGCGCTTTCACCCGGTCGGACGACAGCCAGGCGCACGCTAATCTTGAATATCACGTCCAGCCGCTGAGCCTCGACTCCTTCGGAGAACCGTTGCACAACGTACCCGCCTTCACCGCGAGTGTGTGCAATCTCAACCCGACCAGCGTCGGAAGCGTGCGCATTCGCTCCGATAAGGCCGTCGACGCCCCGGCGATTGCGCCGAACTATCTGAGCACGGAAGAGGACCGCCGCATCGCTGCCGAGAGCTTGCGGCAAGTGCGCAGGATCGTGTCGCAGCCGGCATTGGCCAAATACCAGCCTGAGGAATGGAAGCCCGGCTTGCAGTTCCAGAGCGACGAGGAACTGGCCAGGTTGGCGGGCGATATCGCCAACACCATCTTTCATCCCGTCGGGACGACGAAGATGGGCCACGATGACGATCCGATGGCAGTGGTGGATAGCCGTCTCAGGGTGCGGGGCATTGAGGGCCTGCGCGTCGTTGATGCGGGTATCATGCCGAAGATCACCAGTGGTAACACCAACGCGCCGACGCTGATGATCGCCGAAAAGGCGGCCGGCTGGATCGTCGCCGATCGGCGCGCATAGAAAACTCTTGGGGAGATAAGAGCAATGACATCGATCGCGCGTTCCGCGCTTCCGCTTTCCGGCGTTCGGGTGGTTGATTTCGGGCAATATATTGCCGGCCCGGCCGTGGCCATGATTCTTGGTGATCTTGGCGCGACCGTCGTGCATGTCGATCCGCCCGGCGGTCCGCTCTGGGACAATCCCGCCAACGCCATCCTCAATCGCAACAAGCTGATCGTCACCCTCGATCTCAAGTCGGAAGAGGGGGTGGATGAGGCAAAAGCGCTGGTCGCCGAGGCCGATATTGTCGTTGAGAATTTCCGCCCCGGCGTGCTCGCCCGGCTCGGAATCAATTTTGCGGCGCTCCGCAAGGCGCGGCCGGAGCTGATCACCCTGTCGATCCCCGGCTTTGCCTCCAACGATCAGCTTCGCCGTGACTGGAGGGCCTTCGAGGCGGTAATTGCGGCGTCCTCCGGCGTCTTCACGGATATGGGCCTCAATCGCGTGCTGATGGGCATTAACCCGTCTTTCTCGCCGCTGCCGCTCTCTTCCGCCTACGGCACAATGCTTGCGGCGTCCGCAACGGTGTTGGCGCTTCAGGCGCGCGAGCGCACCGGGCACGGTGACCACATTGAAGTGCCGCTGGCAAGTGCCGTCATGGAGGGCCTCTCCTACAATTCGATCCTGATCAACGATTATCCGCTGCGTTACCAGACCCAGCGCGAGCGGGAGATCGAGCGCCGGCGCGGCGAGGGTCTGCCGATGGATATGTCCTATGACGACCTCCAGGAGTTCCTCGATCCCTTCTATCGCAGCTATATGTGCGCCGACGGGCGGATGTTCTACGTCGTCTGCCCCAGCCACAAGAACCATGCGAAGCGCTGCCTGCAAGCCCTCGGCCTCTACGATGAGCTGGTTTCCGAGGGACTGCGCGAGGAGGAAGACACCTATCTTCCGGTCTCGCAGTGGTCGTCGGACGTTTCGCTTGGCGTCTATCCGCTCCCGAAATTCTGGGCCGACAAGATCGCGGCCCGCATGAAGGAGGTCTTCCTGAGGAAGACGGCGGCCGAATGGGAACGCGTCTTCGGGGAAGGGCTGTTTCCGGGTGCGCCACAGCGCTGGCTAAAGGAATGGATCGCCGACGATCACGCCAAGGCTGCCGGCCTCATGATCGAGGTGGACGATCCGACCCTCGGCCGCATGATCCAGCCGGGGCCGATGGCGTGGCTGCAAGAGAGCGCGGAAGCCATGTTAACGCCGCACCCGCGGCGTTGGGGGACCTTTAAGGACGCGCTGGCGATGCTTTCCGGTATAGAGCGGCCGTCCTTGCCGGCGCCGACGGCCGACGCCCCCGGCGGCTGGCTGGACGGCGTAAAAGTTCTCGATCTCTGCAACGTGATCGCCGGTCCACATTCGGTCGCCTATCTTGCCCGCTTCGGTGCGGAGGTGATCAAGATCGACCCGGCCAAGCCGCTTTATGACTGCTGGAACACCGTGATCTTCGGCATGTCGCACATGCGCGGAAAGCAGTCCGTGTTGCTGAACATAGGTTCGCCCGATGGCCGCGTCGTCTTCGAAGAACTGGTGCGCTCCGTCGATGTCGTCGTCTGGAATGCCACCGACCGTCAGGTCAAGGCGATGGGGCTCGATGCCGAAAGCCTGAGGGCGCTCAACCGCCAAGCGATCTTCTGCCAGCTCGATTGCTTCGGCGGCCCGCGCACCGGCCCGCGCACCGACTATCTCGGCTATGACGATCTCGTGCAATCGGCAACTGGCATCATGCTGCGCTTCGGCGGCTCGATGGAAACGCCGGAGGAACACGCCCATGTCGGCACCATCGATGTCATGTGTGGCTTCGGCGCGGCGCTCGGCATTGCCGCGGCCCTCTACCAGAAATCCCGAACCGGGATCGTCGGCCGCCCGCGCACCTCGCTGTCGGCGCTAACCGGCCTCGCACAGATACCGTTCTGCTACGATTATGCCGGGCGTGGCCCCTTCGATGAGCCGTCCGGCCGCGAGACCAAGGGATATCATGCCCTGTCGCGGCTCTACGAAACGGCATCCGGAGATCACCTTCTTTTGTGCGCCTCGGAAGCCGACCTTCCGCGCTTCGGCAAGGTTGAAGGTCTGGGGGGCATTGTCGGGATGGCGGCATCCGATCGCGAGGCCTATCTCGCGGAGGCCTTTATGACCGCACCCGCGGAAACCTGGCAGCAGCGGCTGCGGGAAGCCGATATCGGCGTGTCGCTTTGCAAGAACATCGAAACGATCCGCAGCCGCAGTGCCCGCATTGCCGACGGTACGCCGGGGATCGACCGAGGCAGCTATTCCTTCTCGATCTTCCCGAACCATCCGAGCGGGCACACAGTCACACAGCTCGATCCCTTCGCCATCCGTCCGGCTGTTGGCAAGGTCACGGCCATCGCCCCGGCGGAGAAGTACGGAGCCTCCACGCGCGCCGTTCTCCGGTCCCTGAACTACACCGACGCCGAGATCGACCGGCTGATCGCCTCCGGCACGATCAGCGAAACCTGGAGTGCGGAGTATCTGCCAAGCTAGCAGGAAACGGCGGCTTCGGGTTCTGAGGAGGATACCGGAGCCGCCGGCGGCCCGCTGAGGTACGCGGTGGCGTCGACGGGCTTAAACTTCAACATCGCCCATAGGGAGGAAGTGCCATGAAAGAACTTTTTGCCTCGACATGCCTTGCAGCAGCCATGTTGACCTTCGGCAATGCTGCGCAGGCTGCGGATTGCGGTGACGTCACGATCGCCAGCATGAACTGGCAGAGCGCCGAAGTGCTCGCCAGCCTGGACAAATTCATCCTGAACGAAGGTTACGGTTGCAACGCCGAAATCATACAGGGCGATACGGTCCCGACGATCACGTCGATGACCGAGAAGGGCCAACCAGACATCGCGCCGGAAGGATGGGTCGATCTTCTGCCCGATATCGTCAGCGCCGGCGTTAAGAACGGAAAGCTGGTGGTCGCATCGACCGTGCTGACCGATGGCGCGGTGCAGGGCTGGTGGATGCCGAAATACCCGGCATTAGGTAGCAAAGACCACCAAAAACGGCTTACGCATCTGAATTAGAACAGAAATTCCAGCCAAACTTCCGGTAATGCCGCTGACCTTGATGGCGCTAGTGGCAGCGTTGCGTGTGGGCCGTCATCGTGCTTCGTGCGGAAAGCGCCAAAGGGAGACATGGCGACCGACAATGCCATGGTTTCGGCGGGAGTTGCGAACAATAACGGGTTGCCTGACTAACTCTTCCTTCAACCTTTCAGTGCAGAATTCCGACGATTCTGTCACGGAAGTGCTTCGCGGCACGGAATGGGAGCGCGCATGTCCGATACCGTCTGGGTCAGCAGCGTGATGAGCGATTACTCGATCGGCAACAGGCAAGGCATCCGCGAAAAGTTCTATGGCGAGGATTGGGCACCTCCGACCTTTCAGCTCGGTGTTAAGCCGCAGAACGTGCTTGAGGCGCACTTGCGTCATAATCGCGGCGAGACACTCGAGCGGACGGATTTTCCCGAGGCTATGTATGTATTTGCCGAAAACAACTGGAAGCGGGTGGGCGATCTGTTCTGTGCCGGTCCCTTCTATGCGGTGAAGGGGAGCCTTGCCGACGTGTTGAAAGAGTTCGACCTCGGCAAGGGAGGATTGCTTGAATTTCCCATTTATGAGGCCGACAAGACGACCCGGCTTCCGGGTCCTTTCTACCTGCTCAATTTTGGCGCGGTGAAAGACAGCTTCGTGCCGAGCGAAACCCGCAGCAGGTTATTTCCCCGCCGGACGGTGGAGCGGGACGGTTACGACCTGTGGGCAACGTATGATCTCGAGGACGGCGATGTTGCGTTGACAGCGGCGGCTTTCGAGGGGGCTGACCTCTGGCACGAGCGCAAGCTTGAAAGCGGGCTCTTCATGAGTGGGCGGCTCCACGACGCCATCCAGGCGGCAAAGGTGAAGGTCAAGTTTCGGTTCGCACGGGTGCGGATCGTTAGCGGAACGCCGAGGTAGCGCCGGTAGCTTGGAAGATCGACATTGATTACGTTTCCGCGCAGCCTCTGTCGGCCTTCGACAATTAACCATTTAGAACTCCTCCGATCGACTCCCACGGGAAATCCAGGTAAGAACCTGGGTCATGTTCAGGATGATACGCATACAGCTCTGATCTCCCCGCGGCCTTCGGTCGCCGATCCGCTGTGCCTGCTGTCGACCTCTGGAGCCTGAACATGACGCTCATCGCCATCGCTACCGCCGCCATTGCCCACCGCAGCTACGCTTCGGTGTTGGCCGTCAGTGCCATGGGCGGGGGCTTGGAAATACGCCCGACCTTACTCCGGATCGCGGAGGGGTTGAGCCATGGCGAACCCCGAAGACACGCCCAAGGGCCAGCATTTCCTGCTGTCGCCAGAGTGCCGAACGCTGACGGTGCTCGATCTCGCCAAGATGCGGGATACGACTGCCTACAACTGGTTTAAGCGCCTGCGCTGGCACGAGACGGAAGGCGAGCCTTACTGCCCCAAGTGCGGAACGTTGCGCTGCCACACGATGAGCCGCGACCGCTTCAAATGCACTGAGAAGACCTGCAAGGCCGTATTCAGCGTCACCTCAGGCACCGTCTTCCATGCACGCAAGCTGAGCTTCAAGAAGATGCTCATCGCCATCTGGTTCTCGGCGAACTCGGTGAAAGGCAAGGCGGCGCTCCAGCTCTCGCGCGAGATCGGCGTGCAATACAAGACCGCCTGGGTCCTACTGATGAAGCTGCGCGAGGCCATCGCATGGCGCAGGGAGGAGATGGTGCTCGATGGCGAGGTCGAGATTGACGGCAAGTACGCTGGCGGCCACATCCGTCCTGAAAACAAGGCCGAGGATCGCATCGATCGTCGCCTCAAGAAATACCAGAACATGAAGCGTCTGTGCGCTCTTGCGATCCGCCAGCGCGGACTGGGAGGGCAGACGTTCACCCGGATCATCCGAGACGAAGACAGCAACGCAGCCTGGGCGGCCGTTCGAGATCACGTGTCGCGGGATGCGACGGTCTTCGCTGACGAGCATGGCAGTTATAACGACCTGGCTGGCCTGAACAAGCTGGAGCGCGTCAACCACTCAAAGGCCTATCAGACCGACGACGGCACGAACACCAACCAGGTCGAGAGCTTCTTCTCGCGGGTTCAACGGGCCTATGTCGGCATCCACCATCGGTTTTCGTTGAAATACTTCGACTGGTACGTGGCCGAGCTCGCGTGGCGCGAGGACTGCCGACAGGTGAGCAATCGAGGCCATACGTTCCAGGTGCTGGGCAAGGCACTGTCTCGCCCGACCTCACGCTATCTGTGTGGGTACTGGCAGGGCAACAAACCGCCGGACCTGATCTGGGAAGGCTAAGCGGCGACCTCCCACAGAACCTGACGGCCGTCGAAATGGCCGGACTGCCGAACGCGTCCCGCAGTCGTCAGTTGGGTAAGGACCGCCGACAGGCGGTGTGCGATGTCTGAGAGATTGGCTGGCTCGCTTGGGATGCCGAGCTTGGAGGCGAACTTCGCTGCGCAGTCGGTCACCGAAATCGGTTCTCCTGCTTCGCGCAGGACCTCCAAGACGGCTTGGCGCTTGTTTACGCCGCCCATCGCCGCTTTCACCTCGGATGACGACGGCTTTGCCTTTCGAGAGCGGTTACCCTGTTCAGGTCTCGTCAGCGCGGATGCCTGGTAGTCGGGCTCGTAGCTCAGGATGACGCGGTCCAGCGCTCTCATCAGTCCCTGAATCTCGGTTTGCTCCGTTGCAATCTGTTGCAACCTTTCAACTAAGGCGGCCCGCTTCTGCTTCAACTCGTACGCTACACTCATTCGAGGCTCCGTTTTCACCGGAACCAGGGTAGTCGGGATGCCATTTCAGGTCTGGTGGTTTTTGCTACCTAATGCCGGAAATACCTCGCCGACGCTCATCCGGACATCAAGACAATCGATGATGTCCTCAAGCATCCGGAACTGTTCCCGGACCCCGAAGACAAATCGAAAGGTGCGATCCACAATGGCCCACAGGGCTGGGGTGGCACGGTCGTGACCAGCCAGCTCTACAAGGCCTATGGCGGCGATGCGGCGAACTTCACGCTGGTCGATACGGGTTCGGCCGCCGGCCTCGACGGCTCAATCGCCAAGGCCTACGAGCGCAAGGAAGGATGGGTCGGCTACTACTGGGCTCCGACCGCGCTTCTCGGCAAGTACGAGATGGTGAAGGTCGAGCATGGCGTGCCCCATGATGCGGCCGAGTGGAAGCGCTGCAACACCGTCGCGGATTGCCCGGACCCGAAGAAAAACGACTGGCCGGAGGATACGGTCCAGACGCTCGTCACCAAGGCGTTCTCCGAGCGCGCCGGCGAGGAAGTCATGGGCTACCTCAACAAGCGCGCCTGGAGCAACGATACGGTCAACAAGCTGATGGCCTGGATGACCGACAACCAGGCGAGCGGCGACGACGGTGCCAAGCACTTCCTCGAAGAAAACGAAGCCATGTGGACGGAATGGGTGTCGCCAGAAGCCGCCGAAAAGATCAAGGCGGCGCTCTGATCCCGTTTAAGACGTTGCTAGCGCGCCTCGATGAAACATGCCGCGCCGGCAACGAATACGCACGTCGAAGGATACGCTTACCGTTATCGAGGAGGATAAACTTTGGATTGGCTATTCAGCTTTCCGCACATGGATGATGCGTCTTTGCGCGATCTCAAGAAGGCGATCGACGAGGGGTTTCGCGGTTTCACTCGTGCCTATGGCGACGGTCTTGAAGCGATTTTTGAGCCGCTACAGCACTTTCTGATCTGGTCCGAGCGTTTCATGACGAAGCCCTGGCCGATCATCCTCCTACTGATAGCTGCTGTCGCCTGGTTCGCCAGCCGGAACTGGAAGATCGTCGCTGGCACGGTCGTCACGCTCCTGCTGATCGGCTACTTCGACATGTGGGACGACACGATGAAGACGGTCTCGATGATCTTTGTCTGCACGGTCCTGTCGATCGTAGTCGGTATTCCCATCGGTATCGCCATGTCACGCTCTGATCGGGTGCAGAACGCGATCAATCCGGTCCTCGACGTCATGCAGACCATGCCGAGCTTCGTCTATCTCATTCCTGTCGTCATGCTGCTCGGCATCGGCAAGGTTCCGGGGTTGATCGCTGTCGTTATCTACGCCATCCCGCCGATGATCCGTCTCACAAATCTCGGTATCCGCCTCGTTGACAAGGATGTACTCGAAGCCGCCGATGCCTTCGGGTCCTCTAACTGGCAGAAGCTGAAGAACGTGCAGATGCCGCTTGCGCTCCCCACCATCATGGCCGGCATTAACCAGACGATCATGATGGCGCTCGCCATGGTGGTCATCGCCTCGATGATCGGCGTGCAGGGTCTCGGCCAGCCGGTGCTGAAGGCGATTTCCAACCAGTATTTCACGCTCGGCATTTTCAACGGTCTCGCCATCGTCGGCATCGCCATCATCTTCGACCGCGTCAGCCAAGCTTTCGGCGCGCGCCTTCAAAAGCACCGGGAGGTGGTTCATGGGTAACAAAAAAATTGGTGGCTTCGGCATCGAAATCAAAAAGCTCTACAAAATATTCGGTCCAAATGGTGCGGATTGCGTCAAGCTTGTCGAGCAAGGTGTCACGAAGACGGAATTGAACGCAAAACATGGCCATGTCCTCGGTCTGAGAGACATCAACATCTCGATGCCGGCTGGCGGCATTCAGGTGATCATGGGCCTTTCTGGATCGGGAAAGTCCACTCTTATCCGCCACATCAACCGCCTTATTGATCCAACATCAGGTGAAGTCGTCATCGGCGACGAGGATGTGGTCAAGATGGACGCCGTGCAGTTGTGTGAGTTCCGTCGGCATCAGACCGCTATGGTGTTCCAGAAGTTTGCGCTCCTTCCGCACCGCACCGTTCTCGAAAACACCCTCTATGGCCTGGAGATACAAGGGGCACCTCGTAACCGGCAGGTCGACTGCGCCATGCGGTGGATCGAACGTGTCGGACTCAAGGGTTTCGAGAGCAAATATCCCAATCAGTTGTCGGGCGGTATGCAACAGCGTGTCGGTCTTGCTCGTGCGCTGGCGAACGATGCGCCGATCCTGCTGATGGACGAGGCGTTTTCTGCGCTGGACCCGCTCATTCGCGTCGACATGCAGACCGTACTCCTCGATCTACAGAAGGAGATCAAGAAGACGATCGTATTCATCACCCATGATCTTGACGAGGCGCTCAGGCTTGGAGATCGCATTGCGATTTTGCGGGATGGAGAAGTCGTACAGCAGGGCACCGGGCAGGACATCGTGATGAACCCTGCCGACGATTACATCGCCAACTTTGTTCGGGAGGTGAACCGTTCCCGCGTCATCAATGTTGAGACGGTTGCCACCGCGCTGAATGCTTCGGCCCGTGAGTTAAAGATCTCGGTGCCGGCCGGCGCGAAGTTGGAGGAAGCCGCAAGAGCGATGACGCTGGCCGGGGAAAACGAGATCGCCGTTGTCGATGCCGCCGGTCAGGCCATAGGTGTGCTGACGCTGCCCCAAGCGGTTGACGCCATGGTCAATTCGCAAGTGGCCTGCTCTACGCCCAACGCAAAGAAAGTCGCGTAGGCAAGAATGGGAAGCTCAGATGTTTGACGCCGTCCTGATCGAGAAGTCCGACAGCGGGCAGGAGGACGCTCTTGCGACCNGCCGGTGGTCGCAGTTTCCCGATGGTGCCTGGGATCGATTTTGAGGGCGTCGTTGCCGAAAGTTCCAATTCCGCCTTTGAGCCGGGTGATCGGGTTGTCTGAGCGGCTGGGGCGTTGGGGAACGGCATTGTGGGGTGGACTGGCGGCCAGGGCGCGTGTGAGTGGAGACTGGCTGGTGCCTTTACCGGAAAGCGTCAGCCTCCGGGACGCCATGGCGATAAGGACCGGCGGCTACACGGCAATGCCAGTGATGAAACTGTCTCGACGGCGCCGCCTGTACACTGCTTGTTCCGGTTTCGTGCGTCTACGATCGCATAATGTATCGACTGGAAGCGGATCTTCTCCTGCTGAGGATTCCGGACCCGAGCGACGTTAATTTTGTGAGCCGGCGGCGACGGATGGGGGAGCGGAAACGAATGCTCAGTCCGCCGCTGAGCAGTCGCCCTCGTTCTGGAACAGGATGCCGGCGGCCTCAAATGGCAGCCTGATCAGTTTCAGATTGCTTTCTCGCATCTCTCCCCCTTTTCAAACGCTCGAGGCTGCCATGCCGTCGGGCGATGCTCATTGCCCATGCTTTGAGCCAGCACCTTTTCACCAGCCGCGTCAGCATCGACTGCGCTGCCTCATACAGAAGCGCGCGCAGCATGACATCTCCGCAAAGGGAGACATGGATCCGTTTGCTCTCGCCGGACTGGTTGAGCACCGGCGTGAGCCCCAGTACGGCTCCAAGCGCCCGCGAATGGCGGAACCGGCTGGGAATGTCGATCGTCGAAGGCGGATTCGCAGGAAAAAATTTGAAGGAGTTTCGCGGTTGCCACGGTCAGTGACGGGCGCGCGCGGCCGTGCCGGCGCTGCACCAGTCCGGTAAGAAGACATCTCAGGGTCTCTGCTGCCGCTCACGGAATCGTAACGATGCCTAGGCATGCGATGATGACGAATGCTCGTTGGTGACCTTCGCGGCGCCGACCCACGTTCCGGCGGTCGATGGTACCTCACGCTCACGCTCCGCCGGGAACATGGAGATGGCAAACAGCCGCCGAGACGGGATGTCGGCAGCGCTCGCCATCGTGCAGCCTCCGCGCTGCGAAATGCCGACGTAACCGTAGCAGGGGCGTTGCATACTGTAAGCTACTTCCCTTTTGGCGACCGCATTGCGCATGTCAACGCTGGCTACCGCCTCGGCTATCGGTCGTCCGGATTTCCATAACCACTCGGGGCTTCACCCTTGTTGAGCGATGGCTGAAGATGGCGATCAGCAGTTCCTAGGGTAAGCGGCCCTGTTGCAAAAATCGCCTGCGTGAGGGTTTTTGCGACGACTATTTGCAGCGGATAATTTGATGAGTGATTTCAAGTGGCGGCATTTTCGCGGAGACGTGATCCGGATAGTCGTGTGGCCTGTGTCGTGCTCGATACCCAACTGCCAGGCATGTCCGGCCTCGCATTGCGGACCCGAAACGGTTCAGCCGCTCACCGCTACCAGTTGATCGGATTGGAGAGAGGCCGACGCCTGACGAATGATAGCACCGCGCCGGCGCCAATTGGAGCCATCCTAGCCGCGCTCGATTCCATGACCCGGAGGGACGATAAGTATGCCGACACGTGCCACACTGAAAGAAACGCGTGCTGAACGCAGACGTAAAGACTCCCGGCTCGAAAAATTGCTCTTCCGCCTGGAGGCCCAGCACATCTGCCTCGAATGGGCCTTCAGAGAGATAGCCGGCCGTCCGGGCATTGTCTTCGAGATGGGGCTGGGTCACGGTCGCACCTACGACCACTTGCGCATCCATCTGCCGGAGCGCGAGATCTATGTGCTGGATCGCGAGATCGACTGTTTCGCCGACTGCACGCCGCCACAGAACTATTTACTGCTCGGCGACATCGAGCAGACGCTTGCTGCCGCAGCCACCCGCTTTGGCGGACAAGTCATCCTGGCGCATGCGGATATGGGTTCATATGTCGAAGCGAACAATATTGCGACAATCGCCAAACTGAGCCGATGCCTCCCGGCGGTCCTTTCGCCGCATGCCATCGTCCTGTCCGATTTGCCGCTCGAACTTGCGGGGACGCGTCCGCTGCCGCATCCGCCGGGCGCGCCCAAAGACACGTATTTTCTCTACGTCAACGAGGCGACGTGATCCGCTGACGTGCCGCTACGGGAGAACGTTGACTGCGCGGGCCGCAACGAGGACGAGAGTCAGGAGCGAGATCGCGCTTTCGGCCATCATCAACATTTTCGCCCGTCGTGTCAGCGGTAGCACGTCGGTTGGGCTGAACGCCGTCGCAGCGTTGTATCCAAGGGACAGATAGTCGAGGAACATTGGCCGCCAGTCGGATGACGTGGCTTCCGGTGCTGTCGCCTGCGGAAAGAGCCAATCCGGTTTTGCGCTCGCGCCGTGGAACGTAGGGGCCGCCTCGGTCGATTTGCCAACAGGGAGAAGGTGAGAACCTTCGCGCACCGTATCCTCGATCTTGCGCTGCGAGGTGATGCCGACTTCCTTCAGGAACTTGCGGATCGACATGTTGAAGGCGTCTTCGCTCATGTCGGAACTCCATTGTGTCCGGAAGGGATTGTAAGGGAAGGCGCGCGGTCAAGGAAGCAGGACGGTGAGGCGCGGCGCTACAAACCCACTGCGACACGGGCGGAGGTTCCTGCGCTTTTGAACTTAATCGGTTCTGGGAGGAGGCGTGGAACGATCCACGCGCGGCGGGAGGAGCTCGAAAATCGCATAATGTATCGTCCGGAATTGACGCTACGAGGCTTGGCGCGCTGGGTGTCGGTTATCGCTTTTAGCCGTATCGTTGACAGCTCTCCCATCTCCGTCAAGCTTGAGCACCTCACCGTGCGGGGCGAGCTTGGAAAATCTTGAAGTAAACCGATCCACGTAAATGTCGCCCGCACCCTAGCGCGGGGATCGGAAATGATTGTCGCGGCAGTCTATCGTCGGCGATCGCGCCGCATCTTCAACTGGAGCATCATCGATGGCGAATGGTTCAGACGATTGGCGCGCCATGAGGACGGCGCGCCACATGTCTAGTTGATTGTCGTGTCGTCGAACCCTTTGTCATGCTCATGCATGGGGCCGGACTTTGAACGGCCCGCTTCGCGCCACATTGCTGCTTCGAAAAGAGCTGTCTCGTCGCGAATACCAGCCCGATATTCATGCAACAGGTAAGTCGCGAGGTGGTCGGCACGCTCGCTGGGCCGATCAATCTGGCACCACATGCAAACCCGGTCGAAGATCCTTTGCAGGAAGTTCAACTCGGTCGGGCTTATCCAGGCACTTTCCACTGGGTCAAACATCGGAGCATTCCCATCCTGACCTATGCGGCATTGCGCCTGTCATCGCTTCTCGAGCTGGTGCGGTGGGCTAGCCCATTCGCTGGGAGGCCCGCCTCCAGACACGCAGCGACGAAAGCTTCACGCGCGATCGCAACCGGCATCTTTCGGTTAAGGGCGCGCCGACAGACTTCGACGGCTTGCTCGTAGCGCCGTCCGCGACGTCGCGGCCACTCGTTCTCCAGAAAAACGAGCGCGTCGAACACCGATGAAAAGGTGCGATTGTTGCCGTTCTGGAACGTTACCTGCAACGGTACAGACCATGGCATCTCCGGAAGATACATGTTTCCCTCCTTCCTATCTAACCGGATGAAAGAAGACGGAAAATCATCTGGGAATGCTGAGATTGGTTTTCAAGACCTCCGACACCAGGCGTTTGGCGATCAGGATGGTGGTGGGCGCGGCAGGACTCGAACCTGCACTGCCCGAATGCCGCCGTATGTTTACGAACTTAACAAACTTGACGAACTTCTACATCTTGCCTAAATTGTAGCGCAGGAGACTGAAGACCATGCCCACTACGAAAACTGTTGCTAACGAGCCCCGAAACGCTTCTTCCGACATTGCGCTCTCGATGAAGCTGCCCCGGAAGGCAGATTTTGAGAAGGCGTTGATCAGGCAATACGCTAAGGCGATTAAGCTGAGCCGAAAGGCCGGCCATCAGGTCAGTTTCCGCGTCGTCGTGGATCCGCTGGCCGGAGCGCAGACGATTTCAGTCGTGGAAGAAGAACCGCAGTCTCGTCAGGTTGCGTTTCCGGTTGAAGAGGCGCCAGAGCCGGATGACGAGCTCCAGGCAGCGTTGACTGCAGCACGGGAGCGCGGCCAGCGTCGTGTGGCGGAGATTCTCGCGGAGGATGATATGCTGAGCGCGGAAACGTTCGCGGACCTGCTCGGCGTTTCGCGTGTCACGGTCAACACAAAGCGGCAGAACGGGCAGGTTCTCGGTCTCGACGGAGCCAAGCGGGGTTTCCGTTTTCCGTCATGGCAACTCGATCGGGACGGTCGGCCCTATGCCGTCCTTCCGAAACTGCACGAGATCCTCGGCGGTGCATGGGCGGTTTACCGCTTCCTTGTCACGCCACATGGTGGTCTGGACGGCCGGAAGGCTCTGGATGCGCTGAAACGTGGTCAGGACGGTGAAGTGGTTGCAGCGGCCGAGAGTGTCGCCCGCGGTGATTTTCGCTGAATGACGGGAATCAAGCCGCCCGCGGGGTTCGAAAATTCCGTGCTCGACATCGAGACCATTCCTGCCGGTCGTCGATTTGGACGAATCTATGCGAGTGCCTTTCCCGACCCGCTAGGATATGGAAAGACGCCGAGCCGGTTCAGTGATCCCCGCCGGCGTGACCCGGCAAGGCGGTTTGGCGTCGTCTACCTTGGCGACACGCTCAAGGTCTGCTTCCTGGAAGCGGTCCTGCGTGATAGGCGCGATGGTCTCGTCGGCGATATCCCGATATATCGGCTTAAATCAGCAGGTCGGCTATTGACTGCTGTCGACCCCTCCAGGTCGTACCTTGACCTGGATGTGAGCATCTGCTTCGGCCAAAAGCTATCGTCCATCGAGTGCGCAGCTGCCAGTCGCTACGCACTCGAGGATTCGGCTCAGTGGCCGGTGAATTAATCGCAAAGCCATGGCATTTTCGAGGTGGACGATGCAGCTCCGAAACATGCGTTCCGGATCGCCCCGGTTAGCGACCTGGATTAGTCACCCTGATATATCCGCCCCAAAACGCACAGGATTCTCATTTCGGTCGAGTGACGTTTGCGTTTCACGGACGAAGCGCGCCCGGTTCGCGTTGACGAAAGCTTCTACGGTCATCAGCGGGCCACCAATAATCTTCGTGCCGATGTCATCGAGACCGGCGAGGAGACCCTCTTGCTGGTCCAGCTCCGCAGCTTCGAAGTGCCGCCGCAAGACGGTGTCATCCTCGAGCCCCGCGAGCTCCAGAAAGGCCGATACGGTAAGCTGCTCGAAGGGCAGATCGACTCCGAGGACCCGACCAACCTCTGCTGCGAGCTCCTCGTGACTATACTCCTTCGGGCCGTGCAGCTGGTAGGCTTGGCCGCCGTGGCCTTCCGGTTTCTCCAGGATGTTGGCGATGATCTTCGCCGTATCGGCCGCGGCCAGCGGAGCAAAGCGGCCATCCTTGTTGAATGGCATGACGTAGCGGCCGCGCTGGATGAATGTCGAGATGTAGAGGAGCCACTCGGCGAAGAAGGTGATGCGCAAGTTCGTCGTCGGGATGCCTGACCACTTGAACACCTGCTCCGAAAGCCAATGGTTCTGGGTCACCTTGCTGCGCGCGTCGGGCCTGGATTGCTTGTGGGACAAGTTGACGATGTGCTCGACGCCCTGCTCTCTCGCCACCTGTGCGAAGATGACTGCCGCCTCCACGAGACCGTCGGCAATGGGATAGCAGAAGTAAGCGCGGTCGACGCCGTCGAAAGCCAGCCGCATATCGCGCAGGCTGGTGATGTCCCCATAAACGATCTCGGCACCCAGACTGGCCAGCTCCTGCGAGCGAGCGTCCTCCCGACGAGCGAGGGCGCGGACCTTTAGGCCTTTCTTCAGCAGTTCCTTCACGGTCGGACGCCCCGTATCTCCGGTTGCACCGGTCACCAGAATCGTTGTCATCGCATTTCTCCTTTCGATAATGGCATCAGGCGCTCCGCGGCGTCCTAATGCTGCATATACAACACATAGGAAGCAGTGTTGTATATGCAATACCATAATTTCAGATTCCGGCTAATCGCGCGGAATGTCGTCCGCGACGGTCTTGATTGCGCTCAAGCCTGCTTGCCCAAGCAGCTTGGACGCTCGTTCCTGCCCCGCCCGCCAGGCCGGCATGGATGAAAACAGCAGGTCTTCGCCAGCTTTGCTCAGCCGAAGGGGGCGCTGACGACCTTGAACCTTGTCGGGGACCTCTTCGATCCATCCCGCGTCCAGCATCAGCTTGAGGTTTCTCGTCAAGGTGGAGCGATCGAGGCAGTTGGCTCGGCCGATTTCGGCACGCGTCGCGACGCCCATCCGCATGATTGAACCGAGTAAGGTGTGTTGCGACGACACTAGGCCGAACGGCCGCAGTTCCTCGTCGAAGATGTTGGTCATGACGCGTGAGATAAGGCGCGCCCGCGAAATTACGCAGGCATCTTCCAGTTCCCGCAGCATTGCTCGTCTATCGTCGGGTAGGGAACGCAGGTTCATAGTCTCTCGATGATGCATCTACAACATGTAGTCAACCAGTATCGCGTTTCAAGGAGGATACGAAACCCTG
>NZ_JBQENM010000034.1:0-68908 GCF_052044795.1 Ensifer sp. 22521
CGCAGCGGTTCCGTTCTGACCTGTTCGGCAGCCAATGTCATAAGACAAGCAATTCCAGCCAAAGTGTGAAACGGTTTTCCGTCCGGAATTGCGTAATTTCAAAGACTTATGACACTTCAGTGTTTCGATGAAACAATGAATTGATCTAAGGGGATCGCCTGCTTCACTTTGGCTGGAATTGCGGCGCGGGGGAACTACACGCTCCCTCGACCACTTCAGGGCGCGTTACAGACCGTCGGCAGCGGCTGCTCGAGCGGCCCCTTCACTTCCTTGAGCCGCGCCGCTTCGACCTGGTAGGGCGTGAAGGGCGGCACCTGCAGCGACGGGTTGATGATGCGCGTGACGTAGCAGCCAGCGAAGAACCGGACCCGCGCGCGCTCCTCGATAGACTTCACCGCAACCGGAACCGCCGAATAGATGCTGCCGGCGCCCGCCTCCGTTTTCACCTTGCCGATCTTCACCTCGACCGACATGGTGCGATCATAGCCGCGGGTGAAGGACTTGAAGCCGCCGGCGGGCTTCGATTCGCCGAAATAGCCGTAGGCGCGGGCATATTCCTTGCGGTTGATGGCACTGTAGAGCGAACGGACGAGAGCTGCCCCGTCGGAGCGGTCGTCGACATAGGCGACGCCTTCCTGTGCCAGAGCCTCGCCGTTCAACGCTGCAAACGCGCCGAGAGCGAAGACGATGGATCGAAGCTTCATGGCAGTCCTCCTTTTGTCGTGCGACAGCCGAGCACAACAATAAGGCGAAGCCATAGCAGGATTCGCTACCCGCATGTTTCCCTACAACGCCGCGCGTCTTATCAGACGCGCAAAGGTCGCTGTAGCACTTTGAATTACTGCATGTTTTTGTCCTTTAATCGGGCACGATTAAAGGAAACATGCAGCAAGTCGTCTCCGGTCGAGCTCAGGCCGGTGGCAAGCCGGCACGGCGGCGGGCGACGACGCGCTCGCGCCACACGGTGAAGATGCCGGCGGCGACCACCAGCACGGAGCCGACGATCATGTTGACCGTCAGCGTCTCGCTGAAAATCGTCACGCCCATGATTGAGGCAAAGACGAGCTGGAGGTAGGTGAGCGGCTGAACGGCCACCGCATCCAGCACCTCATAGGCCCGGATGAGGAAGTAGTGGCTGGAGGATCCGGTGATGCAGAGCAACAGCATCCAGCCCCAGTCCGCCGGCGCGAGCGTGACCCAGAAGAACGGGCCGACCAGGCTGATCGCGGCAGCGCCCACGACGCCGGTGTAGAAGAAACTGGTCATCGCCGAATCCTGCCGGCTGACGAGCCGCGTGACGATGACATAAAGCGCAAACAGCAGAGCCGCCCCGAGCGGCAAGAGGAAGGTCCGGTCGAACAAGCCGTCTGCGGGCTTCAGAATCAGAAGCACGCCGCCGAGACCGACGGAGATTGCCAGCCATCGCCGCCAGCCGACGCGCTCGCCGAGAAGCGGCATGGACAGGAGGGCAACGAAGAGAGGCGTCGCCGCCAGAATCGCTTGCGAATGGGCAAGCCCGACCCAGGTGAAAGACGTGATCACCATGACGATCTGGGTCGGCAGCAACACGCCGCGCAGGATCTGAAGCCACGGTCTCCTGGTTGTCGCCGTGATCTTCAGGCCTTCCTTGGTACGCGCAGCCAGCGCAATCGCGAAAAGTGCAAAGGCCCAATAGCGGATCATAGCGACGAAGACCGGCGGATAGATCGCGCCCAGATGCTTGGAGATCCCGTCCTGGATCGAAAAGATGACGATCGCCAGAAGCGTGAAGATGTAGCCGTTTGCCTTGGAAGCCTGTGAGACGGTGGACGTCATGGCGCGCCGATACCTGCGAGAACCCGCCGCGCCGCCAATTGCGCACGACAGGTGCCACATACAGGGAAACACGGCCGTATTCGAGACATGAAAAGAGCCCCGTGTGGGAGGAGGTACACGGGGCTCTCGAACTTGATCGGTGACTGGGAGGAGGAGTGCCACCGACCCGCATCGGGCGCCGCGGGAGGAGGTGCAGCGCTTCGATAAGTCATATAATAATCGTGCGTCGCAGCAATTTCAAGACGTGATTTTTGCATTGCACAAAATCGTGAAGGCGAAGCGTCAGGTCGAGCCATCTTGACCCGCTGATCGGAGCCTGAGCCAGGGAACAACTCGTCGCCGGGCCGGCACGCGAAAGCCATGCATGGCGCGGTAACCAGCCGGAAACCACAACCTTTGATAGCTTTTTACTCTACTTCAGCTTTCCTGATATACGACCAGCAATATTAGAAGAAATATATTCACTCTCCATAATTGCAGGCTTTCAGATGAAATTATTGCTCCAGGTCCCCACCGCAATCATCGTTGTCCTGATCCTCGCCACCTGGATCGCCAGCCTGCGCCTCGTCGTGCTGCCACCGGGCTCCTTCAAGTTAAGAGCGATGACGGCGCTCGTTTATCAAGGGCACGACTACCGGCTGGTGGACAGCCCGCGCGCCATGTGCGACCGACAGGCCTACCAGGCGAAGGACTGCGAGGAAGTGGCGATGAACCACCTGGGGAAACGGGTTCTGTTTCGGCTTCCCTATAGCCAATGGCTCTACGACTTTACCGAGCCCGGTGCTGCCGCATCGAACGTGGCGGTCGAAGATACGCCACTGCGCAGCTCCATCCAGTAGTTGCGACCATATTGGGCTCGTTAGCACAACGGAGTGGACGTCTCACCCACTGCCACGCGCAGCGCGTCGCTTAAACGCAAGTTGTTGAAGACCATGCGTATTTCACGATGCGCTTCTTAACTCCCCCTTAAATTGCCGCATTTAAAGTTCACCCGGTCGCCGTGGCGGATGGGCGCAGAGCGCCGGTACCGCCGTCGAGATCGAAGTCACCGTCGTGATTGAGCCAATCGGCCCCGCAGACGGCAGAGGGACAAATCCAAACGGCATGGCAACAAACGGCAGGTCAGGAGAGCGGATCGAGCCATCGTTCGGCGGAAACCAGGACGATGATGACGATTTTCGCGTCGAGGCCAGCGATCGTGTGACCGCCAGCCGCAAGGCACCCCGCGGCTCGGGCAGCGGCAAGAAGGGCAGCAGCAAGAAGAAGGCAGCCGGCAAGCGCGGCAGCGCACGGCGCAACTCTGGCGGCGGCGGCTTTGTTGGCCTTGTCCGCACGCTGTTCTACTGGTGCATCGTGCTCGGCATCTGGGGCGCCATGGGCGTCGGCGGCCTGGTGCTCTACTACGGCGCGCGCATGCCGAGCGCCGAGAGCTGGTCGATCCCCGAGCGACCGCCGAACGTCAAGATCCTTGCGGTCAGCGGCGACGCCATCGCCAATCGCGGCACCACCGGCGGCGAAGCGCTGTCGCTGGAAAACATGTCGCCCTATATCCCGCAGGCGGTCATCGCGATCGAGGACCGCCGCTTCTATTCGCATTTCGGCATCGATCCGCTGGGTCTCGCCCGCGCCATGCTGACGAACCTCACCACCGGCCGCATGGTGCAGGGTGGCTCGACCTTGACGCAGCAGCTTGCCAAGAACCTGTTCCTTTCGCCCGAGCGCACGCTCGAACGCAAGGTGCAGGAGGTGCTGCTCGCCTTCTGGCTCGAGCAGAAATATTCCAAGGACCAGATCCTGGCGATGTATCTCAACCGGGTGTTCTTCGGCTCCAACGCCTATGGCGTGGAGGCGGCATCGCGGCGCTATTTCAACAAATCGGCGCGCGACGTGAACCTCGGCGAGGCCGCACTGCTTGCAGGCCTGCTCAAGGCTCCTTCCCGCCTGTCGCCGGCCCGCGACCCGAAGGCTGCGGAAGAACGCGCCCAGGTCGTTCTCGGCGCCATGCGCGAGGAAGGTTACGTCACCGATAGCGAGATCAAGACGGCGATGTCGCAGACCCCGACCAAGGCGAAGAGCTACTGGTCAGGCGCCGAGCACTACGTCGCCGACATGGTGATGGACCAGCTTCCCGGCATGATCGGCGAGATCAAGGAAGATCTCATCATCGACACGACGATCGACCTCAATCTCGAGAAGAAGGCCGAGGAGGTGATCGCTGCCACGCTGGACGCCGACGGCAAGAAGCTCGACGCTTCGCAGGCAGCACTCGTCTCGATCGATGGCACCGGCGCCATCCGGGCGCTCGTCGGCGGCAAGGACTACGCAGAGAGCCAGTTCGACCGCGCCTCCAAGGCCAAGCGTCAGCCGGGCTCTGCCTTCAAGCCCTTCGTCTATGCCGCGGCACTCGAGATCGGCCGCACGCCGATGTCGATCCGCAACGACGGCCCGGTCCGGATCGGCAACTGGACGCCCGAGAATTACGACCAGAAATATCGCGGCGAGGTTACGATCGCCGATGCGCTCGCCAATTCGCTGAACACTATCGCCGCGCAATTGGTGATGGAGGTCGGGCCGCAGAACGTCGTCAAGGTCGCCCATCGCCTCGGCATCGATTCCGAGATGCAGGCCAATGCCTCGATCGCGCTCGGCACATCCGAAGTCAGCCTCGTCGAACTGACGTCGGCCTATGCCCCGTTCATGAATGGCGGCTTCAAGGCGACGCCGCATGTCATCCGCCGCATCTCCAAGGCCGACGGCACGGTGCTTTACGAAAACACCTACGACAACCCGCCGCGTGTGCTCGACCCGGCGATCGTCAGCGAAATGAACCAGATGATGGTGCGTGTGCTGACCAAAGGTACGGGCAAGAAAGCGCAGCTCAAGGGCTGGGAGGCGGCCGGCAAGACCGGTACGACGCAATCCTTCCGCGACGCGCTGTTCGTCGGCTACACCTCGAACCTGACAACCGGCGTCTGGTTCGGCAACGACGATGGCAAGTCGATGAAGAAGGTCACGGGCGGCGGCCTGCCGGCCAAGGCCTGGCACGATTTCATGATGGCGGCCCACGAGGGCCTCTCGCCCTCGCCGCTCTTCGGCACGACGGGCGTGCAGCCGGTCTTCGACGAAGGCGTAGGCGCACCGGCCGGCGACTTGCTCTCCGGCGATCCGGAAGCCTTCCCGGAAGCACCCGTGGGCGTCAATGGCGCGGTCGCAGTGGGGCAGCGCCCGGTAGACCAGGGGGGCGAATGGGATGGCCAGAGCGCCGATCAGGGCAATGGCGGTCTCGTACCACCGGCCGATGTCGGCCAGACGACGGGTGCCACGCGCCGCACGACCCTCTTCGACATTTTGACCGGCGGTTGAGCCGGCGCGACTGGCGCTGCAAGCGTGCGACTGGTGCCATTCTCACCAGCCGCGCATAGCCCATTTCTAGCTAGGCAAATCCCGGACTTGCATTTGCCCCCAAACGCCCCGCAGAATGCCTTGCAGTCCGAAACGCCGGTCCTTATATACGCCGCATCGGCGCAGTCTCGACTGCGAAGAAATCCTGAGACCATCCCGTTAGGGGCTGTCTTACGAATGCCTGACCGGGTTCCGACAGTCCGCTGCAAGGAGAGAACGACATGGCTAAAGTTATTGGTATTGACCTGGGAACGACCAACTCCTGCGTCGCCGTCATGGACGGAAAAGACGCGAAGGTGATCGAAAACGCCGAGGGTGCGCGCACGACCCCCTCGATGGTGGCATTCAGCGACGACGGCGAACGTCTCGTCGGCCAGCCGGCCAAGCGCCAGGCCGTCACCAATCCGGAAAACACGCTTTTTGCGATCAAGCGCCTGATCGGCCGGACCTTCCAGGACCCGACCACGCAAAAAGACAAGGACATGGTTCCTTACAAGATCATCAAGGCCGACAATGGCGACGCCTGGGTCGAAGCGCACGGCAAGGATTATTCCCCGTCGCAGATCTCCGCCATGATCCTTCAGAAGATGAAGGAAACGGCCGAATCCTACCTCGGTGAAAAGGTCGAAAAGGCCGTCATCACCGTTCCGGCCTACTTCAACGACGCCCAGCGCCAGGCAACCAAGGATGCCGGCAAGATCGCGGGCCTTGAAGTTCTGCGCATCATCAACGAGCCGACCGCGGCAGCCCTTGCCTACGGCCTCGACAAGAAGGACGGCAAGACGATCGCCGTCTACGACTTGGGCGGTGGTACCTTCGATATCTCGGTTCTGGAAATCGGCGACGGCGTCTTCGAAGTGAAGTCGACCAACGGCGACACCTTCCTCGGCGGTGAAGACTTCGACATGCGTCTCGTCGAATACCTCGCCGGCGAGTTCAAGAAGGAACAGGGCATCGACCTGAAGAACGACAAGCTCGCCCTTCAGCGCCTGAAGGAAGCTGCCGAAAAGGCCAAGATCGAGCTGTCCTCGTCGCAGCAGACCGAAATCAACCTGCCGTTCATCACGGCTGACGCTTCCGGTCCGAAGCACCTGACGATGAAGCTGTCGCGCGCCAAGTTCGAAAGCCTGGTCGACGACCTGATCCAGCGCACCGTTGCGCCGTGCAAGGCAGCCCTCAAGGATGCCGGCGTCTCGGCTGCCGAGATCGACGAAGTCGTTCTCGTCGGCGGCATGAGCCGCATGCCGAAGGTTCAGGAAACCGTGAAGCAGTTGTTCGGCAAGGAGCCGCACAAGGGCGTGAACCCGGATGAAGTGGTCGCCATGGGCGCCGCCATCCAGGCCGGCGTTCTGCAGGGCGACGTCAAGGACGTTCTTCTGCTCGACGTCACCCCGCTGTCGCTCGGCATCGAAACGCTCGGTGGCGTCTTCACCCGCCTGATCGAACGCAACACGACGATCCCGACCAAGAAGTCGCAGACCTTCTCGACCGCCGACGACAACCAGTCGGCCGTGACGATCCGCGTCTCCCAGGGCGAACGCGAAATGGCCGCCGACAACAAGCTGCTCGGCCAGTTCGACCTCGTCGGCATTCCGCCGGCACCGCGTGGCATGCCGCAGATCGAAGTCACCTTCGACATCGACGCCAACGGCATCGTGCAGGTTTCGGCCAAGGACAAGGGCACCGGCAAGGAACACCAGATCCGCATTCAGGCATCTGGCGGTCTTTCCGACGCCGACATCGAAAAGATGGTCAAGGATGCCGAAGCCAATGCCGAGGCCGACAAGAAGCGCCGCGAGGGCGTCGAAGCCAAGAACCAGGCCGAAAGCCTGATCCACTCCAGCGAGAAGTCGCTGAAGGATTACGGTGACAAGGTTTCGGAAGCCGACCGCAAGGCGATCTCCGACGCGATTGCCGCACTGAAGACTGCCGTCGAAGCCTCCGAGCCGGACGCCGAAGACATCAAGGCCAAGACCAACACGCTGATGGAAGTTTCCATGAAGCTCGGCCAGGCGATCTATGAAGCGCAGCAGACGGAAGCCGCCCATGCGGATGCCGCAGCAGACGCGGCGCGCGACGGCGATGTCGTCGATGCCGACTACGAAGAAGTCAACGACGAGGACGACCGCAAGCGTTCGGCCTAATCCGTCCCTTCGATCAGACGAAAAGCCCGGGTTCGCCCGGGCTTTTTGTTATCTGCACAGCCCGGCGCGACGGGCAAAAGTGGCGACAAGTGCCGCGAGCCGCTGCAAACGTTACTTTTCCGACAAAAAACCGCATCTACCACCGCTCGGGCTATGGTATCGCGCTTCAAGGTTTACTAAATCGGTGGCAAGGTAAACGGGCAGCCGCCGAGCCCTCGCGCTGGCATGCCAACAGGATAATCTTCGACGAATGAAACGTGATCTCTACGAAACGCTTGGCGTTGCCAAGAACGCCGACGAGAAGGAGCTAAAGGGCGCCTTCCGCAAGCTCGCAATGAAGTATCACCCGGACAAGAACCCCGGCGACGCGGCAGCGGAGAAGACCTTCAAGGAAATCAACGAGGCCTATGAGACCCTCAAGGACCCGCAGAAGCGCGCCGCTTACGATCGCTACGGTCATGCGGCCTTCGAGCAGGGCGGCATGGGCAACGGCTTCGGCGGCGGCGCTGCCGGCGGCTTCTCCGACATTTTCGAAGACATCTTCGGCGAGATGATGGGCGGCGGGCGCCAGCGGCGCTCATCGGGCGGCCGCGAACGCGGCGCCGATCTTCGCTACAACATGGAGATCTCGCTCGAGGAAGCCTTCTCAGGCAAGACCGCGCAGATCCGTGTTCCAACCTCGATCACCTGCGACGTCTGCAGCGGCTCCGGCGCCAAGCCCGGCACGAGCCCGAAGACCTGCGGCACCTGTCATGGCTCCGGCCGTGTGCGCGCCGCCCAGGGCTTCTTCTCGATCGAACGCACCTGCCCGACCTGCGGCGGGCGCGGCCAGACGATCACCGATCCCTGCGGCAAGTGCCATGGCCAGGGCCGGGTCACCGAAGAGCGCACGCTCTCGGTCAACATTCCGGCCGGCATCGAGGACGGAACGCGTATCCGGCTTTCGGGCGAAGGCGAAGCGGGGCTTCGCGGCGGACCGGCAGGCGACCTCTACATTTTCCTCTCGGTCAGGCCGCATGAGTTCTACCAGCGCGACGGCGCCGATCTTTATTGCAGCGTGCCGATCTCGATGACGACAGCGGCCCTTGGCGGCAAGTTCGATGTGACCACGCTCGACGGCACCAAGTCGCGCGTCACGGTTCCCGAGGGCACCCAGGCGGGCAAGCAGTTCCGTCTCAAGGGCAAGGGCATGCCGGTGCTGCGCTCGGCCCAGTCCGGCGACCTCTACATCCAGATCCAGATCGAAACGCCGCAGAAGCTGACCAAGCGCCAGCGCGAACTGCTGCAGGAATTCGAACAGATCTCCTCGAAGGACAACAATCCGGAATCGACGGGCTTCTTCGCCCGGATGAAGGATTTCTTCGATACGCTGAGCGACTAAGGCGCCCCGCGTATCCCACAGCGATCTTGCGCGCCGGATAGGGCGCGCGGTGCTGTAAGCTTCACGTCATGGCCGCAAGCTGCCACAGCCCGGCCATGACGAGCACCACCCCAGCGACACGGGACAGGAGCCGGCCGCCGGGCACCACCTTTTCGGCGAGCACGAAGATGGCGATCGCCGCGATCCACAACACGTTCATCACCCCACCGACGAACAGAAGCGCCATCAGCGCCCAGCAGCAGCCGACGCAATAAAGGCCGTGTCGCAAGCCGAGGCCGAACGCGGCACCCGCCTCGCGGCGAAATCCGCCGTGGTTCTGGATGAATAGCAGCGGCGACTGGCATTGCCTGAGGCAACGATCCTTGAGCGACGTCCACTGAAACAGGCCGACGGCGACGAGGACCGCACCGCTCAAGGCTTGGTTGGCGCTCGAAAGCATTGGGGTGAGCAGCAAGGCATGATCCAGGAGCCATTGCCCGAGAACGGCAATCAGCGCGAACAAGGTCCAGGCCAGCAGATAGCCGCCGGCGAAGAAGCCGGTTGCGGCGAAGGGCTTGCCCTGCTGTGCCGCCTGTCTTCCGACCCGAGCATAGAGCAGGATCATCGGCGTTGCCGACGGCACCATCATACCCATCATCATGACAGCCCACATGACAAAGGCATAGGCGAAGGTTGCCGCGGTCCAGGGACCGGCGGCCGCAGTCGCCATCGATGTCATCGATCCCCCTTGCGCCTCCATAGGCATGTTCATCGGCATGTCCATGGGCATCTCCATGTCCATGCCCGAGCCCATATCCATGGTGCCGGAGGCTGCCGGGGGCGCAGCCATGTCCATGGCCGAAGCCAGCCACAGGACGTAAATCCAGCTGATCGCCGTCAGCGTAATCAGCGCCGCCACGACGATGGCGCGATCACGTCTGAGCAGGGTTTCGAGCGCCGTATCCTTCATCGACGTCAGTGGATCACGCCGCTTTCGGTCAGGTGCATGCGCGCGAAATGGGCGTGCGAGTCCGCCAGTGCCAAGGTCAGCGGCCCCTTCGTATCGGCCCATCCGCGCCCGACTTCGCAGACGTCGTATTCGAAGCCCTGGGGGAGATTGATGCGCGCCTGATGGGCGGCGCCGGTCACCGGATTGAGGATCGGTTCGCCGCGAGCGACGAGCCAGCCCGGCACATTCAGCCGCGCCGTGCGCGCGCCGACATCGACCTCGAAATCGATTTCGGCAAAGACAGGATCGTGCATGGTTTCGAAGGTCGTCGCAAAGACCTGGAAGAAGGTGGCACCCGGTTCCGTATCCTCGCCGCTCATGATGCGCAGCAACGCACCGCGCTGTTCGGCGGAGGCGCGGCTATCGACGATCGGCACTACCTGCCCCCTCCCCTCGTGGATGGCGCCCGGCCAGGCGGCGATCAGGCCGCCACGAAGCCCATCGAGCCGCGTATCGCCGTGATAGCCTTCCTCGATCTCGAAGGCGCCGACGGCGCTGCAATGGCCTTGTGTCGGCAATGCATTGAACTGGCAAGGACAGCCATAGGCGCAGTTGCAATGTATGAATTCGCGCCCCTTCATCATCCATCTCACACTCGTCATCGTCTCCTCCTGGGATCTGATCGGTGTTCCGTCTATGTCGATTTCTTGCGACTGGATGCATTCCATTAGATTGCAGAAATATACTCCTCCCAACCAGCGATGCCAACGGCCGGCCGAAGACGACGGGAAGCGCCGCGCATCCGATTGAACACGCGGCGCTTCTGTCTGTTCGTTAGAGTTAAGCCGTGATCAGAGCGTCGCCATGCCGCCATCGATGATCAGTTCGGCGCCGACAGTGAAAGCAGCCTCGTCGGAGGCGAGGAAGACGACCGCCTTGGCGATTTCGCTTGCGTTGCCGAAGCGGCCAAGCGGGATCTGCGCAGTGATCGCATCAACAACCTGCTTGTTTTCCTCCACCGTCGGGGCATGGCCGTCATGCAGCGGCGTGCGGATCGGGCCGGGGCTGACGGCGTTGACCCGGATGCCGCGGCCGATGAGTTCGCCGGAGAGCGTTTTGGCGAGCGATAGCAGCCCCGCCTTGGTCAAGGCATAGACGCTTGAGGTCGGCATGCCGATATGGGCGTTGATCGAGGTGTTGAGCACGATCGATGCCGGTTTGGAAAAGACCGGCAGCAAGGCCTGGATCAGGAAATACGGTCCCTTGAGGTTGATGGCGAGCGAGCGGTCGAAGCTTGCCTCGTCCCACTGCTCGATCGGCTGCAGCTTGGCGATGCCGGCATTGATGAACAGGATATCGAGCGTGCCCAAGGCGGCGCGGATCTTTTCAGCGACGGCGGCCTGGCCGGCGACATTGCCGGCATCGGCCTCGATGATCAGAGCTGTCTCGCCAAGGACGGCGCGTGCTTCGGCAATGTTCTTCGGATTGGTGCCGGTGACGGCGACCCTTGCGCCTTCGGCGATGAACTGGCGTGCGGTTTCGAGACCGATGCCGCTGGTGCCGCCGGTGATGAGTGCCGTCTTGTTCTGCAAACGAGACATGATGAAAGTCCTCTTGTTGGGTTGAAGAGGAGATCGGCTCGGTAGGCTGGAACCGTCGTCCTCGAATGCAGACAGTTATGGCGGAAAACGATCGTTCGGATTAGTCTTCCAATTGTGGAACTCGAATTCGGAAAAGTCGAACGATGGTGAAGATCGAGGGAATAACCGCCTTTGTCGCGGTCGCCGAAGCTGGCTCGATCAGTGAAGCGGCGCGGCGCCTGCGCCTGTCGAAATCCGTCGTCAGCGAACGCGTGGCGGAACTGGAGCGCGGGCTCAACGCCACGCTCCTCCATCGCACGACGCGCAAGCTGACGCTCACCGAGGACGGCATCGCCTTCCGCGAGCGCGCCGTCAGGATCGTCAGCGAGGTGCAGGCGGCCGCGAGCGACCTTGCCGAGCGGCGCGGACAGCTGACGGGGCCGCTTCGGATCGCCGCGCCCGTCAGCTTTGGCCGCCGGCATCTCGGCCCGGCGCTCTATCCGTTCCTGGCGCGCCATCCGGAAATCGAACTGACGCTCGATCTCGACGACCGGCGGGTCGATGCGGCCTCGGAAGGCTACGACGCGATTGTCCGCCACGGCGTGATCGCCGATTCCCGCCTGATGGTTTGGAAACTTGCCAGAAGCCGGCGCTTGCTCGTCGCCTCGCCCGATTATCTTGAACGACACGGCACACCGGCGTCGCTTACCGAGCTCGAAGGCCATCGCGGCGTCTTCTACACCAATCGCGGTGCGGCCGATTGGCGGTTCGAGGGACCTTCCGGTGCAACGATCGTCAGGGCGCGCCTGGCCCTCGGCATGAACAATGGCGACATGATGCACGACGCCGCCGTCGCCGGGCTCGGCATCGCGCTGTTGCCCGCCTTCATCGCCGGCCCCGCGGTGCGCGAAGGGCAATTGCGTGAGATCGATGTCGGGCTGCGTCCGGAGCCCGAATTCATCTACATGGCGCATCCGGAAGGACGACGCGTCTCCGCCAAGCTCCGAGCCATCGCCCAACATTTGAAGGAAGCGTTTGGCGATCCGCCCTATTGGGATCCGTGAAGCGTTTCCGCAACCCCGGCGTAATCGCTGTCGGCGACGGTATCTCGCCGATTGCCGATCGAGTCTCGACAGAAGCTTGATCGAAATCAGCTGGCATGCGCTTCGCACCCATCGCAACCAAAGATTGGTTTCCTATCTTCTCATCATGCGGACCTTCTTTCTGAACTGGATCGTCGCCATGACACTTGGCACCGCCGCCCATACGGACAACCTTTCCACGGCCCCGACCGATGCCGAAATCCTGAATATTCTGACCGATCGAATCGACAAGCAGCAGCAGTCGATCGGCATTGTCGTCGGAATCATCGATGCCAATGGACGACGCATCGTAGCGCATGGCCATCCGGCCAAAGGTGACCCGCGCCCGGTCGAAGGGCGGACCGTGTTCGAGATCGGCTCGGTCACCAAAGTCTTCACCGCGCTGTTGCTCGCGGACGCGATTGAAAAAGGCACGCTGCGCCTCGACACGCCCGTCTCGACGTTGCTTCCGCCAGGTGTGGCGATGCCGGACGACAAGGAGGAGCCGATCACGCTGAAGGACCTGGCGACGCACATGTCCGGTCTGCCGCGGCTACCCAGCAATCTGGACCCGACAGACACAAGCAATCCGTATGCGGACTACGGCACAGCAGAGCTTTATGCCTTCCTGTCCCATCACAAGCCGCTGCGACGCCCTGGCGTCGAGCACGAGTACTCCAATCTCGGCGCCGGGCTTCTCGGCCACGCGCTCGCCTTGAAGGCCGGTCTTTCCTACGAGGAGCTCGTCATCAGCCGCATCACAGCGCCTCTCGACATGAAGGACACCGCGATCTCGTCGCAGCCCGGCTGGGCCGAAAGGCGGGCGACGGGCCACAATGCGGCGCTGGAGCCGGTGATAGACTGGGATCTCAACGCGCTGCAGGGAGCCGGCGCGCTCCGCTCCACGGCGAACGATCTTCTGACATTCCTGGAGGCGGCCATGGGGAAAACGCCATCGCCGCTGGCGCCAGCCTTCACCACGTTACTTGCGACCCGGCAGCCGCTCGGCAACGGCGACGACGACCAGCAGGCGCTTGGCTGGGTGATCTCGGGCAAGGGCGACGAGCAGTTTATCTGGCATAACGGCGGGACCGGCGGCTACCGATCCTTCGTCGGCTACCGACCGTCGACCGGTGTCGGCGTCGTCGCTCTCTCCAATGCGTCGACCGAGGTCGGCGTGGACGATATCGGCCACCACCTGCTCAACCGCAACGCTCCGCTTGCGCCGGCAACTGTCAGGCGCACTGCGATAACCGTCGATCCGACGAGCTATGACGCCTATGTCGGCACCTATCGGCTGGCGCCCGGCTTCGATCTGACGATCTTCCGCGATGGCGATCGGCTGTTTGCCCAGGCAACAGGACAGGATCGGATCGAAATCTTTCCGGAGGCCGAGCACCGTTTCTTTGCGAAGCTTATCGATGCGCAGATCAGCTTCACCGTAACCGGCACCCGCGCCGGGAGCCTGACCTTGCATCAGGGCGGACGGGACAGCCCCGCGCCTCGGATCGAGAAATGATGCACGTCTCCCGCCGATTGAAGCGGGAGACGCTGTTCGCTTCGATCAGAAGATCAGATCGATCAGGAAATAGGCGAGCGCCGAAATCGCCGCCGCGGCCGGCATGGTGATGAACCAGGCAATCACGATATTGCCGGCAAGCCCCCAGCGGACCGCCGAGACGCGCCGCGCCGCACCGACGCCGATGATCGCACCGGTGATGGTGTGCGTCGTCGAGACGGGAATGCCGAGCCAGGTGGCGGCAAAGAGCGTGATCGCCCCGCCGGTTTCGGCGCAGAAGCCCTGCATAGGATTGAGCCTGGTAATCTTCGAGCCCATGGTGTGCACGATGCGCCAGCCGCCGAACAGCGTGCCGAGCGCGATTGCCGCCTGGCAGGTTATGACCACCCAGAAGGGCACGTAGAACTCCGAACCGAGATAGCCCTGCGAGAAGAGCAGAACGGCAATGATGCCCATGGTCTTCTGCGCGTCATTGCCGCCGTGGCCGAGCGAATAGAGCGACGCGGAAACGAACTGCATCACGCGGAAGGTGCGGTCGACGGCAAAGGGCGTCTGCCGCACGAAAATCCAGGAGACGATCAACACCAGGAGCAAGGCCAGGAAGAAGCCTATCGCCGGCGACATGAAGATGGCGCCGACGGTCTTCAGAAGACCGGTCCAGACGATGGAACTAAAGCCGGTACTGGCAAGGCCGGCACCGACGAGGCCGCCGATCAGCGCATGCGACGAACTCGACGGAATGCCGAAGAGCCAGGTGACGATGTTCCAGACGATCGCCCCCATGAGGGCCGAAAAGATCACCAGCGGCGTGACGATGCCGGGATCGATGATGCCCTTGCCGAGCGTCTCGGCCACATGCAGGCCAAAGAACAGGAAGGCGATGAAGTTGAAAAAGGCTGCCCAGATGACCGCGTATTGCGGTCTCAGCACCCGCGTCGAGACGATTGTCGCGATCGAGTTGGCAGCGTCGTGCAAACCGTTCAGGAAGTCGAAGAACAGCGCGATGCCGATCAGCCCGACGAGCAACGGAAAGGCGAGCGTCGCATCCATCAGACGTTCTCGATCACGATGCCGCTGATTTCATTGGCGACGTCCTCGAAGCGATCGATCACCTTTTCGAGCTCGCCATAGATCTCACTGCCGATGATATAAGCCATCGGGTTGCTGGCGCCGTGACGGCGGAAGAGATCCTTGAGGCCGAGGTCGTGCAATTCGTCGGCACGCCCCTCGATGCGGGTAACTTCCTCGGCGATGGCGATAAGGCGATTGTGATTGGCGCCGATACGGTCGAGCAACGGAATGGCCTCGCCGATCAGATGCGCGGCCTGGACGATGATCGTCGCCATCTCGCGCATGCCCGGATCGAATGTCTTCTGCTCGTAGAGCCGGATCGTCTTGACTGTCTTGTGCATCATGTCGATGGCATCGTCCATCGACTGGATCAGGTCCTTGATGTCGCCGCGGTCGAAGGGCGTGATGAAGGACCGGCGCACCGCCAGGAGCACCTCGCCAGTAATATGATCCGCTTCATCCTCAAGCGCGACGATCCGGTCGCACTGTTTCTCCATGTCGTCGCCACCGGCAAGCAGCCTGTCGAGCGCTTCGGCGGCACCGACAACGGTGAGCGCGTGTTTTGCGAAAAGGTCGAAGAAGCGGTCTTCGCGGGGAAGCAGTTTGCGGAACCAAGCCAGCATTACAAATATATCCATCCGTGGATTGTCATGAAACTGTCATATTTGACCGAGGCGCTCAAGAAAAGCACCTGATTCAAGGGGTTTGTCGCCTATCCCCTGCCGATATCGACCTATCCCAGGCGATATCGACGCGCTGGCCATTTCGCCTTGCCTTGGCCAACGCTTTCGTCCTACTGCATGTCTCCTTAAATCGACCTCGATTTAAGGACGAAGACATGCAGCAATTCAAAGTGCTACAGCGACCTTTGCGCGTCTCATAAGACGCGCGGCGCTGTAGCTGGCGCCCAACGTCGAATCCGGTTTGCCCATGCCCCACAAGGTCTTTCTCAACCGCTTGAAGCTCACGGAGTTCCGCAATTATGCGGCTCTCTCGCTGGAGCTCGACCAGCGCCATGTGGTGCTGACGGGAGAGAACGGCGCCGGCAAGACCAATTTGATGGAAGCGGTTTCCTTCCTCTCACCAGGACGGGGCTTGAGGCGCGCGGCCTATGCCGACGTCACCCGTGTCGGCGCGAGCGACGGGTTTTCCGTCTTTGCGGAGGTCGAGGGCATGGAGGGGCCGGTCGAAATCGGCACCGGCACCGCCGGGGTAACCGAGGGCCAATCCCGGCGGCTGCGGCTCAACGGAACGCCGGCATCAACCGTCGACGAACTGACGGATCACCTGCGCGTTCTCTGGCTGACGCCATCGATGGACGGGCTCTTCACCGGGCCTTCGGCCGACCGGCGGCGGTTCCTCGATCGGCTGGTGCTTTCGCTCGATCCGGAGCATGGCCGACGCGCCAGCGAATTCGATCGGGCGATGCGCAGCCGCAACCGGCTGCTCGGCGAGTTTCGCCCGGATCCGTCCTGGCTGACGGCGATTGAGCGAGAGATGGCCGGTCTCGGCGTCTCCATGGCGCTGGCAAGGCAGGAAATGCTCGGCCTCTTGACCGCGCTCGTCGAGCGGAATGTCGATGACAGCGTTTTTCCGTCCGCCCGCCTGGCGCTGTCCGGCTTTCTCGACGACGAGGGTCATCGCCCGGCCTATGATCTCGAAGAGCAATATCTGACAATGCTGCGCGACGGACGGCCGCGCGACGCAGGGGCGGGCCGGACGCTCGATGGACCGCACCGAAGCGACCTGCTGGTGCGTCATCGGGACAAGGACATGGAAGCCGCACGCTGCTCGACCGGCGAGCAGAAGGCGCTGCTCGTCGGACTGGTGCTGGCGCATGCGCGCCTCGTCGGCGACATGACTGGCCACGCGCCGATCCTGTTGCTTGACGAGATCGCCGCGCATCTCGACGTCAACCGGCGTGCGGCGCTGTTCGACCTCGTCGATGGTCTTGGCGGCCAGGCCTTCATGACCGGTACCGACCAGGCCATGTTCGAGGCGCTTGGCGAACGCGGTCGCTTCCTGACCGTTTCGCACGGGAGCGTTACGGGATAAGCAAGAGCGGATGAGGAAAAGTGTGTGCGGTTTTCCGCCCGCATCCGCTCTCGCTTGAGAATCGATCGGCCGCCCGGATGAGGAGGATGTTGCATGACCGGTGAGAACAAGCTCGACCAATCGGAGATCGCCCGCTACGCCCGCCATATCGTGCTGCCGGAAATCGGCGGCGCGGGGCAGCAAAAACTCAAAGCGGCGCGTGTGCTGGTGATCGGCGCCGGCGGGCTCGGCGCCCCGGTGCTCGTCTATCTCGCGGCCGCTGGCATCGGCCGGATCGGCGTCGTCGACGACGACATCGTTGCGCTCTCGAACCTCCAGCGGCAGATCATTCACCGCACCGAGGACATCGATCGCGCCAAGGTCGAACGGGTAGCCGAAGCGATCGGTTCACTCAACCCGCATGTCAGCGTCGACGAACACAGGCTGCGGCTCAACCCCGACAATGCCGAGGCCCTGTTCCGGCAATATCACCTGGTGATCGACGGCTCGGACAATTTCGACACGCGCTATCTCGCAGCCGATACGGCAGCGGCGGTCGGCATTCCGCTGGTAACCGGCGCCGTCGGCCGCTTCGACGGATCGCTGACGGTGCTGATGCCGTACAAGGCAGGCAGCGATGGGCGGCCGAACCCCTCCTATCGCGATCTGTTCCCGGAACCGCCGCCGGCCGGCGTCGTGCCCTCCTGTGCCGAAGCGGGCATCGTCGGCGCCTTGACCGGCGTCATCGGTACATTGCAGGCGATGGAGGCGATCAAGGTGATCGCCGGTTTCGGTGAACCGCTGGTCGGGCGCCTGTTGATGTATGATGCTCTGACGGCGCAGTTCAACACCATCCGTTACCGTCGCAGAGCGTAGGCCGATCATGGTGCAGATCTTCCGCATCAGTGAAAGCTTCGACCGGCACGAGGAGCTGCTGAAGCTGATCCTTGGCGCCTTCTCCTACATGGACGGACGGATCGACCCACCGTCGTCAGCACATGCCTTGAGCATTGAATCGCTCCGGCAAAAGATTGCCGACGAGATCGCCTTTGGCGTCAGCGACGGCGCGCGGCTTGTCGGCTGCATCTTTTGCAAGCCTGAAGCCGATTGTCTCTATATCGGCAAGCTCGCGGTTGCCCCGCAGACACAGGGAAAGGGTATCGGCCGGTTGCTGCTCGCGGAAGCGGAGGCGACAGCGCGAGCGCTCGGCCTTTCCGCATTGCGGCTACTCACCCGCATCGAACTCACCGAAAACCACCGGGCGTTCGCCGCCTGGGGCTTCGTCAAAACCGGTACGATGTGCCACCCCGGCTTTACCCGGCCGACGGCGATCGAGATGCGCAAGACGCTCTAGCTTCTGACTTTGAGCAGGACGGACGGACAACCGCACGGCAGGACCGTGCGGCGCTCCGCGATCAGTCGCGGCCCGGAAGCACGCGGTCCGGCGGGCGATGGCCGTCGAAGAAGGTGCGGATGTTGATCACCACCTTGTCGCCCATGTCGATGCGGCCCTCGAGCGTCGCCGAACTCATATGCGGCAGGAGCACGACCTTGCCTTCGCCCGCGAGCTTGATCAGCTTCGGATTGACCGCGGGCTCGTTCTCGAAAACGTCGAGGCCGGCACCGGCTATCTTGCCTTCGCGCAGGGACTTGATCAGCGCCGTCTCGTCGATGATGCCGCCGCGGGCTGTGTTGACGATATAGCTGTCGGGCCGCATCAGCGCCAGGCGCCGGGCCGAGAGCAGGTGATAGGTCGCCGGCGTCGACGGGCAGTTGACCGAGACGATATCGACGCGGGCAAGCATCTGGTCGAGGCTGTCCCAGTAGGTCGCCTCCAGCATCTCTTCGGTTTCGGCGTTCACCCGGTGACGGTTGTGATAGTGGATCGAAAGGCCGAAGGCCTTGGCGCGGCGTGCGACCGCGGTGCCGATCCGGCCCATGCCGACGATGCCGATGCGCTTTCCGGCAATGCGCCGGCCGAGCATCCAGGTCGGCGACCACCCGGCCCATTCGCCCTTGCGATCGGTCAGGATCTGCGCACCTTCGGCAAGCCGGCGCGGCACTGCGAGAATCAACGCCATCGCCATGTCGGCGGTGTCCTCCGTCAACACGTTCGGCGTGTTGGTGACGGTGATGCCTTTGCGCGCTGCGGCGTCGACGTCGATATTGTCGACCCCATTCGAGAAGCTGGCGATCAGCTTCAGCTGTGGGCCGGCCTGCTCGATCAGCGCCGCATCGATGCGATCGGTCACTGTCGGCACCAGCACGTCGGCGCGCTTCACCGCCGCGACGAGCTCGGGCTGGCTGCGCGGCGTGTCGTCGATGTTCAACTCCGCATCGAAAAGTTCGCGCATGCGCGTCTCGACGATATCAGGCAGTTTACGGGTGATGTAGACCGTGGGCTTCTTCTTGCTTGTCATTGCTGCGACGGGCCTTGTTGACGGGTCCTTAACCAAGTTGGGCGATACTTTCTCCCTGTAGCCGCAATTTCTACCAGACCCCACCGGGAAGACAAACAAAACTCGCGCGTTCGTCCCCGCGATTTCAGCCCGTGTGTTGGGCCCCAGGTGAACTGCGCCCGCAAAAGCTAGTGCCACGGAAAATGAGCTTCGTCATGCGTCATGTCATTTCCAGATTCTCGTTCTCGTTGATCGCCGCCTGCCTTGGCGCCGGGATCATGGCGTCGGCGGCTTACGCTCAAGCTGCCAAGGGCGCCAGCGGACTGCCGCTGCCGCGCTTCGTGAGCCTCAAGTCGAAGAGCGTCAATCTCCGGATCGGCCCGAGCGTCGATTACGCGGTCGCCTTCCGCTACATGAAGCCCGGCGTTCCCGTGGAGATCATCCAGGAATACGATAACTGGCGCCGTATCCGCGACGCCGACGGCACCGAAGGCTGGGTCAACCAGGCGCTGCTTTCCGGCGACCGTACAGCCGTCGCAGCGCCCTGGATGCGCGGCAAGGGCGAAGGCGTCTTCGTCAACATGCGCCGCGATCCGCAGGGTACATCCCCGATCGTCGCCCGCATGGAGCCGGGGGTCATCGTGCATGTCGGCGAATGCAATGGCGACTGGTGCCATGCCGAGACGCAGGGCGTCGAAGGCTGGATCGCCCAGAGCGAGATCTGGGGCGCCTATCCCGGCGAGGCCTTCAAGTAAGGCCACGCCTGCTTTTCACAAAATTCAATCAGGACGAATCAGGCGAGACCCGCCTGCTTGGCGGCCGTTTCCAGCGAGACCATCGGCCGCGGGCCGATCTGACCGATGACAATGCCGGCGGCGAGATTGCCGAGCCTGCTGCAGTCTTCGAGCGAGCGTCCGGTCGTGTAGCCGTGCAGGAAGCCCGCGGCATAGAGGTCGCCGGCACCGGTCGTATCGACGACCTGGGCGATCGGCGTTGCGCGGACCCGAACCCGCTCCTCTCCACGCACGACCACCGAGCCTTCTTCGCTGAGAGTCACGGCAGCGAGCTTGCAATCCTTCGAGAGTTTTTCCAGCGCCAGATCGAAGTCTTCGGTCTCGTAGAGGGCCAACGCTTCCTGCCTGTTGGCGAAGACGATATCGACCGTGCCTGATCGCATGAGTTCGAGGAACTCCTCGCGATAGCGGTGAACGCAGAAGCTGTCGGACAGCGTGATCGCGGTTTCGCGGCCGTTTTCGTGGGCGATCCGCGCGGTCTCGCGGATGGCGTCCTTGGCCCGCGGCGGATCCCAGAGATAGCCTTCGAAATAGGTGACCTTGGCCTCAGCGACGACGTCGGCCTCCACATCCTCGGGGCCAAGCTCGACGCAGGCGCCGAGATAAGTGTTCATCGAGCGCTCGCCATCCTCGGTGACGAAGATCATCGAGCGCGCGGTCGGCGGCACGTTTTCGAGCGGCTTCGTCTGGAAGTAAACGCCCTGGGCGCGGATGTCGTGCGCGAAGATCTCGCCGAGCTGGTCGCTCGCGGTCTTGCCGAAGTAGGCGGCGCGACCGCCAAGGCTGGCGACACCGGCTGCCGTATTGCCGGCGCTGCCGCCGGACGCTTCGACGGCCGGGCCCATGCGCGAGTACAACAACTCGGCTCGTTCGGCATCGATGAGGTTCATGGCGCCCTTTATGATGCCGTTTTCATTGAGAAAGGCATCGTCGCAGCGCGCGATGATATCAACGATGGCATTGCCGATCGTCAGCACGTCGTATTTTGTCATGAACCTCGTCCGGTCTCCGTGATGGCCGGTGTTCGTTAATACCGGTTTTCCGGCCATTTGGAAGACAAAAGACGTGGGGCCATCGCATCAGGCCGTCGGAAGCGCGCTTTCGTCGTAAGCTGCGGCGAATTCGGCGCTCGGCGGGATCGGCTTGATGACATCGATCAGCACGCCGTTCGGATCGGCGGTGATGAAATGACGCTGACCGAAGACCTCGTCTCGCAACGTCTTCAGGATCGGAAGCCCGGCGGCAACCGCTTGCGCGTAAATGCGATCCGGATCCTCGACCTCAAAATTCAGCAGAAGACCGCGGGTGGGCGTACGTGCTTCCTCCGGGATCGTCTCGTGGCGGTAGTCGAGCACCGCCAGCGTCACATGCTCGTCCTCGACCGACTGCAGATGCACATACCAATCGCTGGTGAAGAGCGCCTGGAAGCGGAAGTGCTCGATGTAAAAGGCGGCGGTGGCGGCAACATCTGATGTCATGATGACAGGATAGTAGCTCGTCGATTTCATGGCTTTCCCTCGCTCCGGCAATATCATACAATCTGTATGTATCTTTAATTAACATACAGGCTGCATGTATGCAACAGGAAGTCTCCCGTCGCTCCAATCGCGAGCGATCCGACACGACGCGCACCGCGATCCTCGATGCCGCGCGTGGCCTTTTCGTCACCCGGGGTTATGCCGATACCTCCACGCCCGATATTGTTGCCGCCGCCGGATTGACCCGCGGCGCGCTCTATCACCACTTCGAAGACAAGAAGGCATTGTTCCGTGCCGTGGCGGAGCGGGAGGCGGGCGCAGTGGCGATATCGATCGAGCAGGCAACGGCCAACGACCTCACGCCCCGCGACGCACTGAAAGTCGGTGCCCGCGCCTATTTCGACGCGATGCGCGAGCCGGGCCGAATCCGTCTGCTGCTGCTCGACGGGCCGGCGGTGCTCGGCAAGCAGGAAATGGCCGCGATCGACGCGGCCAATGCCCAGAGAACCCTGGAGGAGGGCATTGCCGAGGCGATGGCGCCGGCAGTGCCGGGCCCGGAAAGGCTGTCGGCCATGGCCTCGCTGCTTTCGGCCGCCTTCGATCGCGCGGCGCTCGACATCGCCGATGGTGCTTCGGCCGAGCTTTACGCGGAGACGATCGGCACGCTGATCGACCGGCTGGTGTCGGCCTGACGCCGACCGTCAAGACAACACCAGGGTGCCTCAGCCTGCGGCGGAGATGATCTGCGGCGGCAGTTCGACGAGCGGCGCCGGGATATCGCAGGTCTTTTCCGGCGACTTGCAGAGATCGGCGATGACGCAGCGCTCGCATTCGGGCTTGCGCGCCTTGCAACAGTAGCGCCCGTGCAGGATCAGCCAGTGATGCGCGTGGTAGAGGTATTCATCCGGGATGATCTTGATCAGCTTGTCTTCCACCTCGTCTGGGGTCTTGCCCGGTGCCAGACAGAGGCGGTTGGCGATGCGGAGGATGTGGGTGTCGACGGCGATCGTCGACTGGCCGAAGGCCATCGACAACACCACATTGGCGGTCTTGCGACCGACCCCCGGAAGGGTCACCAGTTCCTCCCGCGTGCGCGGCACTTCGCCACCGAAATCGCGGATCAGCTTTTCGCTGAGCGCGATGACGTTCTTCGCCTTGTTGCGGTAGAGACCGATGGTCTTGATGTAGTCCCGGACCTTCTCTTCCCCAAGCGCCAGCATCTTCTCCGGCGTATCGGCGATGGCGAAGAGCGCGCGCGTCGCCTTGTTGACGCCGGCATCGGTCGCTTGCGCCGAGAGCGCCACGGCAACGACGAGCGTGAACGGGTTGACGTGCTCCAACTCGCCCTTCGGCTCGGGGCGCTGGATCGAGAAGCGGCGGAAAATCTCCTTGAGCTCGTCCTGGCTGTAGAGGCTCTTCACCCGCGGCGTTGCGCGGCGGCTCGTCTTGGGTTTTGCGGCGCTGACGGGGAATTTCGGCTTCACGTTTTTCATGATGCATCTATAGTCAAAGGTCATGATCAATGGCAACGTCACCACCCCGCCCGAGGATGCGCCGGTCTTCACCGCCGAGCTTACGCCCTATCGTTCGCTCGGGCGAAAAGGCTTCAGGATCGTCTTCCTGATCGCCGGACTGCTCAGCCTGGTGCACGCTTTTGTCTTCCTCGTCATCGGCGCCTGGCCGATCGTGTTCTTCTTCGGGCTCGACTACCTGCTGCTGTTCGGCGCCTTCTGGCTGAATTACCGCTCGGCGCTCAGCCGCGAAGAGGTCAGCGTTTCCAGAACCGATGTTTCCGTGCGCAAGTTCACGCCGTCGGGCCAGATCACCGAACACCGCTTCAATCCGTTCTGGGCCCGCTTCAATGTCGCCCGCCATCAGGAAATCGGCATCATCTCGATGACGATCAGCGGTGGTGGCCGCCGGACCGACATCGGTTCGTTTCTCAATCGCGACGATCGCGAGACCTTCGCGCTCGCCCTCTCGGGTGCGCTTGCGACCGTTCGCCGCCGCTGACGCTCGCCGAACGACCAATGGGACGCAAATCCGCGCATTCGTTCAAGTTTCGGGTGGTTTCCTGGACCAGCAAGGGATTACCTGTGACATGACAGGAGAAGAGCCATGAACATTGCGACATCCGTACCCACAGACATCACGCCGAAAGGCACCGATTACGATACGGTCAGCCGCGTGATCGAAATGCTCACCGAGGATTATCGCGACCAGCCGTCGCTCGAAACGGTGGCGCACCGCCTGAAGCAGTCGCCGACGCAACTCCAGAAGGTCTTCACCCGCTGGGCCGGGCTTTCGCCGAAGGCCTTCCTCCAGGCGGTGACGCTCGACCATGCCAAGCGCCTGTTGCGCCAGGAAGACATGCCGCTGCTCGAAACCAGCATCGAGGTCGGCCTGTCAGGGCCGAGCCGCCTGCACGACCTGTTCGTCACCCACGAGGCGATGTCGCCCGGCGAATGGAAGGCGCGCGGCACCGGCCTGACGATCCGCTACGGTTACCATCCCTCGCCCTTCGGCACGGCGCTGGTGATGATCACAGACCGCGGCCTGGCAGGCCTCGCCTTTAACGATGGCGGCGGCGAACAGGCGAGCTTCGAGGACATGGCGCAACGCTGGCCGAACGCCAGCTATATCGAAGACAGTGCGGCCACCGCCTACTATGCGGCACGCATCTTCGATCCCTCGCGCTGGCGCCAGGAAGAGCCGCTGCATATCTTCCTGATCGGCTCCGATTTTCAGATCCGGGTCTGGCAGGCATTGTTGAAGATCCCGCTCGGCTGCGCCACCACCTATTCGAACATCGCCGGGACGATCGGCCAGCCGACGGCCTCGCGCGCCGTCGGTGCCGCGGTCGGGCGTAATCCGATCTCCTTCGTGGTTCCCTGCCATCGCGCACTCGGCAAGAGCGGCGATCTCACCGGCTACCACTGGGGCCTGACGCGCAAGCGCGCGATCCTCGGCTGGGAAGCCGGCAAGGCGGCGGACGGCACGATCTGATGCTTTCAAGTCACGCAGATCCGGACGGAAAGCCGCTTCGCACCTTTCCTGGAACTGCTTGGAAAAACAAAAAAGGGGCGCTCGGCGCCCCTTCTTCATTTCCATCTTTGTCAGCGCTCAGTGGGCGCCGGACATGTCGCCCAGCACTTCCTTGGAAGCGACCGTCGAGTCGGCCTTGAGCTTGTAGACCATTGGCACGCCGGTCGCGAGGTTGAGCTTCAGGATCTCTTCCTTGGTCAAATGATCGAGCACCATGACCAGCGAGCGCAGCGAGTTGCCGTGGGCGGCGACCAGAACCTTCTGGCCCGACAGCACGCGCGGCAGGATCTCGGTCAGGTAATAGGGCCAGACGCGGGCACCGGTGTCACGCAGGCTTTCGCCGCCCGGAGGCGGCACGTCGTAGGAGCGGCGCCAGATGTGCACCTGCTCTTCGCCCCACTTCTCGCGTGCGTCGTCCTTGTTAAGGCCGGAGAGGTCGCCGTAGTCGCGCTCGTTGAGCGCCTGGTCGCGGATCGTTTCGAGCGAGGACTGGCCGACGGCGTCGAGCACGAACTGGCAGGTGCGCTGGGCACGGACGAGGTCCGAGGTGAAGGCGATGTCGAACTTGATGCCATATTCGGCAAGCGCCTTGCCGCCGGCCCTGGCTTCCGCGACGCCGAGTTCCGTCAGGTCCGGATCACGCCAGCCGGTAAACAGGTTCTTCAGGTTCCAGTCGCTCTGGCCATGCCGGACGAGGACGAGAGTACCGCTCATGTCGAATTCCCCTTGAGACTTGAGAGTGGAAAGGTCAGTTGAGCCCGAGAACGTCGAGCATGGAATAGAAGCCGGGTTTCTGGCTGCGTGCCCAAAGCGCCGCCGTGACGGCGCCGCGCGCGAAGATCGAGCGATCCGTGGCACTGTGCGAGAGCGTCACCTGCTCGCCTTCGCCGGCGAGAATGACCGAGTGTTCGCCGACGACCGAGCCGCCGCGCAGCGTCGCAAAGCCGATCGTACCGGCCGGACGCGGGCCCGTATGACCGTCACGCACGCGCACCGAATTGTCGGCAAGGCTGATGCCGCGTCCCGTCGCCGCCGCTTCGCCGAGAAGCAATGCGGTGCCCGAGGGCGCATCGACCTTGTGCTTGTGGTGCATTTCGAGGATTTCGATATCCCAATTGGCGGGGCCGAGCGCACGCGCCGCCTTTTCCGTCAACACGCCGAGCAGGTTCACACCGAGGCTCATATTGCCCGACTTGACGATCCGGGCGTGACGCGCAGCAGCACGGATTTTCGCCTCGTCGTCGGCCGAGCAGCCGGTGGTCCCGATGACATGGACGATGCGGGCCTGGGCCGCAAGGCCGGCAAACTCGACGGTGCCCGCGGGTGCTGTGAAATCAAGCACGCCTTCCGCCTCGACGAACGCTTCGAGCGGCTGGTCGGTGACCGGCACGCCGATCGGCCCGAGACCGGCCACTTCGCCGGCGTCACGGCCGATGAAGGGAGAACCCGGGCGTTCGATGGCGGCATGCAGGCGCACGCCGTCCATCGCGTGGACCGTGCGTATCAGCGTCTGGCCCATACGGCCTGCAGCACCCACCACCACGAGCTTCATATCGGGTTCGCCCATCGGTGATTTCCTTCTCGTCCGCTGTTAGCGCGTTCCCAGTCAAAACGGCGTCGGGAAACGCTCTATCTCATTGTTCTTACGCATTTCCGGACGCAAAACCGCTACGCGCTTTTGCTGGAAATGTTCTAGATTTCGGCGCCGGCCGGCGCTTCGGGCGCCTTGGCCTCAGGCGACTGGCCCTGAAGATTGTGAAGCCGAGCGTAGAGACCGTCCGGTCGCCGTGCAAGCTCGGCATGCGTGCCCTCCTCGACGACGGAACCATCCTTCATGACGATGATCTTGTCGGCATTGACGACGGTCGAAAGGCGATGCGCGATGACGATCACCGTACGGCCGTTCATGGCGTAATCGAGCGCCTTCTGCACGGCGGCTTCCGATTCGGTATCGAGCGCCGAGGTGGCCTCGTCGAGCAGCAGGATCGGCGCATTGCGCACGAGTGCACGGGCGATGGACAGCCGCTGGCGCTGGCCGCCGGAAAGCGTCATGCCGTTTTCGCCGACCGGGGTATCATATCCCTGCGGCTGCGCCAGAATGAAATCATGCGCATAGGCAAGCCGCGCGGCTTCCTCGATCTCCGCGTCGGTCGCATCGATGCGCCCATAGCGGATGTTGTCGCGGATCGACCCTTCGAAGAGATAGGGTTGCTGCGACACATAGGCGATGCTCTTGCGCAGCGACTGCTTGGTGACGTCGGCAATATCCTGCCCATCGATCAGGATCTGGCCGGAAGCCGGATCGTAGAAGCGCGGGATAAGGCTGATGACCGTCGACTTGCCGGCACCGGAGGGGCCGACGAGCGCCGTCGTCTTGCCGCCTTCTGCAACGAAGCTGACGCCTTTCAGAACCTCGTCGCCGTTAGCGTACTGGAAGCGGACGTCGCGCAGCTCGACTGCGGCGTTCGTGAAGGCCAGTTCCTTGGCGTCCGCCTTGTCGCGCTGATGCGGCACGGTGTCGAGGATTTCGTAGACCATGCGGGCATTGACGGCAGCACGCTCCATCGAGACCTGCAGCCGCGCCAGTCGGCGGGCCGGATCGTAAGCCATCAGGAGAGCCACCACGAAGGCGAAGAAGGCGCCGGGCGGCACGTCCGCATAGATCGCGCGGAAGGCGGAATAGGCAAGCACAGCAGAAATCGCGAGGCCGGCGAAGGTTTCGGTCATCGGCGCCGTGCGCTCGCTCAACCGCGCAATGCGGTTCGCCCGGTTCTCGGCCCGATCGATGATCGCATCGACCTTGCCGCGCAGTTCGCCTTCCATGGTGAAGGCCTTGACGATGGTGATGCCCTGGATCGTTTCCTGCATCGCGCCGAGAACGCGGCTATTGACCTCGATCGATTCGCGCGTCGCCGAACGCAGGCGCCTGGAAACGTAGCGCAGGCCGAGCAGCAACGGCGGCGCCGCGACGAAGACGATGATCGACAGCAACCAGTCCTTGGCGAACATGACGCCGACCAGACCAATCAGGGTCAAGAGATCGCGGGCGATCGACGTGACCGTCAGGTTGAGCACGTCGCGGATGCCGCTGACATTCTGGCTGATCTGGGCTGCAAGCTGTGCCGATCGCGTCTCGTTGAAATAGCCGACGCTCAGCGCCATCAGATGGGCGTAGAGCCGGCGCTGGTAACGCGCGACGATGTTGTTGCCGATCTTCGACAGGGCAACGGCCTGGCCGTAGGTGGCGAAGCCACGCAGAATGAAGGCTGCGAGGATCGCGCCGCAGACGAGCAGGACGATATCTGCCCGCTTGTTGGCGAAAGCCTCGTTGATCACGGTCTCCATGATCGAGGCCGTGAAACCGGTTGTGGCAGCGACGACGGCCAGACAGGCAATGGCAAAAGCATAGCCGCGAATGTGGTCGCGACCGTTTTCCGCAATGACCCGTTTCAGAATTCCGCTGATCGTATCGGAATCGACCGCGTACTGTTTTCTATTGCTGGCGCTCAAAAAGCCCGTCTTCCCTGGACCCAATGTGGCGAGCCGGTTTCCGGCCCGACCTTTCCCGGGGCTCTATAGTAGTTTGGTATCGCTTTGGCGAGTCTTTGCGCGCGCCGACTGCTCAGCTTCTCCAGCGGCGTCCCTCCGTTGCAACACCGAAATCCCTCGGCGTGCGGGCAAAAGCGGCCAAGCCGGAGAGCGCCGCCATTGGATGAATGACGGCAAAGGTCGGGATCGTCTTCATCAGCGCCGAGTGCGGCGCCTTGTCTTCGAAGGCGGCACGGAACGGCGATTTCATGAGCGCCGGCAGGATCTTCTGCGAGATGCCACCCGCCAGGAACACGCCGCCGCGAGCCATGAAAATTAGCGCCATGTCACCGGCAACGCGGCCGAGATAGGTGCAGAACAGCGAGATCGTCTCGATCGCCGCCCTGTCGCTCTCGGCCAGAGCGTGCGTCGTCACTTCCGCCGGATCGATGAGCACCGGGTCCACGCCATCGGCGGCACAGACGGCGCGATAGAGATTCATGATGCCGCGCCCGCAGAGGATCTGCTCGCCGGCCATGCGTCCCTCGATCGGTTCGAGGAAGGGCCAGATCTGAAAGTCGCGTTCGCTACGCGGGCCGATGTCGACATGGCCACCCTCGCCCGGTACCGGGATCCAGGTGTGCTGGGCAAAGACCAGTCCGCCGACGCCGAGACCCGTGCCCGGGCCGAGGACCACACGCGACGTCAGGGGACGAACGCTACCGCCGCCGATCTGCACGAGATCCTCGTCCGCCGGAGCAGCCACGGCGAGCGCCTGTGCCTCGAAATCGTTGATGATCAGCACGTCCTCGAGGCCAAGGCTCGAGAGCATGTCTTTCGGCCTGATCACCCAGCCGGCATTGGTGAGCGGAATTTCATCGCCCCGGATCGGACCGGCCACCGCCAGAATCGCCGAACGCGGCTGCACCGAGGTCTTGTCGAGGATGCTCTTCTGCATCGCCTCCTCGATCGTTTCGAAATCGCCGGTCTTGATCGGCGGCAACTGCTTCGGCTCGGCAAAAGCATCGAGGAGCAGGGCAAAGCGGGCATTGGTGCCACCGATATCACCGATCAGGATCGGAAAGGGGAAGGCGTTTTCACTGGTGCCGGGCATCGCAAGATCCATCCTGATGGTCGTGGCAGGTATATCGCTGTCTATCAGCTAGAGCGGGATAAGGGAAAGTGTGTCCGGTTTTCCGCCCGCAGCCGCCTAACTCATGAGAAGCGATCACGTTTATGATTTTGGGTTGAAGTCGATCAACCGTTCGGCTGTCGCCTGGTTGAGGGCCATCGGAATGTCGTAGACGATCGCGAGACGCATCAGCGCCTTGACGTCCACGTCATGCGGCATTGCCGTCAGAGGATCGACGAAGAAGATCAGAAGCTGCACCTCGCCGGTGGCGATCATCGCGCCGATCTGCTGGTCGCCGCCGAGCGGACCGCTTTTCAGGCGCGTGATATCGAGCCCCGGACAGACATCGAGGACACGGCCGCCTGTCGTGCCTGTCGCAACGATGCGCCATTGGGACAAAACCGCTTCATGCACCTTGGCGAAAGCCGCAAGATCGTCCTTCTTCTGATCGTGAGCGATCAGGGCAATGCATTTCCGATCCGCCATGTCGGGCCTCGCATCAATCTTTAAATCGATTTGATCGCCCTATACATGAACGCCGCGGCAATGGGAAGGTTGAAGCCCGCCCACCCCGCTCACGCGTTCATGATCATTGCAAGGCCGGACGGGCCAGCGGCACTGGAATATCGGTCGGCGGAACGTCTCCGGCGGCAGCGCCGATCACCTGCTCGATACCTTCAGTCGCCGGGGCAGGTGCCGCCGCCCGATAGGCCGTGCCAAACGTGGCGGCCTCTTCCGAGGCGGGCGCGGGACCGTTCAGCACCAGCGCGCAAGCTTTCGGCAGGTCGGCCATGGTCGTGAGCCTTGGCTTCACCGGCTTTTCGCCCGGCTTCTTCTTCGGCTTTGCCCAGGGCTCGTCGGTAAACCACCAGGCCAGCGACTTGTCGCAGCCATCGCCGGCCGGCACCGCCGCCTGGTCCTTGCAGCTCGCTGCACCCGCGGGGCATTTGATGCGGATGTGGAAATGATAGTCATGACCGTAGATCGGCCGGACCTTGCCAAGCGCCGATCGGTCCCCGGTCCAGGTGTCGCAGAGCTTCTTCTTGATCGCCGGATTGACGAAGACGCGCTGCACCTGCGGGTAGCTGGCGGCCAGCATGATCAGCTGCGCGTGTTTTGGCGTCCAAATGGAGCGATCAACCGTCAGGAACTTGTTCTTCTGCAGCATCGAGGTCGCGGAGATATCTTCGCGCTCGCGGTAGCTGAGCGTGCGCTGCGGCATCGGCGTCAGCCAGATATCGGCGTCGAGACCGATCTGATGGGACGCGTGGCCCGACAGCATCGGGCCGCCGCGCGGCTGCGAGATGTCACCGAGCAAAAGGCCCGGCCAGCCGACCTTTTCGGCGGCATCGTGCGAAAACTGCTCGATCAGCGCGATCATCTGCGGGTGACCCCAACGTCGGTTGCGCGACAGCCGCATCGCCTGCCAGGTGGGCCCGTCGGTCGGGATCGCGACACCGCCGGCAAGGCAGCCCTTCGCGTAGAAACCATAGGGGTTCGCGGCCATTTCGGCCGGCAGGGCCTTGGCACCGAACAGCGCCTTTGCCGGCACATCCTCGGCCGCCGCGTTGTCGGCAATCAGAAGGCTTGTTCCCAGCAGCAACGCAAGAAACGCCGAGCCGCAACGTCGAAGTGGAGCAATCATTGAATTTCGTCCCATTTGTCTCGCGGACAGAAGCGCCAGCACGCGGCATTCCCTGGCCGACGAACCCCGATCCTAAGGCCCCGTGTTTGCCTCAGCCTTACGCGTCACGCGCTTGTGAATCACCGGGATGTGACTCAAAAATTTTGCCTGATTTGCGGCGGTGCCTGTCAATTGCCCGGATTTCGCCTATGCTCTCGCAAAAGAAGATTGAAATATAAGGGGTACCGGCTGGATGCCAAACTTCTGCAGGACCGTGAAACCTGGCCTCGCTGCCTCGCTTCTGACAGCAGCGTTTCTTCTCTTTCCTCCTGCATCGAACGCCGAAGATCAGCCCGTCTGGCGTCATGGCACGTCGTCAATCGGTGAACTGAAATACAAGCCTGACTTTGCCCGCTTCGACTATGTCAATGCGGATGCGCCCAAAGGCGGCGAATTGAACCTCTCCGAAAGCGGCACCTTCGACACGTTCAATCCGATCCTTTCCAAGGGCGAGGCGGCGAGCGGTGTTACCTCCCTCGTCTTCGACACCCTGCTGAAATCCGCTGAGGATGAGATCACCACGGCCTACGGTCTGCTAGCCGAGGGCGTCTCCTATCCCGATGATATTTCCTCCGCCACTTTTCGTCTTCGCGCCGAGGCGAAGTGGGCGGACGGCAAGCCAGTGACGCCTGAGGATGTCGTCTTCTCGTTTGAAAAGGTGAAGGAGCACAATCCGCTCCTGTCCAACTACTACCGCCACGTCGTTTCGGCGGAAAAGACGGGCGAGCGCGACGTTACTTTCCGCTTCGACGAGAAGAACAACCACGAACTGCCAAACATTCTCGGCCAGTTCCCGATCCTGCCGAAGCATTGGTGGGAAGGACAGGACGAGAAAGGCAACAAACGCGACATCAGCCGCACGACGCTTGAACCGGTCATGGGCTCCGGCCCCTACAAGATCGCTTCGTTCCAGGCCGGCGGCTCCATCCGCTTCGAACGCAGGGACGACTATTGGGGCAAAAACCTCAACGTGAATGTCGGTCAGTATAATTTCGGTACGATCACCTACGCCTTCTTCAGCGACCGGAACGTACAATTCGAGGCGTTCCGCGCCGGCAATGTCGATTTCTACCAGGACAACAGCGCCAGCCATTGGGCGACGGCCTATGATTTTCCGGCCATGAAGGATGGCCGCGTGATCCGCGAGGAAATCGAGAACCCCTTGCGCGCGGCCGGGATCATGCAGGCCTTTGTGCCGAACATGCGCCGAGAAAAATTCCGGGACCAGCGCGTGCGCGAGGCGCTAAACTACGCCTTCGACTTCGAGGATCTCAACCGCAATCTCGCCTACAATGCCTTCCAGCGTGTCGACAGTTACTTCTGGGGCACCGAGCTTGCCTCATCCGCTTTGCCTGAAGGCCGGGAAAAGGCCATCCTGGAGGAGCTGAAGGACAAGGTTCCGGCCGAGGTCTTCACCACGCCCTACACCAACCCCATCAATGGCGACCCGCAAAAGGTGCGCGACAACCTGCGCAAGGCGCTCGCGCTGTTCAAGGAGGCCGGTTACGAACTGAAGGGCAACCGCCTCGTCAACGTGAAGACTGGCGAACCCTTCAGCTTCGAACTGCTTCTGTCCAACCCGTCTTTCGAGCGCACGGTCACCCCGTTCATCAACAGTGTGAAGAAGATCGGTATCGATGCCCGCATCCGCACCGTCGATGACTCCCAGTACACCAATCGCGTCAGAAGCTTCGACTATGACATGATCTACGGCATCTGGGCGCAGACACTGGTGCCCGGCAACGAGCAACTCGACTATTGGGGCTCATCCTCGGTCAACCAGCAGGGGTCGAGAAACTATGCCGGGATCGCCGATCCGGCGATCGACGAGCTCATTCGCAGAGTGATCTTCGCGCCGAACCGCGATGAACTGGTCGCGACCACGCGGGCGCTCGACCGCGTCCTTCTCGCCCACCACTACGTCGTGCCGCTCTTCTATTCGAAGTCGGTGCGCGTCGCCTATTGGAACCACCTCGCCCACACGAAGGAACTTCCCTATTACGGCACAGGCTTCCCGGATGCCTGGTGGTCGAAAAACGCCACCCCCAAATGAAGTCCTTGCACTCGGATGGCGTCTCGATTCCAAATGCAAAAAAACGAATCACTGAAACAAGCCCCGATCCGGGCCTGACAGCCGCAAGGAGACACAGGGATTGAAACACCATAGACGGCATGCCGACGCTTCGCCGGTCCGGGCCATCGCCCACACGTCGATCGAAAGGCTCGCCTGATGGGTGCCTATATCCTGCGCCGCCTGCTTCTGATGATACCAACGATCTTCGGGATCATGGCGATCTCCTTCGCCATCGTACAGTTCGCACCGGGCGGCCCGGTCGAGCAGGTGATTTCGGATCTCACCAATGCTGGCGGCGGCTCGGACCGCTTGAGCGGCAGCAGCGGCGACCTGATGCCGTCGGGGGGGGATGAAGGCGGCCGCTATCGCGGCGCGCAAGGGCTAGATCCGGAATTCATCGCCAAGCTCGAGAAGCAATTCGGCTTCGACAAGCCGCCGCTTGAGCGCTTCGCGACGATGATGTGGAATTACATCCGCTTCGATTTCGGCGAGAGCTTCTTCCGCAACACCTCGGTCATCGATCTCATCAAGGAGAAGATGCCGGTCTCGATCTCGCTCGGCCTCTGGATTCTGCTGTTTTCCTACGCAATCTCCATCCCGCTGGGCATCAAGAAGGCGGTTTCCGACGGCTCGGCCTTCGACGTCTGGACCTCCGGCATCATCGTCATCGGCTATGCCGTGCCGAGCTTCCTGTTCGGCATCCTCTTGATCGTCATCTTCGCCGGCGGGTCGTTCTTCGACTGGTTCCCGCTCCGCGGCATTGTCTCCGACAATTTCTGGCAACTGCCCTGGTGGCAGAAGCCACTCGACTACATCTGGCACATGACGCTGCCGCTGATCACGCTGCTGCTTTCGGCATTTGCGACCACCACGCTGCTCACCAAGAATTCCTTCATCGACGAGATCAAGAAGCAATATGTGACGACGGCGCGGGCGAAGGGTCTCAACGATCGCCAGGTGCTCTACGGCCACGTGTTCCGTAACGCCATGCTGATCATCATCGCCGGCTTCCCGGGCGCCTTCATCTCGGCCTTCTTCACCGGGTCGCTGCTGATCGAGTACATCTTTTCGCTCGATGGCCTCGGTCGCCTCGGTTATGATTCGGTCGTCAAGCGTGACTACCCGATCGTCTTTGCAACGCTCTTCATCTTCTCGCTGATGGGTCTGCTCGTCAGCCTGCTGTCGGACCTCATCTACACCTGGGTCGATCCGCGCATCGACTTCGAGCGGAGGGACGTCTGATGGTGGACGTGACGACCTCTCCGACAAGCCGCGTGGAGGTGCCCCCGCGCGGCTGGCTGTCTCCGGTCAACCAGCGGCGCTGGCAGAATTTTAGGGCGAACCGACGCGGCTACTGGTCGCTCTGGATCTTCCTTGCGCTCTTTGGGCTGAGCCTTGTTGGCGAGTTCATCGCCAATGACAGGCCGATCGTCGCCTCCTACAAGGGCGAGCTTCTCTTCCCTGTTGTCATCGACTACCCGGAGGAAAAGTTCGGCGGCTTCCTTGCCGAGACCGACTACCGCTCCGACTTCATCCGCGACGAAATCGAGGCCAATGGCTGGATGGTCTGGCCGCCGGTCCGCTACTCCTATCAGACCGTCAATTCCAACATCCCACATTCGGCGCCCACCAAACCCTTCTGGCTGATGGACAAGGAGGAGCGCTGCTCCGCCTATCCGGAGGGGCGGAATGACCGCAACTGCATCGTCGGCAATCTCAACTGGCTTGGCACCGACGATCAGGCCCGCGACGTGTTTGCGCGCATGATCTACGGCTTCCGTCTCTCGGTGCTGTTCGGCCTGACGCTGACCATTGCCTCGGCGGTGATCGGCGTGACCGCCGGTGCTGTCCAGGGCTATTTCGGCGGCTGGACCGATCTCCTGATGCAGCGCTTCATCGAGATCTGGTCGTCAATGCCGGTGCTTTACATCCTGTTGATCATTGCCGCGATTCTGCCGCCCGGCTTCTTCATCCTGCTCGGCATCATGCTCTTGTTTTCCTGGGTCGGCTTCGTCGGCGTCGTGCGCGCCGAGTTCTTGAGGGCGCGCAATTTCGAGTATGTGAATGCGGCGCGCGCGCTCGGCGTCGGCAACGGCACGATCATGTACCGCCACCTGCTGCCGAACGCGATGGTCGCAACGCTGACCTTCCTGCCCTTCATCCTCTCCGGCTCGATCACGACGCTGACATCGCTCGACTTCCTCGGTTTCGGCATGCCACCGGGCTCGCCTTCGCTCGGCGAGATGATCGCGCAGGGCAAATCCAACCTGCAGGCACCCTGGCTCGGGCTGACGGCCTTCTGCGTCATGTCGCTGATGCTATCGCTGCTGATCTTCGTCGGTGAAGCAACGCGCGATGCCTTCGACCCGAGAAAGACATTCCGGTGAGCGCGACGATGACAGATCCCATCCTCTCCGTCCGCGACCTCTCGGTCGCCTTTCACCAGGGCGGCAACACCTCGATCGCCGTCGACCACATCTCCTTCGAGATCAAGCGCGGGGAAACCGTGGCGCTTGTCGGCGAATCCGGTTCGGGCAAGTCGGTTTCGGCCAATTCGATCCTGAAGCTGCTGCCCTATCCGTCCGCGAGCCACCCGAGCGGCGAGATCGTCTTCAACGGCAAGGACCTGTTGAAGGCCGGCGATGCGGAGCTGCGCAACGTGCGCGGCAACGACATCACCATGATCTTCCAGGAGCCGATGACCTCGCTCAACCCGCTGCATTCGATCGAGCGGCAGATCGGCGAGATCCTCGAACTGCACCAGCGGCTCGAAGGAGCCGCTGCGCGCACCCGCATTCTCGAGCTTCTCAATCAGGTCGGTATCCGCGAGCCGGAGAAGCGCCTCAGCGCCTATCCGCACGAGCTCTCCGGTGGCCAGCGCCAGCGCGTCATGATCGCCATGGCGCTTGCCAACCGGCCCGAGCTCTTGATCGCCGACGAGCCGACAACGGCGCTCGACGTCACGGTGCAGGCGCAGATCCTCGAGCTTCTGAAGACGCTCAAGGACGAGCACGGCATGTCGATGCTGTTCATCACCCACGACCTCGGCATCGTGCGCAAGATCGCCGACCGGGTCTGCGTGATGACCAAGGGCAAGATCGTCGAGACCGGCCCGACCGCCGAGATCTTCGCCAATCCGCAGCACGCCTATACCCGCCATCTGCTCGCCTCCGAACCGAAGGGCAACCCGCCGCCGTCAGACGCGTCGAAGCCGCTCGTGTTGGAAGCCTCCGACATGAGGGTCTGGTTCCCGATCAAGGCCGGCTTTCTGCGCAAGGTGGTCGACCACGTTAAGGCGGTCGACGGCATCGACCTGAAGCTGCGCGCCGGCCAGACGCTCGGGGTCGTCGGCGAATCCGGTTCCGGCAAGACGACGCTCGGCCTGGCGCTGACGCGGCTGATCTCGTCGAAGGGCCGCATCGCCTTTATCGGCAAGGACATCGACCGCTACAGCTTCAACGAAATGCGGCCACTTCGAAACCGGATGCAGATCGTCTTTCAGGACCCCTATGGCTCGCTCAGCCCGCGCATGTCGGTGGCCGATATCATCGCCGAAGGCCTGAAGATCCATGAACGTTCGCTTTCGGAAAACGAGCGCGATGCCCGCGTCGCCGCCGCTCTCGAAGAAGTCGGCCTCGATCCTTCGACCCGCTGGCGCTACCCGCACGAATTTTCCGGCGGCCAGCGCCAGCGCATCGCCATTGCGCGTGCCATGGTGCTGAAGCCGCAATTCGTCATGCTCGACGAACCAACCTCGGCGCTCGACATGAGCGTGCAGGCGCAGGTGGTCGATCTCTTGCGCGACCTGCAGAGCAAACACGATCTCGCCTATCTGTTCATCAGCCATGACCTGAAGGTCGTGCGGGCGCTTGCCAACGAGATGATCGTGATGCGCCTGGGCAAGGTGGTGGAACAGGGGCCGGCCGAGCGCATCTTCAATGCGCCGAGCGAAGATTACACGAAGGCGCTGATGGCAGCGGCCTTCAACCTCGAAGCCGTCAATCTCACCGCGATCCGCCAGTAGAGTGCCCGCAATGTCCGCAAAGAGCCCCGTCATCGTCGATCTGAAGTTCATTCCGGAGGAGGTCGAGGCGGCTCTTCGCGGCGCCTTTCCCGATCGCGAGGTGATCAATCGCGCCGACGTCGTGCACCACAACCGCGATCTCTCGGGGATCGACTATGCAGTGGTGTGGAAATCGGCGCCGGATCTCTTCGAGCGGGCGCCGGATCTCAAGGTGGTCTTCTCCGGCGGCGCCGGCGTCGATCACGTGCTGACGCTTCCCGGGCTTCCCGAGGTGCCGCTGGTGCGCTTCGTCGATCAGACGCTGACGACGCGCATGAGCGAGTGGGTCGTCATGCAATGTCTTCTGCATCTGCGCCAGCACCGCGCCTATGAGGCGCTAGCGGCGAAGCGCGAATGGCGCGATCTGACCCAGCCGGAAGCCGCAGACATCACGGTCGGCATCATGGGCATGGGCGTGCTTGGCCAGGACGCCGCCCGCAAGCTCTCCACCATGGGATTCAAGGTCGTCGGCTGGTCGCGCAGCAAGCGAGACGTCGCAGGCATCGAGACCTTCGGCGGCAGCGAGCTCGACACGTTCCTGGCGCGCACGGATTTCCTCGTCGGTCTGCTGCCGCTGACGCCGGACACCCGTGGCATTTTCAATCTGCGCCTGTTTGCCAAGCTCAGCCGCAACGGTCCGTTTGGCGCGCCTGTTTTCATCAATGCCGGTCGCGGCGGCAGCCAGGTCGAAGCGGATATCCTGAGCGCGCTGGACAGTGGTGTGCTCGGCGGCGCCTCGCTCGATGTCTTCGAAGAGGAACCGCTTGCCAGCGACAGCCGCTTCTGGACGATGCCGAACGTCTATGTCACACCGCATGTGGCGGCATCCTCCGACGTCAAGGCGCTGTTCCGCCATGTCGAGCAGCAGATCGCCCGCTTCGAAAGCGGTCAATCGCTCGAACACGTGGTCGACAAAGTAGCCGGCTATTGATTTAGCGGAAGCGAGGTGCGGCGGAATCAACCCGCCTGCACGTGGCTTGCTTCAGGGCCGTCGATAGCCGGTCGGCTGGTCATAGAGCCAGCCAATGCGAGCGATCGCCTCTTCCAATCCTTCATGCGCGACCGACATGGTGTGGCCGTTGGCATGGATCAGCGTGCGTTCGTCTTCCATGATCGCGACATGGCCCTTCCAGAACACGAGATCGCCGCGCCGCAACTCTTCACGAGCGATCGGCATGCCGAGCCGAGCCGCCTGCATGTCGGAATCGCGCTCGACTACACGGCCTGCCATCAACATCGACGTCTGGACGAGGCCTGAGCAATCGATGCCGAAGCCGGAGCGGCCGCCCCACAGATAGGGCGTCTCCAGGAAGCGGGTGGCGACGGTGACGTAGTCGGCGCTGACGGCGTGGCCAACGGGCGCACAATGATTGGCGACGATCGCGCGGCCGCCCTCAAGCAGGAAGTAGCGCGTGCCACGCGTTTCCGCCTCGCCGATGACCGCGACACGGCTTCCCATCGAGAGAGCGAGGGCATGCGGAAACTTGAGGTCGGCACCGTTGTAGACGAATGTGCGCGGCACGGTGACGATATGGGTCGGAACGGTCGTCTGCCGCAGAAGAGCCGTCTCCGGCAGATAGCCGACATAGCCGTCGAGATCGGCTTTGACCCAGGCCCAGCCCTCGGCCGTATCAAGCACCCGCACGCCCTCGCCATAGAGCACCTCGGTGTCCGTGCCGCAAGCGGCGTCCGGGCGAGCACGCAGCGGCGCGACCGGCACGGCGAGCGTCGCCACCTCTCCCTCGACATAACGCTCCGCCTCGACCTGGCCGCGAAGCGCGATTTCGGCGAGATCGCTGCGATAGGCGTTGAGACGACGGTCCGGCAGTTGCGACATGGCTGAGACTCACAAGGTCAATTTGCGACCATGAAGAATGATCAGATCGCCGAGTTTTTCAAGGTAAAGCGCACCTTCGACGGTGCGTTTTATGATCACGTTGCGCCGGTCGATATCGTCACGCACCCGGTCCACGAGACCAAGAGCGCCCATGGTATCGAGCGCGCGGGTGATGACCGGCTTGGTAACGCCCAGCGTCGCCGCCAGTCCGCGCACCGTGTGGGGCGGTGGCACGAGGTAGATGTGCAGAAGGATCGCCAGCTGCCGCAGGGTCAGGTCGCGGCTGTCGACGCGCACCTGGGCGAGCGACACCGTATGCCAAAGCCCGAGGGCCTGGGAAGGCGTAAGCTCGATCGGCAATGGCGGCTCCTGCGCAGAAAGATGATCCGCCACGATAGCGGCGGATCGTTACGCAAGCGTTTCTTTCTTGCCAATCGTTCCGATAGGCTATTTCGCCATCTTCTGGACGTGATGGTAGAGCGCCCGGATCGCCTGCGCCTCGCCGCCAACCGGCGAATGCGGCCGCTCGGACTGTGCCCATCCGAAGATGTCGAAATGCACCCAGCTCTTGGTGTTGGTGACGAAACGCCTTAGGAAGAGCGCTGCAGTGATTGAACCGGCCATACCACCCGCCGGCGCATTGGTGAGATCTGCGATCCGTGCCGAGACATCCTTGTCGTAGCCATTGTAAAGCGGCATGCGCCACATCGGATCGTCGACCTCGAGGCTTGCTTCCGAGAGATCATGGGCAAGGTCGGCGTCGTCGGTAAAGAAGGGCGGTAGATCCGGGCCGAGCGCGACGCGAGCGGCACCGGTGAGCGTCGCCATGTCGACCAAAAGATCAGTCTTCTCCTCGTCGGCATAGGCGAGCGCATCGGCCAAGATCAGCCGGCCCTCGGCATCGGTGTTGTCGATCTGAACTGTCAGCCCCTTGCGGCTGCGATAGATGTCACCGGGGCGGAAGGCATTGGCGGAGATCGAGTTCTCGACAACCGGCACGATGACGCGCAGATCGACCTTGAGTTTGGCGTCCATGATCATCAACGCGAGGCCGAGGACATTGGCGGCACCGCCCATGTCCTTCTTCATCAAGAGCATCGAGGCGGCCGGCTTGATGTCGAGACCGCCGGTGTCGAAGCAGACGCCCTTGCCGACCAGCGTTACCTTCTTGTGGCCCTTCTTGCCCCAGCGCAGCTCAAGCAGGCGCGGAGCTTCGGCGCTGGCGCGTCCAACGGTATGGACCAGAGGGAAATTCTGCGTCAGCAGCGCTTCGCCCGATATCACCGAGACATCGGCCTTGTAGTGGGCGGCAAGCGCGCGGAATGCCGCTTCGAGCGCCTCGGGACCCATGTCGTTGGTTGGCGTGTTGATCAGGTCGCGCGCAAGGAAGACGCCGGCGAGCTGCCGCTTGATATCGGTCGCATCGGCGTCGGCGGGGATCAGCAGTGTCGGCGGCTCGCCCTTGGTGGATTTGTAGCGCTCGAAGCGATAGGAACCGAGGCCATAGCCGAGCGCCAGCCGGTTGGCGGTGAGCGGCGCGGTTTCGATGTGCCACTTGCCTGCCGGCAGTGCTCGCGCAAGCTTGCCGGCCAGAAACGGCGCTTCCGACGGGTTGCTGCCGAGACCGAAGAGCGCACCGCCGAGATGGCCGTCTGAGGACGGGATCAACAGCACCGCGCCGGATTCGGCCGTGAAGCCAGCCTTGCGCGCCCAGTCCAAAGCGATCGGATCGATCGTCCCCGTCTCAATATGCGCCGGCGTGACCGCGAAGATCGGCAGGGTCTTGCCGGCGCTGGTGTTGAACGGCGACGGCCGCTCGATGAACTGATAGGGAGCCATGAAAGTCCTCGGCTGACAGAGATGGAATCGCGCCATTAACGCTCCGTTAGGGTTAACAGATTATTGCTGGAGTGAAAGTTGCGCCGGTGTTGTCTGAAGTTCAGGTGCGCGAATGCATGCTGGGGACACTCATGGCCAAACGCACGACTTCACCGTTGAAAGCCGCTCACTTCTTCCAGGGCGCGGCGATTGCGCTGGTGGCGCTCTCGCTCGCAGGCTGCGCCAATCAGCCGAAGAAGGAGCTGACCACGGGCTCGATTTCGAGAACGTCGACGCCGGTTCAGTCGATGACCGCGACCGAGCTTTCGGCGGCGGCCGAAAGCGTTGGCCAGGCCTATGAAAAGAACCCCAAGGATCGCGAAGCCGGGCTCAACTACGCCAACCTCCTGCGTATGACCGGCCGCAACGAGCAGGCCCTCGCGGTCATGCAGCAGGTCGCGATCAACAATCCGTCGGACCGGGAAGTGCTCGGTGCCTATGGCAAGGCGCAGGCCGCGGCCGGCCAGCTCGATCAGGCGCTGGCGACGATCAGCCGCGCCCAGACCCCGGACCGTCCGGACTGGAAGCTGAAATCGGCCGAGGGCGCGATCCTCGACCAACTCGGACGCCCGCAGGAGGCGCGCACGCGCTACCGCGAAGCGCTCGAACTCAGGCCGACCGAACCGTCGGTGCTCTCCAACCTCGGCATGTCCTATCTTCTGACCAAGGATCTCCGTACCGCCGAAACCTATCTCAAATCGGCGGCGGCCCAGCCCGGTGCTGACAGCAGCGTGCGCCAGAACCTGGCGCTGGCCGTCGGGCTTCAGGGCCGCTTTCAGGAGGCCGAGACCATCGCCCGGCAGGAACTTTCCAGCGAGCAGGCAGAAGCGAACGTCGCCTATCTGCGCTCAATGCTCTCCCAGCAGGGAGCGTGGAAGCAGCTGGCGAAGGCTGACGAAGCGAAGACCAACTGAGCACCTTACAGTCAAGGCACAGTCAGGCGGCTCTCCCCTCCTCCGGTGTATTTCACCTCAGAAACGCATGCGTTAACGCGCGTCAGACCGCGCGGCGTCGTGAGCCGGCACTGTCCCCCAAACAGTGGGCGCAACGGACGACACGATTTTCAGTTACACCCCGAAATTCGCTGGAGCAGCCCGCTTCGAGCGGAATCGCTGGAAGCAAAAAAGACGCTCTGGAATCAAGGTTCCAGAGCGTCGTTCGTGCGTTCGTCTGAGCGCAGGGTGGTCTAGAACTTGTCGGCCACCTGAATGCCGGCGGGTCCAAGGATGACGGCGACCAGCACGGGCAGAAAGAACAGGATCATCGGCACCGTCAGCTTGGGCGGCAGCGCCGCCGCTTTCTTCTCCGCCGCGTTCATGCGCTGATCGCGGCTTTCTTGCGCAAGGACGCGCAAGGCCTGGGCGATCGGGGTGCCGTAGCGGTCCGCCTGGATGAGTGCCTGGACCACCGACCTGACCTCTTCGAGGCCGGTGCGAAGACCGAGGTTTTCAAGTGCTGCGCGACGCTCGGGCAGGAAGGAAAGTTCTGCCGTCGTCAGCACGAGTTCTTCCGCCAATGGCTGCGACTGGGCTGCGATTTCGTCGGCGACACGCCGCATGGCAAGTTCCATCGACACACCCGATTCGACACAGATCAAGAGAAGGTCGAGTGCATCCGGCCAGGCGCGACGAATGGAAGCCTGACGCTTGGAGACGGCATTGGCGACGATAATGTTCGGCGCGTAGAAGCCCAGATAGGCGAAACCGATCGCAAAGAAGAGACGTACCATCAGCGGTTTCTCGGCAAAGTTGCCGAGCCCGAAGATGTAGACGAGGGCGACGAGCAGAAACAGGAAGGGCAGGCAGAAACGCGCAAACAGGAAGGTATTGAGGGCATTCTGTGAGCGAAAGCCGGCCATTTTCAAACGGTTGACCGTCTTGTCATCCACGAGCGCCGTGCGCAGATTGAGCCGTTCGACGATCTGGCGAATGGAGGCGTTGTTTTGGCCACGCAGGCTCGCCCTGCCGCCCTGCATATCAGCAAGCCGCGCCCGTTCGCGTGCTCGGATTTGTTCCCGCTCGCTCGCAACCGACTTCATCCGCTTTCCGAGGTCGCCCCGTTCGAAGAACGGCACGATCAGCGAATAAAAAGTCGCGAGCACGGCGAGCGAAACCAGAACGGCCAGGACAACGTTCGGATCGGTCAGTGTCTTGATCAGGCCCGTGCTCATCGATGCCCCCTCAGATATCGAAATTGATCATGTTGCGCATCACCATGATGCCTACGCTCATCCAGAAGAGGCCGAGACCGATAATCAAGTGGCCGCGCGGGTCGGTGAACAGGACCATCATGTATGCGGGTGACGTCAGATAAACGAGCAAGGCAACGATGAACGGCAGGGCACCAATGATGCACGCCGACGCCTTGGCCTCCATCGACATCGCGCTGACCTTCGCCCTCATCTTCCTACGTTCGCGCAGAACCTTCGACAGGTTGCCGAGGGCTTCGGAAAGGTTGCCGCCCGCCTGCGCCTGAATGGCGATCACGATCGCGAAGAAGTTCACCTCCGGCAAGGGAATGCTATTGATCATGCGGGCACAGGCATCAGTGACGCTCAACCCGACCTGCTGTGATTCCACCACGCGGCGAAACTCCGTCTTCACCGGCTCCTGCGCGTCGGCGGCAATGAGGCGGAGCGCGTCATTGAGAGGAAGGCCCGATTTGATCGAGCGGACCATGGTCTCGAGAGCGTTCGGAAACTCCTCCAGGAACTTCTTGCAGCGTCGCTTGATCAGGAAGCCGACAAACCAACGGGGTAGGCCAAGGCCGGCGATCACTGCTATGCCGAGGCCTATAGCGGGCCCGGCTCCCATGATCAGGGCGACGAGAAAGGCGAAGGCGCCGAAAAGCGCGCTGAACAGATAGAAGCGCCCCAAGGAAACTGAGAGGTCCGCCTGGGTCAGTCGCACCTTCATCGAAGGGGAAGACTTGGCCGAGCGCTCCTGTTGCTTCTTCTCGAGTTCCTTCAGCGAATCCTGCACGGACTTGCGCCGCTTCGACAGTTCGCTCACGCGGTCCCGCGCGGCCTTCACCTTGGCGCGGTCCGTTTCAGCCGCGCTGACCTTACGCACGCGGCCTTCCGCCTTCTTTTCGCTTTCGATACGCGAGAACAAAAGGCCGTAGGCGAGCGCCGCCGCCGATATTGCGACAAGGGCGGCCAGCGCCAGAACGGTGATGTCTATGCCGAACATCGCAGCTCCTAGTTCTTGTCCATCGCGTCAAGGGTGGCGGCCAAACGCTTATCCTCGTTGAAGTAGCGGGCGCGATCCCAGAAATGCGGCCGGCCGATGCCGGTCGACGTGTGGCGGCCAATGATACGTCCGCCGGCGTCCTCGCCATCGATCTCGTAGCGCATCAGGTCCTGCGTGATGATCACGTCACCTTCCATGCCGACCACTTCGGTTATGTGGGTAATGCGCCGGGAGCCGTCGCGCAAACGCGATGCCTGGATGATCACATCAACCGATCCGGCAATGATCTCGCGCACGGTTTTGGCTGGCAGGCTGTAGCCACCCAAGGCGATCATCGATTCCATACGGCTCAAGCATTCGCGCGGCGTGTTGGCATGGATCGTTCCCATCGAGCCGTCATGGCCGGTGTTCATCGCCTGAAGCAGGTCGAAAACTTCTGGTCCGCGCACTTCGCCGACGATGATGCGTTCGGGGCGCATGCGCAGGCAGTTCTTGATGAGGTCGCGCATGGTGATCTCACCTTCGCCTTCGATGTTCGGCGGGCGCGTTTCCAGGCGCACGACATGCGGCTGCTGCAGCTGCAGCTCGGCCGTGTCCTCGCAGGTAATGACCCGTTCGTCGGCGTCGATGTAGCGCGTGAGGCAGTTGAGAAGTGTCGTCTTGCCCGAGCCGGTGCCACCGGAGATGACAATGTTGCAGCGGACGCGGCCGATGATCTGCAGAAGGACGGCACCCTCCGCCGTTACCGAACCGAAGCGCACGAGCTGCTCCAGCGTCAGCTTGTCCTTCTTGAACTTGCGGATGGTCAGCGCCGTGCCGTCGATGGCGAGCGGCGGGGCAATGACGTTGACACGGGATCCGTCTGGCAGGCGGGCGTCGCAGATTGGGCTCGATTCATCGACGCGACGGCCGACCTGGCCGACGATGCGCTGGCAGATCGACAGCAGCTGCGCGTTGTCGCGAAACCGGATTTCCGATTCCTGCACCTTGCCGCCGACTTCGATGAAGGTCTGACCGGCGCCATTAACCATGATGTCGGCGATGTCGTCGCGGGCAAGCAGCGGTTCGAGCGGACCATACCCCAGCACGTCGTTGCATATGTCGTCGAGCAGCTCTTCCTGCTCGGAGATCGACATCGCGAAATTCTTGATCGTGATGATGTCGTTGACGATGTCGCGGATTTCCTCGCGCGCGCTCTCGGTGTCGAGCTTGGCGAGCTGCGACAGGTCGATCGTGTCGATCAGCGCCGAAAATACCTGCGACTTCGTATCGTAATAGTCTTCCGTTCGCGCGGTGCGACGCCGGGTCGTCGATGGGGCGGCCGGCTGGATCTTCGGGATCGCGGACGTCGTTTCGCCGAGAACCGGAACCGCGGACCGCTCGGTCGCCATCGGTTGCGCAGCAACCACGGGCGGCGGAACGGCGGGACCCGGGGTGCCGCTTTTGCCGAAGCCTTCGTTTCCGCGTTTGCCAAACATTTGCGTGATCCTATGTCCAGTCTATTTCCTGCCGAGCGCGGCAAGCACCTTTCCAAGTCCGCCGCGCCGAGCCTTCTTCATCGTTACCCGGCCGGTCAAAAGATGCGCGAGCTGTGAGAACGTTTCAGCCGCCGGCGCCTTCTTGTCGATTTCCGCTATCATCCGTCCGCTGTTCGAAGCGTTGCCAAATAGGGCCGCGTCAAAGGGAATGATGGCCGCCGCTTCGGTTTCCAGCGAATCGCAGAACTCGCTCGCCGTAATCTCCGGACGCTTCGGCATCCCGACCTGGTTCAGAACCAAGTGGGGCGGTTTGTCGTTTGGACGCAGCTTCTTCATTGCATCGAGCAGGTTCTTGGTATTGCGCAGGCTGGCGAGATCGGGGATCGCGGTAATCACCACTTCGTCGGCTTCTCCGAGCACGGCGCGGGTCCAGTCCGTCCACAGATGCGGAAGATCGAGTACGGAAACGGGGGCGCTGCGCTGCAGGATCTCCAGGATCGGGTGGAACGCACCGGTCTCAAAATCATAGGCGCGGTCCAGCATGGAGGGGGCGGCCAACAGCGACAGGTGGTCGGAGCATTTGGTCAGCAGCCGGTCAAGGAACACCTCGTCCAGGCGCTCTGGCGCAAACACCGCTTCGGCAATGCCCTGCGGCGGATCCTGGTCGAAATCGATGTTGGCCGTGCCATAGGGAAGGTCGAGATCGGCGAGAATGGTCTCGGTCGAGAAGAGGCTGGAGATGCCCCAGGCGCAATTGTGCGCGATCACCGACGAACCGCAACCGCCCTTTGCACCGATGAAGGCGATGCTTCGGCCCAGGGGCTCGGCATCCGGGTCGACGAAGATCGCCGAAACGGCGGTGAGAATGTCCGGCATAGACACCGGTGCGACCATGTATTCCGAAATGCCGTTGCGGATGAGCTCGCGATAGAGCCCGATATCATTGTGTTTGCCGACGAGAATCACCTTGGTGCTCGGGTCGCAGACCTCTGCAAGCGGCGTAAGCTCGGCCAGTAGCGACCGTGGTTCGGTCGATGTTTCAAGGATGATGAGATTGGGGGTAGACACGGTCGCGAACATGTTTGCGGCCGCGTCGATGCTGCCGCTGTTGATGCGCAAGCTGACCTTGGCCATGCGCCGGTCCCGCCCGCAACGCTCCATCAGCTGCTGCATTGCATTGGTTTCGCAGAATGCGTGGATCGAGATCCGCGGTAGCGGGCGGACTTGCTCCAGATCGCCCGTGCGCACCTGGTCGGAGAAAGGATCGTCCCCCTCGCCGCCGGTGCCGATCTTATAATCGATCGTGTTCATTTCTTCATCCCGCCGCTATCAGTTGAAGATGACGACCGGGCCGTCGCTCTTGTCGGTTCCACGCCAGTCCTTGATCACCTGGCCACGCTGTTCCGCGTCGATCGGCGACGTCTGGCGCGGGCCGAGCAGGTCTGTCGGATTGGCGATCTGGGCGGCCAGGTTCGATTGCGAGGCGCAACCGAAATTGTAATAGTTCTTGTTTTCCAGTGTGTTGAGGTTCAGATCTTCCGGCCAGGTGCCGCAAGGCGCGGTCTGGGCGGTAATCGCAACGTAGCTCAAGCGGATCGGTGCCGCGTCTCCATAAGGTCCGGCGTCGTAGCTCGTTTCGAGCAGACGTTTGGCGGGAATGCCCGCAGCAACCAGGACGCCGCGGATTTCCCTGCGCATCGCTTGCGCAGCATGGCTGTTGGCCGCGCCGCGCGGCATCATGATCTGCACGACGCCGCTTGCCGAATTGCGATAGTCGGAAGCGAACCCGGCGATAACATCGCGCGTGCCCTGGGTCAGGCGACGGTCGCCCGATGCGATCGGGATGTCGATGGCGCGTTCGCCTTCGGCGAGCACGATCGGATGTCTCGTGCGATAGTCGTCCGGAATCGAGCCAGTAGCGAGATTGTCCTTTGTCCCGCAGCTCGCAAGAAAGATACCAGCGATGGCCAGCATGGCCACGCGGCTCGTGCATCGCATGAAGGCGCTGGATGTGCTCAGGGGCATGGCAGTCGGCCTTTCAGAATTCTGGTGGGAACCGGTTCGAAGCGTCATGATCCGACCTATTTGTAGATGAAGCCGACATTGCCGTGGTAACGCCCTGCCGGAGCGGCCGCCTCCGGCCGCCCGTAGATGCGGTTCACGCGGCCAAGGAAGTAGCTGTCGAGATCATTGGCCGGATTGAAATTGTCGTCAGGCCGGGAGATCGCGCTTCTGGCGACAGGACGGACAAGATAGGGCGTCGCGATGATGACGAGCTCGGTTTCGTTGCGCACGAAATCCTTGCTGCGGAAGAGCGTTCCGAGGATCGGGATCTTCGAAGCACCCGGCAGGCCGGACATCGCCTGGCGAATATTGTCCTGAACCAGGCCGGCGATCACGATCGAGCCGCCGGAAGGCAACTCGACGCTGGTCGAAGCTTCGCGCCTGCGGATGCCGAGAAAGGTATTGCCAGGAATCTTGCTCGTGCCGTTGCCAGTGACGACGGATCCCTCATAGGTGGGCTCAGAGACATTCGTCTCGATCTGCAGGCTGATGCGTCCCGGTCCCAGGACAACAGGCTTGAAGTTCAGGCGGATGCCGTATTCGACGTCGTTGACTTCGCGCGTGACCCTGTTTTCGCCGGTCTGATCGTCGGTCGTGACTTCCTGGGTTCCCGACAGGCGAAACTGACCGCCGACATAGAACTTCGCCTCCTGACCAGAAATCGCCGTCAGGCTTGGCTCGGCCAGTGTCCGCATCACACCCGCCTGCTCCATCGCGTTGATGTAGCTGGAGATCATCGTGCCGCCGACAGACTTGTTGATCACCGCGTTGACACCAACGCCGATCGCATCCCCGAGGTTGGCCGGATTGCGGAAACCGATGCCGCTTTCGCCGTCGCTAACACGGCCGTTGAAACCGAGCTGCTTCAGCACCTGGCGGCTGACTTCGGCCACCGTGACCTTGAGGTTGACCTGGTCATCGCCGTCGATCGTCAGGAGGTTGACGATCTGCGAAACCTGGCGATCTTCAGCGAAGATGTCGGCATCGCCATTGTTGCCCTGGGCGGTGATGTTGCGCGTGGTCGCCTCGCCGCCCTGGAGGAAGGCCTTCGCAAGGTCTACGGCACGGGTGGAATCGAGCGGCGTTCGCACGGTTCCGGTCAAGACGATGTTGTCCGAAATGATCTCGACATTGATGTCGGCGTCCGGAATGAAGCGACGCAGATTGGACTGGAGATTGGCGATATCGCGCTCGACTTCGATGTCGAGGCTGACGATCTCCTCGCCATTGGGGCCGAAGACGAAGATGTTGGTCTGGCCGACGGATTTGCCGAAGAGATAGATACGCCGTGAGGTGCGCGTCACTGCGTCCGCCAGCGACGGGTCCGCCACGAGAATGTCGTGCGCGTCCGCCGGCAGGTCGACGACCACGGCCTTGTTTAAGCCGAGACTGACCTTCTTCTTGACGCCTGGGCCGCTTTCAACGATCCGCACGACGGAGGAAGCAGCGGCGAGTGCGACCGTCGGCGCCGGCAGATACATGCCGGTAAACGCCAGGCAGAATGATAGGCCGGCTGCGACAGACGCCCGAAATGTGTTTCCGCTCCGTTTCACCTTATGCCCCATTCTAGCCTGGTTACTGCTGTGTCTGGCCGAGGGCGCCATCGCTCTTGACGATGGACCCGGATTTGATGACCTGAATGCTCGGCTGACCGTCGCCGCTCAATAGATAGTCTGCGGCGTCGGTGTCGGATTCCTGTGCATCGGCGACGCTTCGGAGCGCCAATGAAATGCGCTCGGCCATCTGCTGCGCCACTGTCATTACTTTCGACTGGTCGGGCGTCAGCTCCAGCGTGGCCGTGGTTCCGACCACGGCCTTGGTGCCGTCTTCCTTCTCCTCGACCTGCTGGTCGATCGCCAGAACACGCACGTTGCTGAGCACGGTTTCGGTCAGGTAGAGTTCGCCATCGCCCTTGCGGACCATGATGACGTCGACACGGTCATTCGGAAGGATGAAGCCGCCGGCACCGGTAGCGACGGTGATTTCCGTCGCGACGGCGCGTTTGCCCGCCGGCAACAGCGACGACATGATGCGGTTGGACGAGTCTGCGACCTTTTCGTGACGGACCGGCTCGCCGTTGAAGATCGGCAAGCGAACGACGGCTCCGGTGAGGTCGTCGATTGCCGACGGTTGACTTTCGTCGGTGATCAGGCCGTCAACCAAACCGTCCTTCGGCCAGGCCATCCACTGGATGGAATCGCCGCCCAGGCGCGAACCGACAGGCAGGCTCTTGCTGGCAACCAGGACGTTGACGGTCGGCGCCCGCTCGATCAGAGGCTCGGCGGCCAACGGCGCAGGTGCGCGCGTCAGTTTCATCGCCAATAGACCAGCCATTGCAGCCGATAGAACGGCCACCGCCAGTATGATGATGCGAACCGGTTTCATGATCGTTTCCGAGCCCCGAAAAATGCCAGGGTCAGATTGATCAGGAATTGGTGTAATTATAGTTAACGGATTGCTTATGAGGAGAGTTAACGAAAGGTGATGCCCCGCGCCCGGGCCTTAAGAAAGGCGCGCAAAGGCCGCCTGCATGAGCGGCGAAGCCGGATAGGCGGCAAAGCCACCAAGCGCGATTGCAACGCCGTAGGGAATTTTCTTGGCCGTCAGCAAGAGTTGCGGAACAGGGATGCCACTCGCCAGTATTGTGTTTTCATGCCGGCGCAGCATCAGGATGGCAAGCGTCAGCAAGCCTCCAAAAATCGAGACGTAGAGCAGAAAAGCGGTCAACGATGGGGTGAACCCGAACCAGATGGCGCTGGCGGTTAAGAGCTTGGCGTCTCCGCCGCCCATCACGTTTGCGGCAAACAGACCGAAGCACACGGCAAAGACAACCAAGGCCGCAGCCATATGCCGGGCGATCTCCGTGAAATCGAGCCCCGCCAACGGCGCCACGACAAGAAAGCTGCCCAGAAGGATCACCGAAACGCGATTGGGAATCGTCATGGTCAGCAGGTCCGAAAACGCTGCAAATCCCAGACAGAAGGGAAAGATCACGAAAATGGCGGCTTCAGTCATGTTCCGGTCTTCCGAAGGAGGGTATGCAATCTCCGATGCCCCGCAGGACTCCAGATAACAATGGAGCCGCCTTTGGAGCGGCTCCATTTCAGGTCATTGCGGGACCCGTTCGTCAGATCTTGCCGCTCGTCGCAATGCTCGACCCGATTTTACTGAGCGCGGAATCGAGCGTGTTGCCAAGCGTGGATGCACCGGCGATCAGGGCTGCGGAAACAAGCGCCGCGATTAAGCCATACTCGATCGCGGTCGCACCGCCTTCATCCCGCTTCAGGCGATGGAAAATCTTCGTCATGCGAATTTTTCCTCGCTTAAAGCAGTCAGATCAGAGACCGTTCGTTTCGGTCGTCAGCTTCGTGCCCAGCTTGCTGAATGTGTCGTCGAGCGCGTTGCCCAGGGTGCTTGCGCCAGCAATGAGGGCAACCGAGATGAGGGCGGCGATCAGGCCGTACTCGATCGCGGTCGCGCCGGACTCGTCCTTCATCAGACGGGCAAAAATCTTCTTCATGATGATTCTCCTACTTCGCGTTTGTTGTTCAGCACTTCCGCCAACTGTTGCCGTTGATCGGATGGCCTCAAACTAGTCCTGGCGCATTTCCATCGACTTAAAGAAGGCGGTTACCGACAGGTTAACGATGCATCCCTGATTTTTGGGTAAACGAACAGAAAACGGCGCGGGGCGCCTATCCGGTCTCGAAATCATGGATTTAACGGTTCATTCACCAAGACGAGGGAGTATGGCGTGAGCATCACCTCAAGGACCCGCCATGACCATGCCATTCGCGACCGGCCGAGCCGCCCTGTTTGCTTTCGTGATCGCGTCGCTCCCGGTGGTCGCCGCTGCTGCAGAGAACGACATGATGCGCGTCTATATGGATCACGCGCGCGTGCTCAAACTCGACCGTCCGGTCAGCAAGGTCATCATCGGCAATGCCGAAGTGGCAGACGCCACGGTTGCCGATGCCCGAACCATCGTCATCACCGGCCGCAATTTTGGCACGACCAATCTGGTCATCCTCGACCAGGATGGAAACGCCATTGTCGATGAGCGGATTCTGGTGTCGATCGATGAAGGCAACACCGTGCGCGTCTACAAACAGACGTCGCGCACCGTGCTCTCCTGTACGCCAAATTGTGAACGACACGCGGAACGTAAAACCACAGGTAGCACCAACTGAATTTTATGGGTTTCGACCCGCGATTCGTTAAAATGCACATGATTTGCGGGAACGAAATATCAACGGTTGCTCCATAATCTTCCGCCCGTCTGGCGTAACATGATGGGACGGCACAATGAGCAGCGAGCAGGCAATCGAACGTGCGAGCGGGCCTGATATCAGGCGAAAAGGCATTCTGCGCCGCTTCATCCGCAACCGCAAAGGCACGACGAGCATCGAGTTCGCCATCCTCGCGCTGCCCTTCTTCGTGGTGATTTTCGCCTCACTCGAAACCTTTGCCGCCTTCTACGGCGACCAGCTCCTGGCGAACGCAACGGAGACGATGGCGCGCAAGGTCCGTACCGGCCAGATTACCTTCCAGCGGGGGAAGGCCACGGATATGACTCAGGCGCAGTTTCGCCAGGCCTTCTGCAATGAAATCTCAGTCCTGATGAAATGCTCCGCCACCGAAGCAAACCAGCCCTCGCAGTTCTACCTGGATGTCCGGGCGGTCTCGGATCTCAGCACGTTTCCTGTGAACATCCCGCGCAAGGCGGATTCGACCGATATTGATACGGGCGACTTCAAGTTTGCCCCCGGCGGTCCGGGTACCTTCAACGTGGTGCGTGCCTACTATCGGTGGAGCGTGATCACCGACCTCGTCAGGCCGTTCGTCACCAATTTGCGGCCCGCCGGCGCGAGCATGCCGAAGGACTATCTCATGGTGGCAACCGCCACCTTCCGAAACGAGAGCGAGTGAGGTTTGCCGTGAAGCAGATTGCGAAGCAAACGATCCTGCGCCTTCGGGCGGTTTCTGCCATGTTTCACGCACTGCGGCGGGACAAACGCGGCGTCGGAGCCGTTGAATTCGCGATCGTCGCACCCTTGCTGATCATAACCTATCTCGGTGCGTTCGAGCTTTCGGTCGGTTTTACGGTCGCAGGCAAGACGGCCCGCGCCGCGAGCGCCGTCGCCGACATCATCGCACAGCAATCGGAAGTCAACAAAGCCTTCCTCGCCAAGGTGCCGAATATCGCAAAGAGTATTCTCGAACCCTATGGGAACGCGAACTACACACTGAAGATCACCGGTATCGAGGTCTCAAGCACCAATGAGGGGACCGTCATTTGGTCGCGCGATCAGGCCGGCGGGGTTCCCTACAGCGTGAATTCGAAGGTCACCCTGCCCGGGCAATTCACGGCCAACAAGTCCTTTGTCATTCGCACGGAGCTGACCGTGCCGCACGAGTTGCTGCTCTACGCTCCGAGCCTTCAGGCCACGGCGAAGACGATAGACCTCTCCAAGACGGCCTACTTCCATTCGCGTCTCGCCCAAACAATAAAATGCACTGATTGCTGATCGGGCACTGATCCGGCGCAATTGCATTGCGCCGTGCGCAGCGCTATCCCTTCGGGATTGTGCGTGGCGCGCGCCTCCGGCGTCGTCGCGTTCTTCCAGAAGCTTTCGGAGCGCGATGCGAGCGCTTCCGCTGTCAGGTGCATCATGGCGCGTGCGTTTCTATTCGTTCTCGATTCCTTCGGCTTAGGCGGCGCGCCGGATGCCGAAGCCTACGGTGACCTGGGCGCCAACACGCTCGGACACATCGCCGAGTTCTGCGCCGCCGGCGCCGCAGATCGGGTTGGTTTGCGAGAAGGGCCGCTCAATCTGCCGAACATGTCCGCCCTTGGCCTTGTTCACGCAGCAAAGCTCGCCAACGGCACGATTCCCAAGGGCATGCCGGTGCCCAATCGGGTCTATGGTGCCTTTGGCGCCGCCAGCGAAGTCTCGCGCGGCAAGGACACGCCCTCCGGGCACTGGGAAATCGGCGGCACGCCGGTCATGTTCGATTGGGGTTACTTTTCGGCTGAAGGCGATGCCTTTCCGCCCGAGCTCGTCGAAACCATCTGCCGCGAAGGCAACATTCCCGGCATCCTCGGCAATTGCCATGCTTCCGGCACCGACATCATCGCCCGCCACGGCGAGGAGCACATGCGCAGCGGCAAGCCGATCTGCTACACCTCTTCGGACTCGGTCTTCCAGATCGCGGCGCATGAGCAGAGCTTCGGGCTCGATCGCCTGCTTGAGCTTTGCCAGACGGTCCGCCGCCTGGTCGACGACTACAATATCGGCCGCGTGATCGCCCGCCCCTTCGTCGGCACCAGCCCGCAGACTTTCACCCGGACCGGCAATCGCCGTGACTATTCCGTGCTGCCGCCGGAGCCGACGATCCTCGACCGGCTGACGGAAGCGGGGCGCACGGTTCACGCGATCGGCAAGATCGGCGACATCTTCGCCCACCAGGGGGTGACGAAGCTGACGAAGGCCGACGGCAATATGGCGCTCTTCGACGCAAGTCTCGCGGCCATCGACGAGGCCGAAGACGGCAGCCTGGTCTTCACCAATTTCGTCGATTTCGACATGCTCTACGGCCATCGCCGCGACGTCGCCGGTTACGCGGCAGCACTCGAAGCCTTCGATGCGCGCCTGCCGGATCTCGACCGCCGCCTGCAGCCCACCGACATCGTCATCCTCACGGCCGATCACGGCTGCGACCCGACCTGGCGCGGCACCGACCATACGCGCGAGCGGGTGCCGGTGCTGATGTTCGGACCGTCGCTGCGCAGCCGCTCGCTCGGCGTCGCCAACACCTTCGCGCATATCGGCGAATCCGTCGCCAAACATCTCGGCATCGCGCCGGGCCATCATGGGAGAAGCCTCATTTGACCGCGCATCTGAAGAAGGCGGAGCTGCATTGCCACATCGAAGGCGCGACGCCGCCTGAGCTGGCTTTAGCTCAGGCCGAGAAGTATGGCATCGACACCAGCGCGATCATCCGTGACAGGGCCTATGTCTGGGAAGACTTCACCAGCTTCGTGAAATGCTACGACGCCACCGCCTCGCTGTTTCGGACCGAGGAAGACTACGCACTGCTCGCCGAAGCCTATCTGACGGAGCTTGCCGAAGCCGGCACGATCTACAGTGAAATCATCGTTTCGCCCGACCACGGCAACACGATCGGCCTGGGCGCGAAAGCTTACCTTGAGGGCCTTGCCGCCGGCATGGAAGCCGCAAGGCAGAAGACCGGGATCGAATCGCGCATGCTGATCACAGGCATTCGCCATCTCGGCCCGGAGTCCGTAATCAAGACCGCAGAATTCGCGGCCAGGCGGGAGCATGCGCTCGTCACCGGCTTCAACCTCGCTGGCGAAGAACGCATGCACAACGTGGCCGATTTTGCCCGCGCCTTCGACATTGTACGGGACGCAGGCCTTGGCCTGACGATCCATGCGGGCGAGCTCTCCGGCGCCTTTAGTGTGCGCGACGCGCTTGACCACGTGCACCCCTCGCGCATCAGCCATGGCGTTCGGGCGATCGAAGACATGGATCTGGTGCGGCGCCTTGCCGATGCCGGAGTCGTGCTCGAAGTCTGCCCCGGCTCCAACATCTCGCTGCAGGTCTTCCCGGACTTCGCCTCGCACCCATTGCGGGCACTTTACGAGGCCGGCGTGCGCGTCACGCTCAATTCCGACGATCCACCGTTCTTCCATACGTCGCTCGCTCAGGAATACGACATCGCCTCTGCGGTGATGGGCTTCACCGACGAGGAGATCAACCGCATGACCCGCACGGCGATCGAGGCCGCCTTCGTCGACGAGCCGACGCGCCAGCGGCTGCTCGCGCGGATCTAGAGCGCCGTGCGTTCAGGTGAACGCACTTGGCTCTAGCCTATGATGCCAGAGCATCTTCCCGCTTCAAGCGATTACGCTTGAAAGCGGGATGCTCTGGAAACCGCGACGCCGGATTGCCGTCCGTCGGCTGGGGATGACGTTCTCCGGCCGGCCAATACCCTTGCGGCGACGACGCATTCCATGGAAAAAGGACGGATACAAAAAATCCGGAAAGGTGAGCCATGAACGGCGTTACAGTGATCGATCATCCGCTTGTGCAGCACAAGCTGACCATCATGCGCAAGAAGGAGACCTCAACCGCGGGTTTCCGCCGGCTTCTCCGGGAGATCTCGACGCTGCTCTGCTACGAGGTCACGCGCGATCTCGAACTGACGATGGAGCGGATCGAGACTCCGCTGGAGGAAATGGACTCGCCGGTCCTCGAGGGCAAGAAGCTTGTGTTCGCCTCGATCCTGCGCGCCGGCAACGGGCTTCTGGAAGGCATGCTCGAGCTGGTGCCTTCGGCCCGCGTCTCGCACATCGGCGTCTATCGTGACCATGAGACGCTGGAAGCGGTGGAGTATTACTTCAAGGCGCCGGAAAGCCTGTCCGAACGCCTCATCATCGTCGTCGACCCGATGCTCGCCACCGGCAACTCGTCGATCGCAGCGATCGACAAGCTGAAGGAGCGCGGCGCCAAGAACATCCGCTTCCTCTGCCTGCTGGCTGCCCCCGAGGGGATCCGCAATTTCCAGGGTGCACACCCGGACGTGCCGATCTACACGGCCTCGATCGACAGCCACCTCAACGAACTCGGATACATCATGCCCGGCCTCGGTGACGCGGGCGACCGCATGTACGGCACCAAATGATTTCCTGATCCTTAACCAGGATTGCAAATCCGTGAGAAAGCCGCCGGTATCCGGCGGCTTTTTTATGTCGTCTTAGGCGTCATGCGGTCTACTGCTCCATAGCGATCGCGCCTCCTTTTCGGGCGTGCAGACCGGTCTCCGCAGCAATTTGCGTTTGCTGCATCCGATGCCATTGAAGGGTGATGTCCATGCTCGTCCGTTTGCTCGCATTGGCAGGTTTGGCCGCACTTGCAGCCATGGTGGTTCCGCACTTGGCAACGACCGCCTTGATGCAAGGCGGTAACAAGACGGCTGCCAAGGAAGCTGCAGCCCCGCCGACGACCACGGCAAAGTATGCGGCGGGGCGGAGCGTTGTGCTCGACGCCGATGGCAGGGGCCACTTCTTTGGCACTTTCCGCATCAACGGCCGCAGCGAGCGCGGCCTGGTCGACACCGGCGCCAGCAGCATCGCCATCAACCTTTCGACCGCACGCCGGCTCGGCATTGCACCAAGCACGCTTTCCTTCACGGCTCGCGTCAATACTGCCAATGGTGTCGTCGAAGCGGCTCCGGCGATGCTGAACCGGATCGAGATCGGCGGCATATCGGTACGCGACGTTCAGGCACTGGTGCTGCCGGACAAGGCGCTCTCCGGCACGCTTATCGGCATGACGTTCCTGAACCGGCTGTCATCCTTCCGCGTCGAGGACGGTGCCCTGCACCTCGTCAGGTGATTTTCGCGAGAATCGGCGAACGCTTCGTCGGCTCGATATCATCGATCGTATAGAGTTCGTGCAGACGCCGACGGGCTACGTCCGCAGCATCCCGATCGGCCGCATGAACAAAGGCAATCAGGTCGCCCTTCTCGATCTGCGTACCGAGCGGCTTCAGCGCATCGAAGCCGACCCGATGATCGATCCTGTCATCCGGATGCGACCGTCCGCCGCCGAGCGCAATGACAGCCATGCCCAGTTCGCGGGTCTCACAGGCTGCAAGATAGCCGGACTGCTTCGCTTCGACCGGCAAGATGACCGGCGCACGCCCGAGATAGGCCACCGAGCGCTCGACGAAATCCGTCGGGCCGCCGAGCGCGTGCACCATTTTTCCGAAGCATTCGAGCGCCGCCCCGCTTGAAAGCGCCTTGCGCGCCAGCGCTTCGCCCTGTTCGGCATCACCAGCGACGCCCCCCGCCACCAACATTTCGGCAGCAAAGGCCAGGACGACCGTTTCGAGCCGAGTGCCCTTCTTCTCGCCCCGGAGGAAGGCCAGGCAATTGTCGATCTCCAACGCGTTGCCGGCGGCATCGGCCAGCGGTTCGTTCATGTCGGTCAGAAGCGCCGAGGTACGAACGCCGGCGCCGTTGGCGACATCGACCAGCGAGCGCGCAAGCACCTCCGCTTCCTTGGCATCGCTCATGAAGGAGCCATTGCCGAGCTTGACGTCGAGCACCAGCGACTGAAGGCCGGCGGCCAGCTTCTTCGACAGGATCGAGGCCGTGATCAGCGGCACGGAATCGACGGTCGCGGTCACGTCGCGGATCGCATAAAGCCGTTTGTCGGCCGGAGCGAGGTTCGCCGTCTGGCCGATGATTGCGCAGCCGATCTCGTCGACTGTCCTGCGGAATAGCGCCGCCGACGGCTGGATATCGTAGCCGGGTATCGATTCGAGCTTGTCGAGCGTGCCGCCCGTATGCCCGAGCCCGCGCCCCGAAATCATCGGCACGGCAAGGCCGCAGGCGGCGACGATCGGCGCCAGCATCAGCGAGACGTTGTCGCCAACGCCGCCGGTAGAATGCTTGTCGGCGATCGGGCGACCGATGGTGCTCCAGTCGAGTGTTTCGCCGGAGTCGCGCATCGCGAGGGTCAGGGCCACGGTCTCGTCGCGGCTCATGCCGGAAAACCAGACCGCCATGGCGAAAGCGGCGACCTGCCCTTCGGAGATCGAGCCATCCGAAAGGCCGCGGACAAAGTCCGCGATCTCGGCTGGAGCGAGGCGTTCGCCGTTGCGCTTGCGCCTGATTGTTTCCTGCGGAAGCATCGTCACCCGCGCACCGCGTCGGCTGCGATCATGTCGGCGAGGATCGCGGCAAGCCGCTTGCCACCAACCGGCGCCATGTCCTTCGTCTCGTGATGGCTGATCTCGCCCCCGGTCATGCCGGCGCCGAAATTGGTGATCACCGAAGCGGCGACGACCCTCAGCCCGAAGAAACGGGCGAGAATGACCTCCGGAACCGTGGACATGCCGACGGCATCGGCGCCAAGGATGCGGGCCATGCGGATCTCGGCCGGCGTCTCGAAACTCGGGCCGGAGAACCACATATAGACGCCGCCAAGAAGCGGAATGCCGAGGCGTTCGGCACTCTCCTGCATTCTTCCGGCGAGCTCGGCATCATAGGCATTGGTCATGCCGACGAAGCGATCGTCGCTTTCCACGCCGATCAGCGGGTTGAAGCCCGAATAGTTGATGTGATCGGAAATCCGCATCACCGATCCCGGCGGCAGATCCTCCCGCAGCGATCCTGCGGAATTGGTCAGCACCAGGCACTCAATGCCGAGCGCTTTCAGGGTTTCCAGCGGCAGGCGCATCGCGTTGGCGTCGCCCTGTTCGTAATAATGGACTCGGCCGGAGAGCATGACAACAGGAACGCCCGAGAGCGTTCCGGCGACGAGTTCGCCGGCATGGCCGGAGACGCTGCTGACCGGGAACCCTGGTATGTCGGCATAGGAAAGCCGCAGCGTTTCGTCCACGGCATCGACCAGCGAGCCGAGCCCGGAACCGAGCACGATGCCATAGCGCGGCGAAAGGCCGCCGAGCCTGGATTTCAGCAATTCAGCGGCCGCGGTCATCCGAGGATCTCGGTCTCGAAGCTGTGCGGCAGCAGGTCCGACAGCGCCAGGGTCTTCTTCACCCCGGTCTCATCACACAGGAAGATCCGCGTGCTGGCACCGGAAAATTCCGCCAGCCGCTGCCGGCAGCCGCCGCAGGGTGGGCAGAGCGCCAGCTTCTCGGCGATGACGGCCACTTCCATGATCTTGCGTTGGCCTGCCATGACCATATGGCTGATAGCGGTGGTCTCAGCGCACCACCCTTCAGGGAACGACAGGTTCTCGATGTTGGCGCCGGTATAGATCTTGCCGTCCTCGGCACGGATCGCCGCGCCGACCGGAAACTTCGAATAGGGCGCGTGCGCCTTGGCCATCGCGTCACGCGCGGCCTCGAACAGTTCCTTTTCCATGGTTCTAGCGCTCCTTGACATAGGGGACACCGCCGGCCTTCGGCGGGATGGCCTTGCCGATGAACCCGGCGAGCAGGATCACGGTCAGAATGTAGGGCAGCGCCTGCATCAACTGCACCGGCACCTGGCCGATCAGCGGCAGGGGATTGCCCTGAAGGCGGATCGCCAGCGCATCGAGGAAACCGAAGAGCAGGCAGGCCAGCATGATGTTGAACGGCCGCCATTTGGCAAAGATCAGCGCTGCGAGCGCGATGTAGCCCTTGCCAGCGGTCATTCCCTTGACGAAGCCGGCGGTCATCGCCAGCGACAGATAGGCACCGGCAAAGCCGCAGAGGATGCCGCAGCAGATAACTGCGCGATAACGCAGCCAGAGAACCGAGATGCCGGCGGTATCGACCGCGCCCGGATTTTCGCCGACGGCGCGTAAGCGCAGGCCGAAGCGGGTGCGGTAAAGGATCCACCAGCTGATTGGCACCATCGCGAAGGCGACATAGGTCAGAAGGAAATGGCCGGAAAGCAGGTCAGAATAGATCGGGCCGAGGATCGGGATCTCCCTGACGCTGTCGGCATAGGGAAAGGTGATCGTCTGGAAACGGGAACCTTCCCCGAGCGCCGGCGTGCGGCCGCCCTGGCGGAACCAGGCTTCACCGAGAATGACGGTCGAGCCGGCGACGATGAAGTTGATCGCGACACCGGAGACGATCTGGTTGCCGCGCTGGGTGATCGAGGCGTAGCCGTGCACCAACGACAGCGCGATCGAGATCAGGATCGCCGCAAGCAGCCCCATCCACACGGACTGGGTGACCGCAGCGACGGCGCCGGCCGCAAAGGCCGCACCAAGCATCTTGCCTTCAAGGCCGATGTCGAAAACGCCGGCGCGTTCGGTGAACAGCCCGGCAAGGGCTGCGAAGATCAGCGGAACGGAAACACGGATGGTGGACTCGAGGAGCACCACGATGACGTGGAAGAAATCCATGGCTTCAAGCTCCCTTGGTCTGCGTCACGACGGCCGCACGGCGGCTCTGCATCGTAAACAGCCGGGTGATTGCCGGCCGGAACATGTTTTCGAGTGCACCGGCGAAGAGAATGACCAGGCCCTGGATGATGACGATCATGTCGCGCGAGATCGACGGCATTTCAAAGGAGATCTCGGCCCCGCCCTGATAGAGCATGCCGAAGAGCACCGCGGCCGGGATGATGCCGGCCGGATGCGAGCGGCCCATCAACGCCACGGCGATGCCGACGAAGCCTGCACCTTGCACGAAGTCGAGCTGCATGCGCGCCTGTTCACCCATGATCGGGTTCAGCGCCATCATGCCCGCGAGACCACCCGAGATCATCATGGTGATAACGGTGACGCGGCTCTCGCTCATGCCCGCGTAGCGTGCCGCCGACGGGCTGTGGCCCATAGTGCGCATTTCGTATCCGAGCTTGGTACGCCAGATCAGCAGCCAGACACAGAAGGCCGCAACGAGCGCCAGCAGGAACGAGACGTTGAACGGCGCCGTACCGACGTTCAGTCCGAAGATCGCAAGCAGCCAGTCGAGCTTCGGCAATTGCCCGCCTTCGGCGAAGGTCCGCGTCTGCGGCGCCATGGAGCCGAGCGGCTTCAGGACGCGTGTCAAGAGATAGACCATCAGGCTCGACGCGATGAAATTGAACATGATGGTGGTGATGACGATGTGGCTGCCGCGCTTGGCCTGCAGCCAACCGGGCAGGAAGGCCCAGGCCGCGCCGAAGAAGGCGGACCCAAGGATCGCCAGCGGGAACACCACGAACCAGGGCATCGTCTGATCGAGCCAGAGGCAGGCGAGCGCCACGCCAATGCCGCCAACATAGGCCTGGCCTTCGCCGCCAATGTTGAAGAGGCCGGCATGGAAGGCGACGGCGACGGCAAGACCGGTGAAGATGAAGGTGGTGGCGTAGTAGAGCGTGAAGCCCAAATACTCGCCTCGGCCGAAGGCACCGTTGATCAGATGATAGGCCGCTTCCAGGGGATTTTCGCCGACGAGCAGCACCACGAGGCCGGCAACGAGGAAGGCGACCGCGAGGTTGATCAGCGGGATGAGGCCATATTCGACCCAGCCCGGGAGCTTAGCATAAGGGGTGCTCATTCTGCGGCCTCCTTGCGGCCTTCTACACCGGCCATCAGGAGGCCGAGTTCGCCCTCGGTCGCATCAGGATCGCGCTCGCCGACGACACGGCCGGCGAACATGACCAGAATGCGGTCCGACAGGGCGCGGATTTCATCGAGCTCGACGGAGACCAGAAGGACAGCCTTGCCCTGGTCGCGCATCTCGATGATCCGCTTATGGATGAATTCGATGGCGCCGACGTCGACGCCGCGCGTCGGCTGACCGATGATCAGCACGTCAGGCCCGCGCTCCATCTCGCGTGCCAGCACGATCTTCTGCTGGTTGCCGCCGGAGAAATTCGCGGTCTTCAAGCGTGGGTTCGGCGGGCGGATGTCGTATTCGCCGATGCGCTTCTCGGCGTCCTTGCGAATCGCATCAACGTCGAGGAAGACGCCGTTGAGATAGCGCTTGTCATGGTGATAGCCGAGGATGGCGTTTTCGCATTCTTCGAACTTCAGGACGAGGCCGACATGGTGGCGGTCTTCCGGAACATGGGCGAGACCACGATCACGCAGCTCGGAGGGGTCGGCGCGCCCGGTGACATCGATCGGTTTGCCGTTCAGGAGCACGGAGCCGGAAACGGCGCGGCGGATGCCGGAGATCGCTTCCAGCAGTTCCGACTGGCCGTTGCCGGCAACACCGGCGATGCCGACAATCTCGCCAGCCCGCAGATTGAACGAGACATTGTCGACCATGGTAACCCCACGGCCATCCTTGACGGTCAACCCCTCGACGGCGAGCTTGACCTCGCCGGGCTTGGCTTCGCCTTTCTCCACACGCAAGAGCACGCGGCGCCCGACCATGAGCTCGGCGAGCTCTTCGACCGACGTTTCGGCCGTCGTGCGGGTCGCCACCATCTCGCCGCGGCGCATGACCGAAACCTCGTCGGTGATCGCCATGATCTCGCGCAGCTTGTGGGTGATCAGAATGACGGTCTTGCCCTGGCTCTTCAATTGCTCGAGCACGCGGAAGAGGTGATCGGCCTCGGCCGGCGTCAAGACGCCCGTCGGCTCGTCCAAAATCAGGATATCGGCCCGGCGATAGAGCGCCTTCAGGATCTCGACGCGCTGCTGCAGACCGACCGGCAACTCCTCGATGACGGCGTCCGGATCGACTTCCAACGCGTATTCGCGCTCCAGCCGTTTCAACTCGACGCGCGCCTTGGCAATGCCCTTGTTGAGGATCTGGCTGTCCTCGGCGCCAAGCATGATGTTTTCCAGAACAGTGAAGTTCTCGACCAGCATGAAGTGCTGGTGGACCATGCCGATGCCGGCGGCGATCGCCGCGTTCGGATCACGGATGGCAACGGGTTTGCCGTCGACGAGGATCTCGCCGCTGTCGGCCTGATAGAAGCCGTAGAGGATCGACATCAGGGTCGATTTCCCCGCACCGTTTTCGCCAATGATGCCGTGGATCGTCCCTTTGCGGACCTTCAGATTGATGTTCTTGTTGGCGTGGACCGGGCCGAAACTTTTGTCGATCCCACGCAGTTCGATGGCAATATTGTCCATATTGGCCTTGCGATCCCCAAACTGGCCCGCTTCGGCATTCTTCCCAGAAACCGTGCCGGCGATTTTTTTACCATTTGGTATAAGTTTATCATCGATTTTTCGGGGCGGAAGCCCTCAATCGAGTTCTCCTTATACTCTCATCAGATCGCTGGTGAGAGTCCAGCGTGAATATACACAGGCGCCTGGACGCGAAAAACCGGCGACACCATGTGCCGCCGGTCGTCTTTTTGAGGCATTTTAGCTGTTCAAGCGGCTCGCAACGGCCGAAGCAGACGCAGAGCGTTCATGGTAACGAGCACTGTGGCGCCGGTGTCGGCCAGGATGGCGGGCCAAAGGCCGGTGACACCGATGATCGTCGTCACCAGGAAGACCGCCTTCAGGCCGAGCGCGATGGTGATGTTCTCAACGATATTGCGCATGGTGGCGCGGGACAGCCGGATCATCGCCGCCACATCGCCCACCCGGCCATGCAGGACCGCTGCATCGGCTGTCTCAAGGGCAACATCGGTGCCGCCGCCCATGGCAATGCCGATGTCGGCCGCCGCCAGCGCCGGCGCGTCGTTGATGCCGTCGCCGATCTTGGCGACGTTGAAGCCCTCGGCCTTCAGTTCACGGACGATGCGTTGCTTGTCCTCGGGCAGGAGCTCGGCGCGAACCTCCATGCCGAACTGGCGGCCGATTGCTTCCGCCGTGCGGCGGTTGTCACCGGTCAGCATGACGACGCGCAGACCAGCATCGGTCAGCGCCTTCACGCCGGCGGCCGCATCCGGCCGCGGCTCGTCGCGCATGGCAATGGCACCAGCAATCACGCCACCGGCCGCCAGCACCGAAACCGTCTTGCCTTCGTCGTTGAGCGCCGAAACACGCGCCGTCTCAGCCGCCGTCATCGGTGCCCGCTCAGCGGCCGCCTTTGGCGAGCCGAAGAACAATGCGACGCCCTCGACTGACCCTTCGAGCCCCTTGCCGCCGACCGCATTTACGGTCGCGATATTGGGGACGACAAGGCCGTCAGCTGCGCTCCGCTCCAAGATGGCGCGGGCAAGCGGATGGCTCGATCCCTGCTCGAGTGCCGCCGCCAGGCACAGAACCTCGGTCTCCGATCGGCCGAAGCCGACAATGTCGGTCACCTTCGGCTTGCCTTCGGTGAGCGTGCCGGTCTTGTCGAAGGCGGCGGCGGTCACCTTGCCGACATTCTCGAGCACTGCGCCGCCCTTCATCAGCAGGCCGCGCCGGGCGCCAGCCGAAAGGCTGGCAGCGATCGCAGCCGGCGTCGAGATAACCAGAGCGCAAGGGCAGCCGATCAGGAGGATCGCGAGGCCCTTGTAGATCCATTCGTCCCAGGCGCCGCCCCATAGAAGCGGCGGCAGCACGGCGACCAGCGCCGCAACCACGACGACACCTGGCGTATAGTACCGCGAGAAGCGATCGATGAAGCGCTCGGTCGGCGCCTTGCTTTCCTGTGCTTCCTCCACCAGGCGGACAATCCGCGCGATGGTGTTGTCCGCAGCAGCGGCCGTCACTCGCACGCGCAGCGCACCGGAACCATTGACGGTGCCCGCAACGACGGTGTCGTCGACCTCCTTGCGCACCGGCGTGCTCTCGCCGGTCACTGGCGCCTCGTCAACGGCGCTCTCGCCTGACAGTACTACACCATCGGCCGGAATCCGGTCGCCGGGACGAACGAGAATGACAGCGCCGACACTGAGCGTCTCGGCGGGAACTTCGTCCAGCCGGCCCTCCCGCTCGACGAAGGCGGTCTTTGGAACGAGTGCTGTCAGCGACTGGATGCTGGCGCGCGCCTTGCCGGCCGCTACGCCCTCCAGCAACTCGCCGATCAGGAAGAGCAGCACCACCATCGCCGCTTCTTCGGTCGCCCCGATGAAGACCGCGCCAACGGCAGCGAGCGTCATCAGCATCTCGATCGAAAACGGCGTGCCCATGGTGGCAGCGGCAAGGGCGCGGCGCGCGATCGGCAACAGGCCGACCAGCATGGCCAGCGTGAAGATCCAGGGCTCTGTGGCCGGAACCATCTTGCCGACCGCGTAGGCGGCGATCAGCGCCAGGCCGCTGGCGATCGTCAGCTTGCCCTTACCCGATTTCCACCACGGGCCGCTCGCCGGGCCATGGTCATGGCCATGAAGGCCCATTGCCGCAGCCGCTGCGTCTTCGCCCTTCTGTGCGGCGTGGCCCTCATCGTGATGATCGTGGCGGTCGTGGTGATGCCCATGATCGCGGTCGTGGTCATGATCGTGGCCATGGTCATGGCCGGAGCACACATGCGCTGCTTTCCGTTCCAGCGTCTGGCCAGCATTGATCGGATGCAGACGATATCCCAGCTTTCCGACTTTGCTGACGATCGATGTCGCGAGATCATTCTCATCGGCAAATTTTACCGACATCGTGCCTGCCGATACGGAGACCGAAACGTCCTCGACGCCTGACAGCCTGCGTACCGCCGTATCGATCTTGGTCGCGCAGGATGCGCAATCCATGCCTTCGACGCGATAACGGGCTTCTCGAATAGTGCTCGCCATGACCTGCTCCTTGCAATCTTGAAGCAAGGCTACGACCTCTAGCAACTAGAGCTACAAGGCGAAATTGCAGCGCGCATGCAGTTTTTTTGGCAGCTATCGCGAAAGGAAACGGATCACCCAGTCGGCGATGCCTTTATAGGGCGGTTTCACCAGGTCGCTCGGCGCCGGATCGTATTTCCGCAAGATCGGCATTGCCTTGGAGAATGTCAGGAATCCGTCGCGCCCGTGATAGTGTCCCATTCCGCTGGCGCCGACGCCGCCGAACGGCAGGTCGTTGCAGCCGAACTGGTAGAGCGTGTCGTTGATGCAGACGCCACCGGCGACGACGCGCGAGAGCATGGCTTCGATTTCGGCCTCGCTGCGCGTGAAGCAATAAAGCGCCAGCGGACGGTCATGGCCGAGCACATGGCCGATCGCCGCGTCGATCGAAGCGTAGCTGACAACAGGCAGGATCGGGCCGAAGATCTCCTCGCCCATGACGGCGCTGTCGCGATCCGGATCGAGGATGACTGTCGGCGGGAGAAAGCGTGGGCGTCCGGGCGCGTCCTGTGTCCCATCGAGAAGCGGGACCACCCTGTGGCCGCGCCGATCGGCATCGGCGATCAGCCGTTTCAGACGTTCGTGCTGGCCGGCATTGACGATCTCCGTGTAATCGTCGAAGCGACGCTTTGCCGGATAACGCGTGGCGATTTCCTGCTTCAGCAAGTCCACGAAGGCATCGCGTCTGCTCTCATGAATCAGAACGTAGTCGGGCGCGATGCAGGTCTGTCCGGCATTGAAGAACTTGCCGGTCGTAACACGCCTTGCGGCTTTTGCGAGATCGGCGGTTTCTCCGATGATCGCCGGCGACTTGCCGCCGAGCTCGAGCGTTACCGGCGTCAGGTTTTGCGCGGCTGCCGCCATCACCTTGCGCCCGACGGCGGTCGAGCCGGTGAAGAACAGATGATCGAAGGGAAGAGCCGAGAAACTGGCGGAAAGCTCGGGGCCGCCAAGCGCGACCGCCACCCGCGACGTGGGAAAGACCTCGGCAAGCAGCGACCGCAGGAACTCTGCCGTTTTCGGCGTATGCTCCGAGGGCTTCAGGTAGACATGGTTGCCGGCAGCAATCGCCGCGACCAGGGGCGCGAGCGCCAGATTGACCGGGTAGTTCCACGGCGAGATGATGCCGACGACGCCAAGCGGCACGAAGCGCACTTCTGCCTTGGCCGGCCAGAGCTTCCATCCGGCTTTCCGCTGCTCCGGCCGGACCCAGCGCTTGAGTTTCGCCAGCGTGTGATCGATCTCGGAAAGCACGACGCCGCCCTCGCCCAGCAGCGTTTCATGCCGGGCGCGATGGCCGAAATCCGCATTGATCGCTTCGCACATCTCGTCCTTGCGGGCGCGCAGCCGATCCTTGAGCCGGCTCAGGTCGTCACGTCGTTGCTCGGTGGTTGGACGCTGTTCCAGCCATGCGCCGCGCAGCCGGTCCAAGGTGGAGCGAAGCTGCGCGGATGAGTTATCGTTTGCTGTCATGGGCTTGCGTCGAACGGGCGAAGAAATACTGGGCGGCATAATAGGTGCCGAGCACCCAGAGTGCGTTGTAGGGGATCTGCCAGCGGAAGCGGCCATAGGCAAGCAGCGTGTCGCTGATCATGAACAGTAGGCCGCCATAGGCGGCAAACCGCGCGGTTGCCTGCGCCGGCGTTCCCGAGAACTGCCTTAGGCGGCAAATGGCCTGGGCGGCCATGGCGCCGAGCGCCAATGCGTAGATGATGACTGGGATGCGCATCTCCGGCGGCAGGGACGTCCAGAGGCCAGCGACGACGGCAAAGGCGATCAGAGCGAAAGCACCGAACAGCCCGGGATGGGCCGCAAATTTGGCATCGCGGGTGAGTGCGAAGATGTAGGCGCAATGGGTCAGCAGGAAGCAGATCAACCCGGCGAGGAAATAATCGCCGGGCAGCATCAGAAACGTGTCGCCGGCCGCGGCAAAAAGCAGGCCGATGGCGACTGCCATGCCGTAGGTGCGTGACGAGGCCGGGCTGTTGCGCAGGACCACGACGAAAAGCAACAAGGCCGCCGTCGGCTTCGTCAGATAGTGCAACCAGCGCCAAGGGGACTCGTCTGAAGCGGCAAGCAGACTGCCGAGGATCGCCAGCCCGGCGCAAACGAGAAAGAGTGCGTAGACCAGTCGGGTTCGCTCGATACCCAAAGTCCCCTGATAGGCCATGCTCGCGAATCCCCCCGCCATTTTCGGAGCCTGGTGCGACTCCCTTTTGATTATGGCGATAGTTTCTATTTTCGAGAGCTTGTCCAGCTGCATCGCGCAGAGCGGGTGCCTGGAGGGGCCGATCAGCAGGATGTGCTTCGCTGTCGTGCACTCTGCCCATACGCTTGCTTCTACTTGCTTGGCCACCCAGCGACGTCAGGTTTCATTGGTCAAAACACAACAATCGCCGCTGGCTAGAAGGGGTTGGTCAAGTGTCTGGCATCGCGTCGCGGTTTGCCGTTTCAGCGCGCTTTATGCTTGCGGGCGTGGTGGTTTCGCGTGGTGACGGTGGTTTTGGTGGTTGAGAAACGCCAAAAAAGCCCGGCGGATTTCTCCGCGCGGGCTTTTTTTGATTTGGTTGCGGGGGCAGGATTTGAACCTGCGGCCTTCAGGTTATGAGCCTGACGAGCTACCGGGCTGCTCCACCCCGCGCCATCTAGGTAAACCGCTAAGCGGTTTATCCGTCATCGCGGTAAATCCCTATGGGATTTATCCGCTCTTTCCGGGTTTTGCCGAAGGCAAAATCCCGTTTAATCCGGTCCGAGTTTTGCGAAGCAAAATCTCGTTGTTTGTCTGTGCCGAGCAAATCGGTAGGATTTGTCTCGCGTAAGGGACGCACTGATTATTTTCAGTCTAGCAAAACAAAAGGGCCGCTTGGTGGCGGCCCGTGTTCGGCAGGGCCGAAGTGTGTGTCGAGAAGATGTTTCGGTTTGTTTCCGCCGCTACCTTATCCTTCTCGGCGATGCCTCGAAGGGGAGCGGCGGTTGTTTCTCTTGCGTTTTGCAGACCTGGCAGCGACCTACTCTCCCGCGTCTTAAGACGAAGTACCATCGGCGCTGGGGCGTTTCACGGCCGTGTTCGGAATGGGAACGGGTGCAGCCACCCCGCCAGAACCACCAGGTCGGCAAAGCGCAAGATTTGCGCCTAGCTTGGCGCAAACCGAATGAGAAGCTGGT
>NZ_JBQENM010000035.1:0-66837 GCF_052044795.1 Ensifer sp. 22521
CCCGGGCGGTTGAAGCCGAAGAACGGACCCGAGGCGATATCGCGGTAGAGCTTCGAGCGATCCTTGAGGCTTGCCGCCTGCAGCCCGTCGAACACCTCCTTCGGCAGGCCGCCGGGGTTCTTGTCGGTCTTGACCATCAGCGGCGGCACCGCCGAGATCAACCCGGCCTTGGCGACGCGGCTGGTGCCGTGGCGGCCGATGTAACGGCTGATCTCGCCGCCGCCGGTGGAAAAGCCCGCAAGGAAGATGCCCTTCAGATCGAGCGCATTGATCAGATCGGCAAGGTCGTCGGCATAGTGATCCATGTCGTTGCCGTCCCAGGGCTGCGACGAGCGCCCATGGCCGCGGCGGTCATGGGTGATGACGCGGAAGCCATTGGCGGCGAGGTGGAAGGCCTGCGCTTCCCAGCTGTCCGACGACAGCGGCCAGCCGTGGCTGAGCACGACGACCGGGCCATCCTTTGGACCCCAGTCCTTGTAATAGATCTCGACGCCATCGCGGGTGGTGATGCGGCTGCCCGAAATCCCCCCACCGTGCGAACGGGCGCTCGACTGGTTGTTGCTTGCCGCTGACACGTCGGCGGCCTTGGCCGAGCTGTTGACGGCCGATACGGCTGCAGCGGTCGCCGCAGCGCCGAAAGCGGCCGAGAGGACATCACGGCGGGAGATGCTGCTGGTTTCGGTCTTGCTGACTGCCTTGCTCATGGAAACGCTCCTTCTTCCCTGCGGTCATGCCGCGCTGCCGGTAAATAACTAGCGATTAAATCGTGCGCGATATATTCCCGTTTAAATCGCCATCAATTAGATCGTGCACAAAGCTTTATATTGCGATCGCACACCTGTCAATACCTTGCGATTATATCGCGAACGATTTATTTTAAGGAGATGACAGGAGAGAACGATGACTGGCACCGAACTCAAGGATGACGATGCGATGCTGACGCTCGATAGTTTCCTCTGCTTTGCGGTCTATTCCGCAAACCACGCCTTAACGCGCATCTACAAGCCTCTGCTGGAGGAACTCGACCTCACCTACCCGCAATATCTCGTGATGGTGTTGCTGTGGGAAAAGGACGACCAGACCGTCGGCAGCCTCGGCGAACGGCTCTTCCTGGAATCGAGCACACTCACCCCGATGCTGAAACGCCTCGAAGCGGCCGCCTACATCGCCCGCGTGCGGGATAAGACGGACGAGCGGCAGGTCCGGGTACAATTGACCGACATGGGCAAGGCACTGCGCCGGAAGGCGGTCGATGTGCCGCGCGGCCTCACGGAGGCGACAAAACTTGGCGCCGATGATCTCGAGCGGTTGCGCGCCGAAGTCTCGTCACTGCGAGACACCTTGCTGAAATAGCCAATCGCTGCGCCAAAGCCCCATCGCTTAGATGAGCATCCTTCCGCTTCCAGCAGTTCCACTTGAAAGCGTTATGCTCTCGGCCTCGCCAAAAAGAAAAGCCCGGCGATCGCTCGCCGGGCCCAACAGATCGGACGCAAGGTCCGAAATCAGAACTACTCGTTCTGGAAGTAGGTGTACTTGCCGTCGTCGCCCTTCTTCCAGGTGTACATGACGTAGTCCGGGCGGGTGATGTCGCCCTTTTCGTCATAGCCGAGCTCGCCGATCGCGGTCTTGAACGGACCCTTGGCCTTGATCGCTTCGGCAACAGCCTGCGCATCGGTCGTGCCGCCAGCCTTCGCAGCTTCTGCGATGACTTGGAGAGCGGCGTAGGAATAGAGCGTATAGGCTTCCGGCTCGAAGCCGGCAGCACGGAACTTCTCGACGAGTTCCTTGGAAGCGGGGTTCTTGCGCGGATCCGGCGCGAAGGTCATCAGCGTGCCGTCGACGGCGTCGCCGGCGATCGAGGCCAGTTCGTTCGAAACGATACCGTCACCCGACATCATCGTTGCCTTCAGGCCCTGGTCCTTCATCTGGCGCATGATCAGGCCGGCCTCGGTGTGCAGACCGCCCCAGTAGACGACCGAAACGCCGGCTTCCTTCATCTTGGCGATCAGAGCCGAGAAGTCCTTGTCGCCGATGTTGACACCTTCATAGAGGGCCTCGGTGAGGCCGGCTTCGTTCATCGACTTCTTGGTTTCATCAGCAAGACCCTGACCATAGGGGGTCTTGTCATGAATGACGGCGATCTTCGCGTCCTTGAAGTTGGCGGCAAGGTAGGCACCGGCTACTGCGCCCTGCTGGTCGTCACGGCCGCAGGTGCGGAACGTGTTCCACATACCGCGCTCGGTGAACTGCGGGTTGGTCGCAGACGGCGTGATCTCCAGGATGCCGTTTTCGGCATAGACTTCCGATGCCGGGATCGACACACCGGAGTTGAAGTGACCAACGACGAACTTCACACCGTCAGCGACGAACTTGTTGGCGACCGAGATGCCCTGCTTCGGGTCCGAAACGTCGTCGCCGAGCACAAGCTTGATCTGTTCCCCGTTGATACCGCCAGCGGCGTTGATGTCGGCAGCGGCCTGTTCGGCACCTTTCTGGAGCTGCGCACCGAAGGCGGCGTTCGGGCCAGTCAGCGGGCCGGCGACACCAACGAGAATATCAGCCCAGGCGGTGCCGCTGAAGGCGACCATCGCCGTCAGCGCAACGGCCGACAGAAGAGATTTTTTCATTCTTGTTACTCCCAAATATTCGAGCGGGTCTCGTTATCAACCTGCGCAATGCCCACCATAGTTGCGCCGGTGTTTCCTTCGCACCGGCCGCGGCGGACCGGCACGCGCTGTTCCCTTTATTTGGTCTTCCAGGAGAAAGGTGAAGCCTTCTCGTAGAGCCAATAGTAGATTTTGGTCATTTGCTTGGTCCGGTAGTACCGGAAAGCTACGGTAGCAAACAACAAAAGCACGATCGTGTCCACGATATAGTATTGCAGGCTGAACATCGTACCGCCGAAGAGGGCGTGATGGATGAAACGGATCGCCAGCCCGAGCAACGCCACGTAGAGCAGCAGCCGCGGAACGTTATGCCAACTTTCGGCCACGCTCTTGCCCGTGCGCCAGGCGGTCCAGCCGCCAAGCACGCAGCTTATGAAAAGAAACTGCCAGATCGACGCTTCTTCGTAGAGAATTCCCTGCATGTCACTTGCTCCAGATGCGGGCGATCAATGACGGCCGCCTTCGAGATAGGCCGCGCGCACTTCCGGATTGGCGAGCAGATCCCTGCCGCTGCCGCTCATCGTCACCCGTCCGTTGACCATCACATAGCCGCGGTCCGAAAGCTTGAGCGCGCCGAAGGCGTTCTGCTCGACGAGGAAGACGGTCAGGCCTTCCTCCTTGTTGAGTTTCTTGATCGCTTCGAAGATACCCTTGACGATCAGCGGCGCGAGACCAAGCGACGGCTCGTCGAGAAGCAACAGTTTCGGCCGGGCCATCAGCGCGCGGCCGATCGAGAGCATCTGCTGCTCGCCGCCTGACAGCGTGCCGCCGCGCTGTGCCTTACGCTCCTTGAGCCGGGGAAAGAGCCTGAAGATCTTTTCCACGTCCTCGTCGAAATGCTTCAGGTTGTCGAGGCTCGCCCCCATCTGCAGGTTTTCGAAAACCGTCATGCGCGGGAAGATGCGCCGTCCCTCCGGCGACTGGGCAATCCTCATACGCGCGATTTCGTGGGTCGGCAGGCGCGTGATGTCATGGCCGTCGAACATCACCGTGCCGGTGCGCGCCTGCGGGCTGCCGCAGATCGTCATCATCAATGTCGACTTGCCCGCGCCGTTGGCACCGATCAGCGAAACGATTTCTCCGCGATGGACCTCGACATCGACGCCGCTCAGCGCCCGAATGTTGCCGTAGTAGGTTTCGACGGCTTTCACTTGCAGCAGCGGCGCAGTCATTGCTTGGTGCCTCCCTGCCCGCCTTCGATTTCCTCGATTTGTTCGATCACCTGTTCAACCTCTTCATCCTCGACACCCAGATAGGCCGCGATGACCCTTGGATCGTTCTTCACGAAATCCGGGGTGCCGTCGGAGATCTTCTGCCCATATTCGAGCACGACGACATGGTCCGATATCTCCATGACCACGGACATGTCATGCTCGATCAGCAGGATGGAGGTGCCGGTGTCGCTGCGGATGCCCTGCAACAGTTCATTGAGCGCATGCGATTCGCGCGGATTGAGGCCAGCCGCAGGCTCATCGAGGCACAGCAACTCCGGTCCCGTGCACATGGCACGAGCAATCTCCAACCGCCGCTGCGCGCCGTAAGGCAAGTCCCCGGCCGGGTCGTCTGCCCGGTCGATCAGCGATGCCTTTTCGAGCCAATGCTTGGCGAGTTCAGTCGCCTCCCTGGAGGCCTGCCGGTAGGCAGGAAATCCAAGGAGCCCGAGCACAGTATAGCCCGACGCCAGCATCAGTTTGTTGTGCTGCGCGACCAGCAGGTTCTCGAGCACGGTCATGCCGGAGAACATCCGGATGTTCTGGAACGTACGCGCCACCTTTGCATGCTTGGTGATCTCGAAGTCCGGCAGCCGCTCGAGGAGATACTCCTTTCCGGACTTCTGCTTCATCGTGATCATACCCATCGTCGGCTTGTAGAAACCGGTGATGCAGTTGAATACCGTCGTCTTACCTGCCCCGTTCGGGCCGATCAGCGCGGTGATGTCGCCGCGATAGGCCTCGAAAGAGAAGTCGTTGATGGCCATCAGACCGCCGAAGCGCATCGACAGGTGCTCAACCTTGAGAATGGGATCTTGTGTCATTGTCATCGTCGTGGTCTCGAGGGCCATCAGCCATGCCCTTCCTTGGTAAAGCTGCCGGAGACGGCCTTGCGTTCGCGCAGGAACGCGGTCGGTTCACGCGATCCAACGAAGCCGCGCGGCTTCCAGACCATGACGACGACCATGGCCAGGCCAAAGATCAGCATGCGGTAGAGTTCCGGCGTGAAGTTCGGTCCGAAGACGGCCTTCAGGAAGTCAAGCTCACGCAGAATTTCGGTACCGCCGATCATGACGATCGCTGCGATCGCAATGCCGGTTAGCGACCCCATGCCGCCGAGGACGACGATCGCGAGGATCACTGCCGATTCGAGGAACACGAAGGATTCGGGCGACACGAAGCCCTGGCGTACCGCGAAGAAGGACCCGGCGATGCCGCCGAACATGGCGCCCATGGCGAAAGCCGTCAGCTTGGTGGTAACCGTGTTGATGCCAAGCGACTTGCAAGCGATCTCATCTTCGCGCAGCGCTTCCCAGGCGCGCCCGATCGGCATCCGACGCATGCGGATCGTCACGAAAGCCGTGATCAAGCAAAGACCGAGGATCAGGTAGAATAGGAAGATCTTGTAGTAGACCGACGAGATCGGCAGCCCCATCAATGCGGCAAAGCCATCCTTGGAGGCATCGAACTTGATGCCGAACAGCGTTGCCTTGGCAATGCCGGACACGCCGAACGTACCTTTGGTGACCTCGGTCCAGTTGATCAGGACAAGACGGATGATTTCGCCGAAGGCAAGCGTGACGATCGCCAGATAGTCTCCGCGCAGACGAAGCACCGGGAAGCCGAGGACCACGCCCCAGCAGGCGGCGAGGAGGCCGGCCACCGGCAACAACACCCAGAAGGACAGGCCCAGATAGGTGGAGAGCAGCGCGTAGGAATAGGCACCGACTGCGTAGAAAGCGACGTAACCGAGGTCCAGCAGGCCGGCGAGGCCGACGACGATGTTCAGGCCCCAGGCGAGCATCACATAGATCAGGATCTGGATGCCGAAATTGTCCACCCATTTCAGCGAGCCCTGAACACCGGTTAGCGCGACGATGACCGGCGGATAAAGGATCAAGGCAAGTATCGCAATCGTCGAGAAATTGCGGCTGAAGAAGCTTTCCTCCTTGGCAACTTCCGGCGCCGCCGCTTTGGCAGCCTTTCGCTGGGCAAGCCGCGGCTGGACATAGGCGACCATGAGGAAGCGGCCAACCATGGCGATGATCACGAAGATCGCCAGCAGGCCCCAACGTTGTGTCAGGATCAGCTCGTTGCGGATGTTCTGGTCGGTCTTGAGGCCGACGAACAGTACGAACAGTCCGAGCGTGATGAGGCCCGCGAAGACAGACTCGCGCAGGGCCCGCGCCGTCACCTCAGTGCCGGCGCTTGCAGTTGTAGAAGCAATGTTTGCCATTGAATTATACCTTCTCGACTTCCGGTCGTCCGAGAATACCCGACGGCTTGAAGATCAGAACGATTGCGAGAATGGAGAATGTCGCAACGTCCTTGTAGTCGATGGTGAAATAGGCCGACCACAGGGACTCAATCAGGCCGATCAGAAGTCCGCCCAAAACAGCGCCCGGCAGCGAGCCAATGCCTCCGAGAACGGCGGCGGTGAATGCCTTGACCCCGGGAACGAAGCCGTCGGTAAAAACGACCACGCCGTAATACATCAGGTACATGGTTCCCGCGACAGCAGCGAGTGCCGCACCCATGATGAAGGTCACCGAGATGGTGCGGTCGACGTCGACGCCGAGCAGAGCCGCCATCTTGCGATCCTGCTCGGTGGCGCGCTGTGCACGACCAAGCGGCGTCCTGTTGACGATGTACCAGAAGACGGAAAGCAGGATCGCCGTGATGATGATGATGATGATCTGCTTCAGCGAAATGGAGATGCCGAAAACCTCATAGACGGACGAGACGAGCGGCGGGATCGGCTTGTTGCGCGGTCCCTGCGTCACCTGGATGAAGTTCGACAACACGATCGACATGCCGATTGCGGTGATCAGCGGCGCCAGCCGGAATGACCCGCGCAGTGGCCGGTAGGCCACCTTCTCGATCGTCCAGTTCCACAGCGACGCCGCGAGCATAGCCACGACCATCATAAGCAAAAGCGCAAGTACAACCGGCACGCCTGCTATAAATGAGGTGAGAAGCAGAAAGACAATCAAAGCAGCAAAGCCGCCGAGCATGAAGATATCGCCGTGGGCGAAGTTGATCATGCCAATAATGCCGTAGACCATGGTATAACCGATTGCGATCATACCATAAATAGACCCAAGAGTCAGCCCGTTGACGAGCTGCTGGACGAAATACTCCATCAATCTTCCCCTGGACCAGATCCTTGAAGGTCCGGTCTCTTGTTTTTTGAGCTCATTTTGAGCGCTGTGTTTGATCGATTCCATACCTTTTTCAAACAAAAAGGAAAGCTAAAAAACGCGACTTCGGCAAAAACTTCCCCGATAAAATCGATTTGACGCTTTTAGAGCCAGAAAAACCAAAACTTCCGCAGCTTTCGCCCGCAAAATCATCAACTTTAGCCGTAAATGCCCGGGGATTAGCCTGGAGGCCTAGCCACCAAATGGCCAGGCCGGTGCGCTGCTTCGCCGCTCAGGTGCGTATCCGCTGCCCGTTTGCGTCGAACAAGGGATTCGCCTGGAGACGTGCCGGCAGAATCTCGCCCAGGAGTTCGATCGACCAGCCATCGCTGCGATCGGCGATCTCCTTCGATACGTATCCCATGGCCACCGAAACGCCGCTCGTGTGCGCATAACCGCCCGATGTCACCCATCCGCGCACGACTCCGTCGAGATAGATCGGCTCGTCGCCGATGACGTCGGCATCCCTGGCCTCGAGGACGAAGGTCCTGAGACGCAGGGCGCCACCGTCCGCCTTCTCCTTCATTGCAGCCACCTTGCCGATAAAGTCCGCGTCCTTGCCGGTCGCGATGAAGCGGCCGAGGCCGGCCTCGACCGGGCCATAGAGCGGACGGTACTCGCGCGCCCAGCTGCCGAAGGATTTCTCGACGCGCAGCGCATTCAGCGCCCTGAGGCCGAACAGCCGGATCCCGGACGCTGCCCCCTTCTCCATCAGCAGCTCGAAGAGATAACGCTGGTATTCGGGCTTCATCCAGATCTCGTAGCCGAGATCGCCGGTGTAGCTCACGCGGCCGACGATCACGGGCGCCATGCCGAGGTCCATCCGGCGGATGTCCAGGAATGGAAAGGCGGCGTCGGAGACGTCGAGATGGGTGAGACCGGCAAGCACGTCACGCGCCTTCGGTCCGGCGATCGACAGGCCAACCAGTTCCAGCTTCAGCGCCTTCAGCGAAACCGAGCCGTCCTCAGGCAGATGCGCCTCGAACCAGCGCATGTGATAGTCCTCGGCGATGCCGGAGCCGATCAGCAGGAAGTCTTCCTCCCCGAGCTTGGCAAGCGTGAAGTCGCCGATCAGCTTGCCGTCGTCCTTCAGCATCGGCGCCAGCGTCATGCGCCCCACCTGCGGAATACGGCAGGCCAGCAGCCGGTCGAGCCAGGCTTCAGCGCCCTCGCCCGTGATCGCATATTTGGCAAAGCCCGACGTCTCCATCAGGCCGACGCCCTCACGCACGGCGCGCGCTTCCGCGCCAACCGTCTCGAAATCCGTCGAGCGCCGCCAGGAGAAGGCGTCCTTCACCCCTTCGGGCGCAAACCACAGCGGCGTTTCGAGCCCATAGGACGCGCCGAAGACCGCGCCAGCCGCCTTCAGCCTGTCGTAGATCGGCGTCGTCAGCAGCGGCCGCGCACCCGGCAGTTCCTCGTTCGGATAGCGGATCGAGAAGCGGCGTGAATAGTTTTCGCGCACCTTGGCATTGGTATAGGCGAGCGTGGCGAAATCGCCGTAGCGGGAAACGTCCATGGCAAAGACGTCGAAGCCGGGGTCGCCATGGATCATCCAGTTGGCGAGCGCCAGGCCGACGCCACCGCCCTGGCTGAAGCCGGCCATGACGGCACAGGCCGACCAGAAGTTCCTGAGACCGCGCACGGGACCGACCAGCGGGTTGCCATCCGGCGAGAAGGTGAAGGGGCCGTTGATGATCTTCTTGATGCCGGCCCTGTTGAAGGCGGGGAAATGCCGGAACCCGACTTCGAGTTCCGGCGAGATGCGATCGATGTCTTCGGCAAGCAGTTCGTGGCCGAAATCCCAGGGCGTGGAGATCGGCGACCATGGGCGGCAGGCCTTCTCATAGGTGCCCATCAGCATGCCGTTGCGCTCCTGGCGCAAGTAGATCTCGCCGTCGAAATCGACGCAGTGCATCAGTTCCTTGCCGCGCGTCTGATTGAATTCGATGACCTCGGGCATGTCCTCGGTAATGAGATACATGTGCTCCATGGCGAGAACGGGCAGTTCGAGGCCGACCATGCGGCCCACTTCGCGCGCCCAGAGACCGGCGGCGTTGACGACGTGCTCGGCGACGATCTCGCCCTGGTTGGTGATCACCCGCCAGGAGCCGTCCTCCCGCTGCACCAGGTCCTCGACCTTGGTGTGCAGATAGATCTCGGCGCCGTTCTTCTTCGCCGATTTGGCGTAAGCATGCGTCGTGCCATAGGGATCGAGATGGCCTTCGACCGGATCGAAGACCGCGCCGACGAACTGGTCGGGATCGAGCAGCGGCATCAGGTCGTGCGCTTCCTTGGGCGTCAGCAGCTCGGCCTCGAGCCCCATGTAGCGCCCCTTGGCGAGGATCGACTTCATCCAGTCGAAGCGCTCGTTGGTGGCCGCCAGCATCATGCCCGACGTCATGTGCAGGCCGACGTCCTGACCGGAATACTCCTCAATCTCCTTGTAGAGCTCGACCGTATATTTCTGCAGCTTGGCGACGTTCGGGTCGCCGTTGATCGTATGCATGCCGCCGGCCGCATGCCAGGTCGAGCCGGACGTGAGCTCCGACCGCTCGAGCAGGACAGCATCGGTCCAGCCGAACTTCGTCAGGTGATAGAGCACCGAGCAACCGACGACACCGCCTCCGATAACGACGACCTTGGCATGGCTTTTCATGCGTACACTCCGTCTTTCCATGCTCCGGCGGAGGCATGGCCAAATTGTCAGGAAGAAAATCAAGACCGCTTGCCTTCCGGACAGAAGCGCAGGCGGCGAATGATGGCAGCCTAGTCAGAAAGGCGGCGCCGATAAAGACACGGCTGCGAAGGGCGCTTGTCCATTTCCGCCGTTTGCTGGCGGATCGGCGACCCGTTTGCGGCATTTCATGCCGCATTTGTTTTCAGCCTCTCGAAAGAGGCCGTTCAGTCTGAAAAAGCGGCGGTGAGATCGAACGCCCGCCCCATCCGCATCAGGTCGTCGAAGAGCGATTCGGCGTAGCTCCGCGGCACGATCAGTTCAAACGTATCCTCGTCCGTCCGGGCGAGATTGACCGGGATGTGGCCGCACAGAACATTGGCACTCCCCCCAAGCGAGAAGGCCGCGGGATGAACGTCGAGGCCGATACCTTTGGCAAGGATGCTGCGCACGTTCGGGCCGGTGAGGCGGAAGACGACGCGCCCGTCGCTTTGGTCGACGACATAGGCGCCCCCGTCGCAGAGCTCTTCGAGGCGACGCACGAGCCCGCTCGGCGCCTCCACCTCGGAGACCACCAGCCATTCCCCAGGGCCTGAGAAGCGCAGCGACAGCTCAGGCGCCGAACCAATCGCCCGCCGCACTGCCTCCGCCTGCCCGGCACGGGCAAGAACCGTCGCCATCGTACGCCAATGGCCGATCATCAGGTGATCGGCGGCCGCGGGCCTCGGTGCAGAGCGCAGTTTCTGTTCCAGCGCGTGGCGGTTGTTGTAGTCGCGAACCATCACCGCCTCCTCAGGCCTTCAGCTTTGCGTTTTGCGGATCGACGAAGACCGGATCGCAGACCTCGGCGACGATCTCCTGATCGCGCAGCTTGTCGAAAACGATGACCTTCTCGCCGTACCGCTCACGCCCGGACTTCAGGAAGGCAAGTGCGATGGCATGCCCCAGGACCGGCGAGAACCCGGCCGAGCTTACCCAGCCCTGATCGTTCAGCGTCGAGGGCTTCGTACCTTCCTTGAGCAGATGGGCGCCGGCGCGCATGTCCTTGTCGGTATCGACGGGCTTCAGCCCGACGAGCTGCATGCGGTCGGCGGCCGTCAGCCCGTAGCGCGTCGACAGCCGCTTGCCGATGAAGTCGACTTTCTGCATCGACAGCATACGGCCAAGGCCGGCGTCGTCGGGTGTCACGCGACCGTCGAATTCGGCATGCGTCAGCAGTCCCTTCTCCAGCCGCAGCACATTGAGCGCTTCGACGCCATAGGCGCAGATATCGTGGGGCCGGCCGGCCTCCATGATCTGGTCCGCCACCGCTTCGCCATAACCGGCCGGCACGGCCAGTTCGAAGGCGAGTTCCCCGGAAAAGGAAATACGGAAGAGCCGCGCGGCCACGCCGCTTTTCAGAACGATCTTCCGGGCGGAAAGGAACGGAAATGCGCCGTCGGAAATGTCGCCGTCGACAATCTGCTGCAACACCGCGCGTGCCTTCGGGCCGGCAATCGCCATCTGCGCCCATTGGTCGGTCGACGAAGTAAAACGCACCTCAAGCTCCGGCCAGAGCGCCTGCGCACAATATTCCATGTGCGCCATGACCGGGCCGGCCATCGCCGTTGTCGTGGTGATGAAGAAATGCGCCTCGTCGAACCGGCTCACCGTGCCGTCGTCGAAGACGAAGCCATCTTCGCGCAGCATCAGACCGTAACGCGCCTTTCCGACCGGCAGCTTCAAGACCGGGTTGCAGTAGAGCCGGTTGAGGAACTCCGCGGCGTCCGGGCCGAAAACTTCGATCTTGCCGAGCGTCGAGACGTCGCAGAGGCCGACATTGGCTCGCACGTTCAGCACTTCGCGATCGACGCTTTCGCGCCAGGTCTTCTCACCGGCGCGCGGGAACCAGGCCGAGCGATGCCAGAGCCCCGCCTCAACGAAGGTCGCACCGTTTTTCATCGCCCAGCCATGCAGCGGCGACTTTCGTGCCGGCGCTGCGTGTTCGTCGCGTGCCGTCCCGGCAAGCGCACCAAGGGAGACCGGTGTGTAGAAAGGCCGGAAAGTCGTGGTGCCGACCTCCGCTGGGCTGACACCGCGCATGCCCGCGAGAATGCCGACGGCGTTGATGTTGGAAAGCTTGCCCTGGTCGGTCGCCATGCCGTTGGTGGTGTAGCGCTTGGCATGCTCCACATGGCCGAAGCCTTCGCGAAGCGCGAGGCCAAGATCCTTCGCATGCACGTCGTTCTGGAAATCGACGAAGGCCTTCGACTTGGCACCCGGGACATACCAGAGCGCAGTGAAGGAAGAGGCTTCTTCAGCATCGACGACAGGAACGGCGGCCGAAACGGCGTTGAAACCGAGATCCGCCGCAATCGTTGCGGCCTTCTCCGCACCATCGGAAAGGCAGCCGGCGAGCGTATAGATACCGTTGGCAGCACCGACGGGGCGCAGACCACCGCCAACGTCGGGCGCGGCGAACGCTTTTAGCTCCTCAGACCAGATTGGTTTTGCCCCACGCTGGCAGGCAAGATGCACGACCGGGCTCCAGCCGCCGGACATGCCGAGTGCATCGCAGGCGATCAGTTCCTCGAAGCCGGAGCGCTCGACGACGATGCCCTTGAGGCGTTGCCTGCCCTTGGTATCGACGATGGAGGCCGAACGGATGACCCGGACACCATCGGGCGCCTGATCGCCGGATTCCGCTCGGGCATCGACGATCGCTGCGATCGCCACGCCTTTCGCAGAAAGCGTCCGCGCCGTGCGATAGCCGGCGCTGCCGCTGGTGAAGAGCGCGACCGTCTTGCCTGCGGCCACGCCGTAGCGTTCGGCAAAGGTGGTCATGGCACCGGCCATCATCACGCCGGGGCGATCATTGCCGCCGAAGACCAGCGGCCGTTCCTCGGCACCGGTTGCGAGCTGCGCGCGCTTGGCAACGATGCGCCAGACGCGCTCGCTTACTAGCTTCGACGACGGCTCGGCGACGTGTTTCTGCACACGCTCGACCGCGCCGAAGACGTTGTCGTCGTACCAGCCGAAGACGGTGGTGCGCGACAGCAGCGTGACGTTGGGTAGAGATTGCAGTTCCGCGACCGTGCGGTCGGCGAAGACGGATGCCGGGGCGCCGTCGATGGTTTCGCTGGTCGAAAGCAGGGAACCGCCGAGCCGGAAATCCTCGTCTGCAACGATGACGCGGAGGCCGGCGCGGCCGGCCGTCAGCGCCGCCATCAGTCCGGACGGACCGGCACCGACGACGAGCAGATCGCAGAAAGCCCAGGATTTCTCGTAGGTCTCGGGGTCGCGCTCGAGCACCGCCCGGCCGAGGCCCGCAGCACGGCGAATGAAGGGCTCGTAGACCCGCTCCCAGAACTGCTTCGGCCACATGAAGGTCTTGTAGTAGAAGCCGGCGCCGAGGAAGGGCGACAGCACGCCGTTGACTGCCCCGATATCGAAGGCGAGCGACGGCCAACGGTTCTGGCTTCGCGCCGTCAGCCCGCCATAGAGTTCGGCGACGGTCGCCTTGGTGTTCGCATCGGTGCGGGCACCGGAGCCGATGGTGACGAGCGCGTTCGGCTCAGAGGGCCCGGCGCTGACGATGCCGCGTGGCCGATGGTACTTGAAGCTGCGGCCGACGAGCATCTGGTCGTTGGCAAGGAGCGCCGAGGCCAGCGTATCGCCCGCAAAGCCGCGCAATGGACTGCCGTCGAAGGTGAAGCTCAGCGTTTTGCTGCGATCGATCAGACCGCCGGAGGACAGACGATGGCCGGTCATCGCTCAACCCTCCGCGCAAACGCGGCGGCATCGACGACGGAATAGACCTCGTGGGTGGCCGTATCACGCTCGACGACGAGGAAGCGGCGACAGCCGGCGACGTGATGCCAGTGCTCGAAGGTCCGGCCGCGCGGGTTGGCGCGCACATAGACATAGTCGTGCCAGGCTTCGTCAGAGTCCATCGGTTCGGGGCGGCCGCGCGAGGCATCGCCGCGGATCGCGAATTCTTCCTTCGGTCGAACCCCGCAATGCGGGCAGGTAATCAGGCTTGCCATTGTCTTCCGTATCCTGAAGCCGACCTCGGCCCCCGTTCATTCCGTACTGCCGGGCGGACCGGCAAAGTGCTGTCAGTGAAGGTTGGGCTGTGGGCCGGCGCCGGCCTCGTCAACGGCATAGCCGCGCGCGAAGCGATCAAGCCTGAGGGCGCGCGCCACCGGATGGGTATCGTTCCTGGCGATCAGATGAGCGAAGCAATAACCGGAGGCCGGCGTCGCCTTGAAGCCGCCGTAGCACCAGCCGCAGTTCAGGTAGAGATTGTCGATCGAGGTGCGGTCGATGATCGGCGAACCGTCCATGCTCATGTCCATGACCCCGCCCCAGGCGCGCAGCACCCGAACGCGTGACAGGCCGGGGATCATCGTCACCCCCTCCTCCATCACATGCTCGGCGGTCGCAAGATTGCCGCGCTGAGCATAGGAGGAGTAGCCGTCGATCTCGGCGCCGAAGACGAGGCCGCCCTTGTCCGACTGCGAGATGTAGAAGTGGCCGCCGCCATAGACGATCACGTGGTCGATGCAGGGCTTCAGCCCCTCTGTCACGAAGGCCTGAAGTACATGGCTTTCGAGCGGCAGCTTGAGGTCCGCCATCTCGCCGACGCGCGAGGAATTGCCGGCCGCAGCCAGCGCCAGCTTGCCGCAGCCGATGAAGCCCTTGGTCGTTTCGACCCCGGTGACGACGCCGTTTTCGCGGCGGATGCCGGTCACTTCGCAATGCTCGATGATGTCGACGCCATGCCGGTCGGCACCGCGGGCATAGCCCCAGGCGACCGCATCGTGTCTCGCCGTGCCGGCGCGCCGCTGCAACAGCCCACCGAGGATCGGATAACGGGCGTGGTCGTAATTGAGAAAGGGGATCATCTTCTTCAATTGTTCACGCTCGATGAGCTCGGCCGCCACGCCTTCCATCCACATCGCGTTTCCGCGCCTGATATAGGCGTCGCGCTGGGCGTCGCTGTGATAGAGCATGATGACGCCGCGTTGCGACAGCATCACATTGTAGTTGAGGTCCTGCTCCAGCCCTTCCCAGAGCTTCATCGAAAACTCGTAGAAGGGTTCGTTGCCGGGTAACATGTAGTTGGAGCGCACGATCGTCGTGTTGCGCCCGACATTGCCTGAACCGAGATAGCCCTTCTCCAGCACCGCGACGTTCTTCACGCCGAATTCCTTGGCGAGGTAGTAGGCGGTCGAAAGACCGTGCCCGCCGCCGCCGACGATGATCACGTCGTAATGCGGTTTCGGCTGGGGCTGGCGCCATTGCGGCTTCCAATTCAGGTTTCCGGAAAGGGCGTTCCTGACGAGCGAGAAGGCGGAATAACGCATGAAGGCATCCAGGTGAGTTGCGTCGGCACATTTGCACAGCCGTGAGGCGGAAGCCAAGACGCAAGCCTGTCGCAGGTGCAAAAAACCGTTCGCTGGCTCATCGTGCACTTCGCTGCGCAGCGGAATGGATCGATGTTCGTCTCCCATCGAATGCGCCTACCGCCAAAAGCACGGGTACCATCCTGTTCCCGATATGCTATGGGCTTGGTGATGGACGGAAAGTAAGGGCGAATGCTGGAGATACTGCAACAATCGGCGATATCAGCGGGTCGGGCCATTCTCGACATCTACAACGCAGGCCCGGCGGTCACCTACAAGGCGGACTTTTCGCCGGTCACCGACGCCGATGCCTGCGCCGAGCGCATCATCCTGGCGGACCTCGCCCGCGCCTTCCCGGACGTGCCTGTGGTCGCCGAAGAGGCTGTCGCCGCAGGCTTCGTGCCTGACATCACCGGCAAATCCTTCTTCCTTGTCGATCCGCTCGACGGCACGAAGGAATTCATCGGCCGGCACGACGACTTTACCGTCAATATCGCGTTGATCGAGAACGGCGCGCCCGTGGCCGGCGTCGTTTACGCACCGGCGCTCGGCATCCTCTATGCGGCGAACCACGGCAAGGCAGTGAAGGCGGTCATCGACCAGACCTTTCACCTCGACCATGAAACGATCATTGGCTGCCGCAGTTGCGGCGATCGCATGGTGGGTCTAGCCAGCCGTTCGCACAACAGCGCCGAGACGATCGCCTACCTCGCCGAGCACGGCATAGCCGACTACAGAGCGGTCGGATCGTCCCTCAAGTTCTGCCTTCTCGCAGAGGGGCTCGCCGACGTCTATCCGCGCTTCAGCCGCACGATGGAATGGGACACGGCCGCGGGCGATGCCATCCTCCGGGCGGCTGGCGGCGAAACACTGACGATGGACGGTGCGCCGCTCACCTACGGCAAGCGCAACCAGAAGAACGACAGCGACTTCGCCAACCCCTGGTTCGTTTCGCGCGGCAAGCCGTAAGGACCCCGCCGGGAACCCATCACTCTTGCCGAATTCCAGCGGCGATCAGCTGGCCGAGCGTCCTCTCGTTGAACGGCTTGTCTATCCGCGGGACGTCCCGCAGATGCCCTGGGAAAAGCTCCATGTCGCTGTAGCCGCTGGTGAACCCAAACGGCATGCCGCGTGCAAGCATCGCATCGGCAACGCCGAAGCTCGTATGGTTATCGAGACGGACGTCGAGGATTGCAAAGTCAAAGCTCTGTCGAGACAGGATCTCCATCGCCTGGTCCGCGTTCGCCGCGATCGTCACCTCGGCAATACCGAGCGACATCAGGATTTCTTCGGCATCCGATGCAATGAGGAAATTGTCTTCGAGAACAAGAACGGCCCGGACATGCGGCGGAACTTCGTCCATCCAGCTTACTCCACCTTGTGCGCGTACCGACAGGGCATTCGCGCCGATAAGAGCAAGCTATAGGCGCCTCGAGGCGGCCCGGCATTTAAATAAGACATGTAGCGCCGATTGGGGCCAAGCGCGGAACAACCGACCGGTACCGACGTTCAACACCGGTACGCGGATCACGATCGCAAGCGATCGCTGTTTCGCGGCTTTCTCAAGATAGAACGGGAGCAGGAGAATGAAGCAGACAGCCTCCGTGCTTAAACCGAAGGTCAAGGACGAAGAATTCGACATCGGCCTGACCAGGGCCTACCGTCAGCAGATGGCAGCGGCACTGTCCGACATCCTCGCCGATACCTACAAGCTGGTGATCAAGAGCCACATCTACCATTGGAATGTGGTCGGCCCATTGTTCAAGCCGCTGCACGAATTGACGGAAGAGCACTACAACACGCTCTTTCAGGCGACTGACGTGATTGCCGAGCGGATACGTGCACTGGGTCACCTCGCCCCAGCCAAACTCACCGAGGCGGCGGCATTTGCCCCGAGCGGCGGCTCCGTCAACCACGCGAGCGCGGCCGACATGGTGGCCGACCTGATTGCCGATCACGAGGCGGCCGTGCGCCGCATGCGCGATGCCGGCACCAAGGCGGACGAGAACGACGACCTTGTCACCACGGACATGCTGACCGATCGCCTCAACTTCCACGAAAAGGCGCTTTGGATGCTGCGCGCGATCGTCGCAGCCTGATCCTATCGGGGTCCGGCATCGATGCGGCGACGTTCGCCGCATCGGAAAGGAAAGGATACGGCGCCCTTCAACGGCATTTCAGATGAAGGGCCGCTTGGGTTCATTCAACCCTTCCCAGCCCGAAATCGCAAGCAATCCATCGATATCGCGGACATTGCAGCCCTTGTCCGCCCACCGGATCAGGTCGCGCTCGGCAAGCTTCTTCAACGTCTTGTTGGTATGGACGATCGAAAGACCCAGCGTATCGGCCACATGCTGCTGCGTGACCGGAATGGCGACGCGACTGCTGCTGAAAAGGTCGAGTGCCTTTGCACGCTGGTAGAGAAAGGCAAGCAGGTAGGCGGCCCGTTCCAGCGCCGAGCGGCGACCGATGCTCAGGAGGTTCTCATCCAGAATGCGCTCCTCGCGCGCCGCGATCCAGGTGAGGTCATAGGCGAGTTCGGGATAGTTGGCGAACAGGCGGTTCAGCTTGCCGCGCTCGAAAACGCAAAGGGTCACCGGCGACAGCGCTTCAATCGAATGCTGCATCTCCCCCATCAGGCTGCCCTGCAGGCCGATCAGATCACCCGGCATCACATAATTCAGGATCTGGCGGCGTCCGTCATCGAGCATCTTGTAGCGAAAGCCCCAGCCGGAAAGCACCGTGAAGAGGTGGGCGCTGTGCGCGCCTTCAACGAGGATGGTTGCGCCGCCATCGACTGCGAGTTCACCGGTCTTGAATTGCGACACAAAGGCGAGTTCTTCATTTGTGAAGGCGCGAAAATGGTCGAGCTTCCGCAATGGACAGCTTTCGCAAGGTGTGCGTTTTTCGTTTCGAGTTGCAGTTCCGTTCATCGTTCCATCCGCGAAAATGCCTTCGGCCACGCGTTCAATGCAAAACTGCAAGTAGCGCCGGAGCTGCCCGGGACAAGGGACGGCCTTGAAAACACATGGTTTTCAGGAGCCTCTTGCCGAGACGCCAATGGACAGGCCGTCCTTGGCGCCCTATCTCTTGCATTCGATCCCACCGCTGGAGCTTCCGCCATGCTGCACCCCGCCTTCGCCCCCAACAATGTTGCCGTCGTCACCGGCGCCGCCTCCGGCATTGGATTGGCAGCATCGCGCCATTTCGCCTCGCTCGGCCTGCGCGTCGTGCTCGCCGACCTCGCAGGCGAGAGATTGGACAAAGCGGCCGCCGAGGTCGCTGCCGTCGCGCCGGCGGGTGCGCAGCACGTCGTTGCGGTCCCGACTGATGTCTCGCGCCTCGAAGATCTGGAAGCGCTCGAACGCGAGACGCGTCGACGGTTCGGCGAGGTGCACGTACTCATGAACAATGCCGGTATCCAGCCCGGCAGCGCCATACTCGGTGCGTTGGCAGCCTGGGAGGCGACGATCGGCGTCAATCTCTGGGGTGTCATCAATGGTGCCCGCACCTTCGCGCCGGGCATGGTCGCCCATGGCAAGGCGGCGGTCATCATCAACACCGGCTCGAAGCAGGGCATCACCACGCCGCCGGGCGACCCGGCCTACAATGTCTCGAAGGCGGGTGTGAAGGTCTTCACCGAAGCGCTGGAACACGAGTTGCGCAACACCGCCGGCAGCCAGGTTCACGCCCACCTCCTGATCCCCGGCTTCGTCTATACGTCGCTGACGGCCCATGGCCGCACCGAGAAGCCCGCCGGCGCCTGGACGGCCGAGCAGACCGTCGACTTCATGATGGAAAGTCTCGCCCGCGGCGATTTCTATATCCTCTGCCCCGACAACGACGTCGCCCGCGCCACCGATGAGCGACGCATTCTCTGGGCTGCCGGCGACATCGTCGAGAACCGGCCGCCGCTGTCTCGCTGGCATCCGAAGTACGGGGAAGCGTTCAAGGCGTTCCTCGAAAAGGATCGCGACTGATCCCCGGACGTAAACACAGCGTTCGCCGCAGCGCTTCTGGTGCTGGCGCCGCGCTCCGTGTTTTGTGAGCAGAGACCAATGAGGAATCAAGAATGACGAGCGGCATCCACCACATCACCCTGATTGCCCGGAAGGTCCAGGCAAACGTCGATTTCTATGTGGGGTTCCTGGGTTTGCGCCTCGTCAAGCGGACGGGCGGATACGAAGACGCCAACCAGCTGCACCTCTTTTATGGTGACGCCGAGGGCTCGCCCGGATCGCTCGTCACCTTCCTGATGTGGGAGGACGGCGGTCGCGGCCGGGTGGGCCACAGCCAGCCGAGCGAAATCGCCTTCGCTATCCGGCCGGAGAGCATCGGCTTCTGGCTGACTCGGGCGCTGCAATTCAACATCGCCACCTCAGGGCCGTCGCAGGAGTTCGGCGAACCGGTGCTGCGCCTCAAGGATCCGGACGGCGTCATCGTCAAGCTCGTCGGCACCGAGGCGGTTTCGGCCACGGCTCCCTGGAGCACGCGCGATATCCCGGAAGAGGATGCGATCCGACGCCTGCGCGGCGCCACGATCCTTACCGAGAAGCCGGCAGAATCCGTTCGCTTCCTGAAGACCCATTTCGGTTACAGTGAAACGGCCTCCAGCGATACCATCCGTCGCCTCACCTCCGCCTCCGGCGACGTTATCGACGTGCGCGACGCGACTGGCTTCTGGACGTCTGCGCCTGGAACCGGGACGATCGACCACGTTGCTTTCCGCGCGCCGGATCGGGCTGCCGTGGAACAAGTGGGGGTCGACCTGCGACGCGATGGCGCCGGCGCCATCAACGCGCATGACCGCAAATACTTCTATTCGCTCTACGTGCGCGAGCCCGGCGGCTCGCTCTACGAACTGGCAAGCGACGTGCCCGGCTTCACCGTCGACGAACCCGAGGAAACCCTCGGCACCGAACTCTTCGTCCCCGCGCATTTCGGCGCCGCCAGGGAAGAATTGCTGCTCGCCATGCCGCAGTTCGCACTGCCGGGAGAACCGCGCCTGACGCAAAGGGATCTGCCCTTCGTGCACCGTTTCTACCATCCGGAGCACCTGAACGACCGCACCTTCATGCTGCTGCACGGCAGCGGCGCCAACGAGACGCAGCTCCTCCATCTTGCGCACCAGGTCGACCGCGAAGCGACACTCGTCGGCATTCGTGGCCGGGCGAACGAAGAAGGTTTGCCGCGCTGGTTCCGCCGCTATTCACCGACGACCTTCGACCAGAAGGACGTGCGCGCGGAGGCCGATGCCTTCGCTGCCTTCGTCGAGGGAGCCGAGGACGGCTACCGCATCGATCTCGAGAAGACCGTCTTCATCGGCTACTCCAACGGCGCCAACCTGCTGGTCGCGCTGATGCTCCTGCATCCGGGACTGATCCGCAACGTCGTGCTGATGCGCTCGATGCTCGTGCTCGACGATGTGCCGCCTCCTGATCTCTCGGGCACGAACATCCTGCTGCTGACGGGCCAGCACGACAGCTACGGAGAATTCGCGCCTCGCCTGAAGGCGGAGCTGTCACGCACCGGCGCGGATCTGACGACGACAGAACTCGACATGGGGCACGAGATCGGCGCACCTGATATTGCTGCAATCCAGCAATGGCTGGAGGAGAAGGGGCTGTAAGTCCCCCCGCCCCGCCTCCGACTGTCCGGCACCCCCTCTGGTCGGGCTTCACCCGAGCATCCATTGCCAAGCCGGTGCCGCATCGTGGATCCTCGGTCGAACCCGAGGATGACGAGAGCGTCGCGTTACGACGATGTCAGCCGCCTACGCTTCTTTTTCCGCCCTGGCAAAATCCGCGAACGCCTTGACGAAGGCTGCCAGTCGGTCGCGGGCAGCCGCATCCGTCAGCGTCCCCTCGTCGTCGAAAAGCGTGTCCGCTTTGGGCAACATCAGCCGCTTGCCCGACCAGAGCTCGGCACCGAGCGTGCGCATGACGGGCAGCCACGCGTTCTGACTGAGAATGGTGCCGAAATTGCCGGGCGAGGCGCCGGCGAGCGCGAAAGGTCGGTTGCGAAACACCTTGGCGATATCGGCCGATGGCCGGCTCAACCAGTCGATCGCGTTCTTGAACACGCCCGGAATGGAGTTGTTGTATTCAGGCGTGAACAGGATGACGCCATCGGCGGCCATCACCTGCTGCTTCAGAACCGTCACAGCCGGCGGAATACCGCTCTCTTTTTCGATATCGCCATCATAGAGCGGAATACCGTGCAGTGTCGCGGTGTCGAATTTGACGTCATCCGGCAGATTTTCCGCGGCCGCCCGCATCAGGCCCGTGTTGAACGACGCTTTGCGCAGGCTCCCGGATATGCCGAGGATTTTCGTCATGAGATCTGATCCTTCCTACTCTACAGGTCCTTGCGGGCGCGCCTCGACAAGGTGAGGGCGGGTTAAGGGCGGAAAGCTGCACATGTTTTCCTCACCCCGCTCTGATGCAGAACGCGACAGCCGTCATGATGGGTCCGTGCGCGACCGATGTCCAACGGGACCAGAGGGATAGAGACAAAAAAGCCGGGGACGAACCCCCGGCTTGTCGTTCGGACCAGACTGTTAGACCAGCGGCTTCAGCCGTGCCTCGATCTGGGCGCGCTTCGGCTCCAGGAACGGCGGCAGCGACAGGCTCTCGCCAAGCGTTTCCATCGGCTCGTCGACGGCGAAACCGGGACCATCGGTCGCGATCTCGAAGAGAACGCCATTCGGCTCGCGGAAATAGAGCGAGCGGAAATAGAAGCGTTCGACCTCGCCGCTCGACGGCAGGCGGAAGCCATTGAGACGTTCGGTCCATTCCGTCAGCGCCGCATTGTCGGGCGCCCGGAAGGCGACGTGATGCACCGCACCGGCACCCTGCCGGGCAATCGGCAGACCCGGCTGGACCGCGACATGCAGTTCCGCCGCGGGGCCGCCCTCGCCCATGGTGAAGACATGGACTTCGCCTTCACCATCCGGTGACGGATAGGTCCGGGCCTCGGTCATGTTCATCACGTGGGTCAGGACAAGCTGCGTGTTGGTGATGTCGGGCACGCTGATGGTGATCGGGCCGAGGCCCTTGATCTGGTGCTCGGCCGCAACCGGGCTCTTTTCCCAAGGATGCGAGGGCTGAAGTCCGCCGTCGTCGATCAGCCGGAAGCGCTGGCCTTCGCCGTCCTCGAAATCAAGCGAGATGCGGCCATCGATCTCGATGACGTCGCCGGCCGTAACCTTGAGTTCGTCGAAACGACGCTTCCACCAGCGCACGCTCTCGGCGCTACCAACCCGCAGACCCGTGCGCGAAATGCTGTGCGTGCCGCGGCCCTCGGGCCCGACCGGCCAGTCGAAGAAGGTCAGATCGGTTCCGGGCGTGGCGCGGCCATCGGCGTAGAAGAGATGGTAAGCGGTGGTGTCGTCCTGATTGACGGTCTTCTTGACCAGTCGCAGACCAAGCGTCTCGGTATAGAAGCGCAGGTTCTCCGGCGCGTTCGCGGTGATCGCCGTCAGGTGATGGATCCCAGTCAGTTGCAAGCTCATGATTGCCTCCAATGCGTGGCATTTCTGTTGAGCACCATATGGGATGTCGGATCGTTTCCGACAGTGGATCAATAAAGAACGGAACGTTCCCTCACGGTGAACAATCACCCCCGCATCGTCGCTGAAAAAGCACCTAGTTCATGGTTGCCACCAGCGAGATCGGGCGCAACCCGCACACCCTCAACGCCGATTGAGATCGCCGAGATAGGTGTTTTCAAGGCGGGAGATTGCATAGGCCCGCGGGTCGATCTCGACCAGCAGCATGGTTTCCTGCCCCGGGCCCGCCTTGGCAAGCACCTGTCCGTCGGGTGCCGCAATGCGCGACAGGCCGGCAAAGGAAAACAGCGGGTCCGAGCCGTGATGATTGATGTAGGCGACGAAGACCTGGTTCTCGAAGGCGCGCGTCTGGATCATGTGCTCGGCGATGAAGTCGCCGGACCAGCCGGCCGGCAGCGCCGTCGGCACCAGAACCGCTTCGGCACCGGCCAGCGCCAGTCGCCGGATGTTCTCCGGAAACTCAACGTCGTAGCAGATCAGCATGCCGCAGGTGACGCCGCGGTGGACGAAGAGCCGGGTCGACGGCTCCGGCGCGCTGAAGATTGCGCGCTCGTAGTCGCCATAGAGATGGGACTTGCGGTAGACGACCGGTGTCGCCTCGCCGTCGACATAGACGGCGCTGTTGTAGACGTCGTTGCCGTCGCGCTCGGCAAAGCCGGCGATGATCGCAAGGCCGGTTTTGGACGAAATCGCCTTGAGGCGCTGAACGATTGCACCATCGGGCGCCTCGGCGAGTGCCGTTAGCGCCTCGCCGACGCCGTAGCCGGTGACCCCGAGTTCCGGCGTCAGCAAAAGCGTCGCGCCTTCGGCCGCAGCCTCCTTGGCGGCGCGCGCGATGCGGTCGAGATTGGCGGCGACGTCACCCGCCACCGATTGCATCTGGAAGGCGGCGAGCTTCATCATTTTCCATCCGACGACATGGCGCCGAGCAGCTTCGGCAGGTCACCGAAGCGGGCGACGAGACCGAAGATCACCGCAGCCGTCGTGACGAAGAGAACCGTCACCGAAGCCATGGTCGGCGTGTAACCGTAGCGCAGCGCGTTGAAGATCTTGATCGGCAGCGTTTCGACCGTGAAACCGACCGTCATATAGGCAACGATGTATTCGTTCAGCGACAGCACGAAGGCGAAAGCGTAGCCCGAGACGATATAGGGCAGGATCAGCGGCAGCACGACGGTGCGGAAGATCGTGCGCTCATCGGCCCCCATGGTCGAAGCGGCCTCGACCAGCGAGCGGTCGATTGAGGTGAAGCCGAGCGAAAGGGTCACCAGCGGCAGCGTCACGAAGAAGATCGCGTGGCTGACCACCGCGGTCCAGGGCTGGCCGTAGAAGCCGACGGTTGCCCAGAAGGTGAGCATGCCGAGCGCGGTAATGACCGGCGGCAGCGTGAAGGGGGCGACGCCGAGAAGCTGGAAGATGTTCGCCCAGGGTGCGATACGCCGCCACAGAAACCAGGAGAGCGGGAGCGCGATCGCAACCGCAAGCGCTGCCGAAAGCACGGCCAGCGTCACCGAGGCAAAGAGCGCATTTCGCCATTCCGGATTGAGGAAGATCTCGCCATACCAGGAGAGCGAAAAGCCCTGGGGTGGAAAGGCGAGCGTCTGCTTCTGATTGACCGAGACGCCGGCAACGACGATCAGCGGCAACGACAGGAACAGGCCAATCAGGAAGAAATAGGCCTTGCGGAAGATCGAGGTCATGCCGCTTCTCCCTTGCGTCCGGCAATCACGGTGAGTGCCACGAGCCCGAGCGTCACGAGCACGAGGAAAACGGCCATGGCGGCGGCGAACGGCATGTTCGACTGGTAGATCGCCTGGTCGGTGATCAGCACCGACAACGTCCAGTGCTGCGGCCGGCCGAGAAGCTGCGGCAACAGGTAGGAGCCGAGCGCGAAGATGAAGACCATGATCAAGGTGGCTGTGATGGTGTTGCGAAGCGCCGGCACGACCACGGTGAAGAAGGCTTTGAGCGGCGAGGCGCCGAGCGTGCGCGCCGCTTCCGTCAGGGTCGGATCGAGACGCACAAGCGCCGGGAAAAGCACCAGCACCGTATAGGGGAAGGCCTGGTAGACCATGCCGGTCAGCACCGCACCAAAACTCGGCGTCAACGCCTTGGCCTCGGCCATTATGCCGAGCGCGACCAGGATATTGGTGATGCCGGCGGTGCGCGAAAACAGCGTCGACCAGGCAAAGCCGATGATGACTTCCGACAGCGACAGGATCGACAGAAGCGCCACCAGCCAGACGACCTGCACCTTCCGCGCCATGCGCGTCAGCATGTAAGTGAAGGGCAAGGCGAGCACGACGCAACAGATCGCCACGATGATGGCGAGCATCAGCGAGAAGCCGAGCACCCCGCCGAAGAAGACGGAGAGGAAGCGGGCGTAATTGTCGAAGACGAAGGCCGGCGTGTAGAAGCCGCCCTGCTGGCGCTGGAAGAAGCTGACGGCGATCATCGTGCCGAAGGGCACGACGAAGAAGATCGTCAGCATCGCTGCAGGAAAGAGGAGCGGCGCGTAGTCGCCGAGGGTCTGGGGCGGTTCGCGTCTCATTTCTTCAGCACCACGCAGACATCGGGAGTAAGCGCGATGCCGACCTCCTGGCCGACCGAAACGTCGGGCCGGGCGCGCGGCGTGGAGACGACGACGATCTGATGTCCGGCGATGTCGACGAAGGTTTCGATCGTGCCGCCGAGATCACGCACGAAGGTGACCTTGCCGGTGAGCGCGCCGGCGCCAGGGGCAGTCAGGTGCACGTCTTCCGGGCGCACCGACAGGGTGCCCTTGGCGGCACCGGCCGGCAATTCAAGGCCGGGGACCGCCTGGCCGAGAACGACGGCGCGGCCAGAGCTGTCGCCCGTAACATCGAGCAGGTTCGTCTGGCCGATGAAGTCGGCGACGAAGCTGTCGGCTGGTCGGCGATAAATCTCGATCGGCGACGCGGCCTGGCGGATTTCGCCACCGCTCATGACGACGACGGTATCGGCCATGGTCATCGCTTCGCGCTGGTCGTGGGTGACGACGATGGTGGTGATGCCGAGCTTCTGCTGAAGCTGGCGAAGTTCCACCTGCATCGCCTCGCGCAGCTTGGCGTCGAGCGCCGACAGCGGCTCGTCGAGCAGGAACAGTTTCGGCGAGATCGACAGTGCGCGCGCGATCGCCACGCGCTGGCGCTGGCCGCCGGAAAGCTTGGCGACGGGACGGTCGGCATAACCAGAGAGATGGATCATCGAGAGAAGCTCGTCGACGCGCTTCTTCTGGTCTTCCTTTGCCGCACCGCGGATGCGCAAGGGATAGGCGATGTTTTCGCCGACGGTCAGATGCGGGAATAGCGCCAGCGACTGGAACACCATGCCGAGATTGCGCTTGTGCGTCGGAACCCGGGTAATGTCCTCGCCGTCGAGCCGGATCGCCCCACCGGTCGGCAGGTCGAGACCGGCGATCATCCTGAGGAGTGTGGTCTTGCCGCAGCCGGAAGGTCCGAGCATGCAGACGAAGGTGCCGTGCGGCACCGTCAGGTCGACATTGTTGACGGCCCTGAAGGTTCCGAATTCCTTGACGACGTTTTGAAGGGCAAGTCCGGACATTGTTTCTCCGCGAGGATGGTCCCCTCCACCTCATGGGAGGGTTTCGGGCGGGGAGCGGCCGCAAGGCCTCTCCCCGTCGTTAGGTCGGTGGTTCTCCCCGATGACCGGGGAGCAGGCAGGATCAGCCGACGATCAGCTCGGTCCACTTCTGATTCAGCCAATCCGACTTCGTCTGGTAGAGATCGTAGCGCGGAACGATCGGCTCGATGTCGGACGAAACCGCTGCGAATTCCTTGTCGGTCAGATCCGTGACTTCGCGCTTGACGGTCGGCGACGTCCCGACCTTACGCGACAGCGTCGCCTGGATCGAGGGCTGGCACATATAGTCGATGAAGATATGGGCCTCTTCCGACTTCTGCGAGGCACGCGACAGCGCCCAGCAACCGGAATCCTGAATGCCGCCTTCCTTCGGGAAGGTCGAACGAACAGGATGGCCGTCGGCGGCGGCAAGGCCGGTCACGTCGTGATAGTACTGGCCCATCGGGATTTCGCCCGACTTCAGCGACTGCTCGAACTGCGCCTCATCGCGGTACCACAGGCGGACGTTCGGCTTCACTTCTGCGAGCTTCTCGAACGCCTTGAGCAGGCCCTCTTCCGTGTCGAGCGCGTTGGTGCCGCCCATGAAGGTCTTGGCCGTCACTTCGAGCAAGAACGAGTTGGAAACGAGTGCTAGAAGGCCGAGCTTGTCGGCATTCGCCGGATCCCAGAAGGCGGACCAGGAAGTCGGCGCTTCCTTGTAGACGTCGGTGTTGGTCACCAGCGTGATGTACCACGAGACGGCGCCGATGCCGGCAATGCGGCCATCCGGGTATTTATTGACGAAGCGATCGAGCAGGTCCGACGCGTTCTTGATCTTCGCCGTATCGATCGGCGTCCAGAGATCGGTCGACTGGCCTTTCAGCATTGCCACCTGCGACATCATCGAGACGTCGGCCGGCGCCTGGCCGGCGCGGGCGGCCTGTTCGAGCTGGACCAGCCAGGCTTCACCGGTCGGCTCGGCGATCGATTCGACCGCAATGCCGGTCGCCTTGGTGAATTCCGGGAAGATGTTCTTGTCGAACGAATCCTTGAAGTAGCCGCCATAGACGCCGACCTTCAGCGACTTGTCCTGCGCCCGCAGGATCGACGGCATCGCCAGCATGGAAGCGCCGGCAAAACCGGCGCCAAGCAGCGTGCGGCGCTTGATGGGAGTGGTGATCATTCTCGTTCTCCTTTTTTGTTTCGGCGTTGCCCGCCTCGTTCCCTGTTGTATTTGATTCCTTACATGTTTTCAGTCCGGGGCGCGATCAGGAGGCGCCCCAAAATCCGTGGCCTAGTGCGCCGGCGCCCTCCGCTCGAGCATGCGCGCATATTGCGTCAGCGGATAACACAGCACGAAGAAGATCACCGCAACCAGCCCATAAACCGTGAAAGGTTCGAAGGTTGCATTATTGATCGCATTGGCGGTTCTGAGAAGCTCCTCGAAGCCGATGATCGAGGTGAGCGCGGTGCTCTTGATCAACTGCACGAGGAAGCCGACGGCGGCCGGCCGGGTAATGGCGAAGGCCTGCGGCAGGATCACGAGGCGCAACTCCTGAAGCCGATGCAGCCCGAGGCTTGCACCGGCATCCCATTGCCCGCGCGGCAGCGCTTCCACGCCGCCACGCCAGATCTCGGCGAGATAGGCGCTGGCATAGAAAGTGAGCCCGAGTGCGGCTGCCGTCCAGGGTTCGATGCGGAAGCCCAGCATCGGCAGTCCGAAGAACATCAGGAAGAGCTGCATCAAGAGCGGCGTGCCCTGGAAGAGCGCGATGTAACCGGAACCGAAGCGGCGCAGCCACGGACGTTCCGAGATGCGCGCCGCGAGGATCGCGAGCCCGACCGCGGCACCGCCGGCGAAGGCGACGGCCGACAGAAGAGCGGTCCAGCGGGTGGCGAAGATCAGGTTGCGCAGGATGTCCCAGAAGGTGAATTCGATCATGACACGCCGGCTCCCAGCACACGCCGGCCGCCGGCAACGAAGAGCCGCCGGACGGCCATCGAGAGGGCGAGGTAAATCAGCGTGACGACGAAATAGGTCTCGAACGAGCGGAAGGTACGCGCCTGCAGGAGATCCGCTTCGTGCGCCAGTTCCCGCACCGCGATCTGCGAGACGACCGCCGATTCCAGCATCATGATGATGACCTGGCTGGTGAGCGCCGGGAAGATCACCTTCAGCGCCTGCGGCAGGATGATCTTGATGAAGACCTGTCGCGGTTTCAGCCCGAGCGCAAATGCCGCCTCGCTCTGCCCCTTCGGCACCGCATCGAGCCCGGCCCCGACGATCTCGGTCGTATAGGCGGCCATGTTGAGCGTCATCGCCACGATCGCCGCGACGATCGGGTCGAGGCGGATACCGAGGCTCGGCAGGCCGAAATAGATGAAGAACAACTGCACCAGAAACGGCGTGTTCCTGACGACTTCGACATAGACGGCCACGGCCTTGCGCAGCACGGCATAGCGGCTGCGGCGGGCGGCCGCGAAGAGAATGCTGATCAGGATGCCGAGCACCGTCGTGCAGGCGATCAGAAACACGGTCATAGCCGCGCCATGGGCGATTGCGCCCGCGGCGTCCTTGAGCCAACCGAAGCTGAGGCCGTAGCCCATCGTCGCAACCTTTCGAACAGGTCCGCGAGAAGCAGGGCTCCTCGCGGCCATCAGGCTCTAATTAGTCCTTGAGGTTGTCGGGGTTGAGCGGCGTCTTCAGCCAGGACTCGGAACTCGCGTTCAGCTTGCCATCGGCAAGCATCTTGGCGACCACGTCGTTGACCGCCTTCTTCAGGCCGTCTTCGTTCTTGTTGAGGCCGATATGCGACGGCGAAGTCAGAAGCTGGAACTTCTGCTCCGGCTTCAGCGCCTCCTGGCGCGCCAGCACCTGGGCGCCGACGTCATTGCCGACGACCATCAGCTGGGCCTGGCCGGAGATGAAGGCCTGGATCACGGCATTGTAGTTGTCGAAGCGCTGAATGTCGGCGTTGGCGGGAGCCGCCTCGGTGAGCGAGGTGTCCTCGAGCGTGCCGCGGTTGACGGCAATGGTCTTCTCGGCAAGGTCTTCCTTACCGGCGACCTTGAGCTCGGCCGGACCGATGACGGCGATGTAGTAAGGTGCGTAGGCGGCGGCGAAGTCGATCACCTCGGCGCGTTCCTTGGAGAAGCCGACGCTCATCAGGATGTCGACGCGCTTGTCGTTGAGATAGGGAATGCGGTTCTGGCCGGTGACGCTGACGAGGTTGAGCTTGACGCCGAGGTCGTCGGCGATCTGCTGCGCCACGTCGACGTCATAGCCCTTGATGCTCATGTCGGCGCTGGCCGAGGAGAAGGGCGGGAAGTCGGAGAAGATGCCGACATTGATCTGGCCGGCGGACTTGATATCGGCAAGTGCATCAGCCTTGGCGATGCCGGCGGCTGCACCGAGCATCAGGGCGGCAGCGAATGCTGTCTTCAGTTTCGAATGGATCGTCATGGTTATTCCCCTACCCGGAAGCTTTGTGATTGTGCAGTGGTGATCGGCCGCCATTTCCGGTCCAGCAGCCGACAAACGCTTGTCTCAGACGGACTTGCCGGTAATGGCCGGGCTATAGACCATCAGGCTCAGGATCTCGAAGAGCACCTGCGCGCCGGCGTGGGCCGTGTTGGTCGTCGAGTCATACTGCGGCGCCACCTCGACGACGTCGCCGCCGACGAGGTTGATGCCCTTGAGGCCGCGGATCAGTTCCAGTACCTCGCGGGTCGTGAGACCGCCCACTTCCGGCGTGCCGGTGCCCGGCGCAAAGCTCGGATCGAGGCTGTCGATGTCGAAGGAGAGATAGGTCGGGCCGTCGCCGACGATCTTCTTCGCCTTCTCGATGATTGCGGGAATGCCGAGGCCGGTCACTTCTTCGGCGTGGATGACGGTCATGCCGGACTCGTAGGAAAACTCCCAGAGATATTCGGCCGAGCCGCGAATGCCGATCTGCACGACGCGGGTCGGATCGAGCACGCCGTCAAGCACGGCGTTGCGGAACGGACCGCCGTGGTGGAACTTGGTGAGATCGTAGGCGCCGCCGGTGTCGCAGTGGGCGTCGATGTGGATCATGCCGACCGGACGCTTCTTGCCGACCGCCTTCAGGATCGGATGGGTGATCGAATGGTCGCCGCCGACCGAGAGCGGAAGAACGCCGGCATCAACGATCTGGTTGATGCGCTTTTCGATATCCTCATGGCTGAGCTCCAGCCGGTAGCGGCTCTGGAACGGTACGTCACCGATATCGGCGACACGCAGTTCCTGCACCGGGGTGCAGCCAAGCACGTGGTTATAGGGGCCGATGCGCTCGATCGTACGCAGCGCCCGCGGTCCGAACCGCGAGCCCGGACGGTTGGTGACCCCGAGATCCATGGGAATGCCGACAATCGCCACCTGAAGATTGCCGAAATCCGGGTTCTCCGCATCGACCGGCATATGCGGCGCGGTCAGGAAGGTCGGGATGCCGGAGTAAGGCGCAAGCCGCGTTCCGCTCTTGTTGAAGATCTTGTCGGCAACCTTGCGGAAGGTGGGGTCGAACAGCTCGCCGCCATGGCTTTCGCCGTATTTCGCCTTCAGTTCGGCAAGCTTGTTGTCGTCCCAGGCCATCGGTTCAATCCTCCGTCATCCATAGCCCGAGGCATGCGCGCGAGGCGCCACAGAATTTTGTCTGCGGATGGGGCCGGCTCGTCCGGCGCGATCATGTTCCCCAGGCTTTTTGCCTTTGTTGACGATTATTAGGCGGCAATTCCCCTAGAAAATCAATTGACATTGTTATAGCGTTTCGTGTGAGAAAAATTCACATAACAGCAATTACCGGAACCGCTCGATTTGTCCAGCCGCCTGCCGCCCTTGAACCCTTTGCGCGCCTTCGAAGCGACGGCGCGACGGGGCTCCGTATCGGCTGCAGCGCGTGAGCTGAACGTCACCCACGGTGCGATCAGCCACCAGATCCGCGCGCTTGAACTCTCGGTCAAGGCGGCCCTCTTCGAACGGGGCGGCAAGCGGCTGAAGCTGACGCCGCAGGGCGCGCTGCTCCTGCCGGCCGTCACCCATGCCTTTGCCGAGATCGCCGCGGCGACGGCGGCGATGACGCGTCCGACGACGAGCGGCGAACTGCGCATCACCTGCGTTCCCGCACTTCTCTCCTTCTGGCTGATCCCGCGACTGCATCTCTTCACCGAACAATATCCGGACGTGCGCCTGACGCTGATCGCTTCCAATGACGAGGCCTATCTGCATTCGCCCGATGTCGACGTCTGCCTGATCTATGGCGATGGCAACTGGTCGGGCGCCTGGGCGAAGCTCTGGAGCCGGCTGGAGCTTTTTCCGGTGGTGAGCCCGACACTGCTCAACATGCGGCCGCTGCGCTCCGTGCGCGACCTGCGCGACCACGTCATGCTGCATGGCGACGATGGACGCGAATGGAACACCTGGCTCGCCGCAGCCGACGCCAGCGACCTGCAGCGCGGGCGGCAACATTTCATGAGCGACGCGCGGCTCTCGACCGAAGCCGCGCTGCACAATCAGGGCGTAGCACTCGGCGATACCATCACCGCCGGTAGCCTGATCGCGCGCGGCGAATTGATCGCCCCCTTCGACCTGACCGTGCCTGCCAACGATGCCTTCTTCGTCGCCTGCCGCAACGAGGTGCTGGCCGCCCCGATCGTGCGCATCTTCATCGACTGGATGTTTTCGACGCTCGAAAGCGACCCTATGCCGGAACTGCAGACTTCGGCCCGCACGATTATTCGCAGCCGGGCCTCGAAATTGGAGCCAACAGATCGTAAATCGGGCAAGGACAGCTTTCAGCCGGTCTCGGCGCCGAGCCGCGCCCGCCGCGCCGATCGCCCGCAGAAACGTAAAGCCAAGGCCTGAGGCAGGATGAGGAAAATGTACGCGGTTTTCCGCCCGCATCCTGCTTCAAACCATCGTGATCTAACGCAGGAACACCCGCCATGCCGCATTTCAACCCGCTCGTCGAAAAGCTCTCGCCGCCGCCCGTGCCCTCGGTGCTGGCCTGGGCGAAGTCCTACGACGGCTCCCGTGGCCCGCTGATCGACCTGTCGCAGGCCGTGCCCGGCTATCCTGCGCATCCGGATATGCTGGCATGGCTCGGCGAGACCGCCGCCTCCACCGCCTATACCGGCTATGGCGCGATCGAGGGCGAAGCAGTGCTGCGCGAAGCCTATGCGGCTCATGTCGCCGGGCTCTATGGCGCGGCGGTGACGGCCGACAACATTCACATCACCTCGGGCTGCAACCAGGCCTTCATCTGCACGGCGATGGCGATTGCCGGCGCGGGCGATACGATCCTGATGACCAACCCCTACTACTTCAACCAGGAAACCACGCTTTCGATGCTCGGCATCAATGTCGAGCTCGTACCCTGCGACGCCGGTGCCGGCTTCCTGCCCGAGGTCGACGCGATTTCTGCAGTGCTTCGCCCCGGCATCCGGGCACTTGCGCTGGTCTCGCCCAACAACCCGACCGGCGCCGTCTATCCGCCGGAGCTGCTCGCCCGCATCCACGAGGCCTGCCGCGCCAAGGGTGTCTGGCTGATCCTCGACGAGACCTATCGCGACTTCCTGCCCGACGCGTCCGTCGCGCCGCACGGCCTGCTTTCGAGCGAAGGCTGGCAGGAGAGCTTCATCGGCCTCTACAGCTTCTCCAAGTCCTTCTGCATACCCGGCCATCGCCTCGGTGCCATCACCGCCGGCCCTGCTGTCATCGAGCAGGTGACGAAGATCATGGACAACCTGCAGATCTGCGCGCCGCGCTCGGCCCAGGCCGCCGTCGCCAAGGCCATCCCCGCGCTTGCCGACTGGCGCCAGGCCAACCGCGCCGAGATTGCCGCGCGCGCCGATGCGCTGCGCGATGTCATGAGCCGGTTGCCGAAATGGAAGCTGCAGGCGGTCGGCGCCTATTTCGCCTACGTCCGCCACCCCTTCCCCGATATCGACTCACAGTTCATTGCCGAGAAGCTCGCAAAGCTCGCCGGCGTCGTCTGCCTACCGGGCGATTATTTCGGCGAAGGCCAAGAGAACTACCTGCGCTTCGCCTTTGCCAATGCGGACGCCGAGACGATCCGCAAGCTCGAAGAGCGGCTGGCAAATTTCACACCGCCGGGCCTCTAAGAAGTCAGCAGAAAGCGCGCGGCGTTATCCGCGCCGCGCAATGAGGATGCCGATCAATACGATCGCCCCGCCGATCGCCTGCATCAGGCCGACCGGCTCGGCAAGCAGTATCCAGGCGAGGATCGCCGCCACCACCGGCTGCAAGAGCAGGGTTAGCGACGAAAAAGCAGGCGGCAGATACGCGAGCGCATAGGTGATCGCCACCTGCCCGCCGGCATGGCTGACGAAGGCGAGTCCGAAGAGCATCGCCCAGCCGAAGGCCGTCACCGGGAACAGCGACTGTTCGAAGACAACCGCCATCGGCAGCATGCAGATCGCCGCCGAAGCGGTGCTCCAGATCATGATGCGCACGGTGCCAAAGAGGCTGCGCAGCCGGCCGATCGCCAGGATATAGCCGGCATAGAACATCGCCGCGACGACGGCGACGCCGTCGCCGACGAGGTTGCCCTCGCCCAGCGCCATCGGGCCACCCTTGAGGGTCACCACCCCGGCAACGGCCGTCACGAGGCCAATGACGAAGACGGTGCTAATACGCGCCCGAAACAGAAGCCAGCTTGCGAGCGTCACGAAGACGGGCGCGAGGTTGGCAAGCAGCGTGGCATTGGCGACCGACGTCTTGGTCAGCGCATAGTGCCAGGCCGCAAGATCGATCGCGAGAAACACGCCGGGCAGAATGAGCAGCGCATATTCCGAGAGCTTTTGCGGGCGCCGGTCATTGGCACTCTCCCCGCGAAACCACGACCACGCGAGCAGCGGGATCAGCGCCAGCGCCACCCGCCAGAAAGCGGTCGCCATCGGCCCCACTTCCGACAACCGCACGAAGATCGGCGAGCCACCGATCGCGGCACCGCCGATCAGGAGCGCGGCCATGGCAAGACGGTTGTGGGCTGAAGGGGATGCTTGGGTCACGGGAGACGTCCGGAGGGAGATGAGGGGCTGAGGCGGGAGGCCCGAGTGCTCGCAGCTATCAGATGCGCGCGGCCGGCGACAGCCCTTCTCCACCGAAGCCTGAAAGAAAAACGGCCGCCGCAGGATGCGACGGCCGATTTTCAATGCTTGGCGCTCTGCGTCGCGGCTCAGGCAGCGTCCGGAACGTGCACGGTCTTCACTTCGAGGAAGTCCTCAAGACCGAAGATGCCGCCCTCACGACCGTTGCCCGACTGCTTGTAGCCGCCGAACGGGCTGCCATAGCGGTGCGGCCCGCCATTGATATGCACCATGCCGGCGCGAAGGCGGGCAGCGACGCGCTCGGCCCGCTTCGGGTCACCCGTCTGCACATAGGCCGCAAGACCGTAGTTGGTGTCGTTGGCAACGGCGATCGCTTCCTCCTCGGTGTCGAAGGGGATGATGGCGAGCACCGGCCCGAAGACTTCTTCGCGGGCAATGCGCATGTCGTTGTTGACGTCTGCAAAGATCGTCGGCTTGACGAAGTAGCCGGTCTCGAAGCCCTCCGGCTTGCCGGCACCGCCGACGAGCAGACGCGCGCCCTCGGCAATGCCCGCCTCGATTAGCGCCTGCACCCGGCCGAACTGGACATGGCTGACGAGCGGGCCGATATGGCTGCCTTCCTGCGTCGGGTCACCTACCTTTGCCTCCCGGCCGACGCGCTTGGCGATCTCGACCACCTGGTCATAGACGCTGCGTTCCACCAGCATGCGGGTCGGCGCATCGCAGGACTGGCCGGAATTGTTGAAGCATTCGAGCACACTGCCGGTCACGCGATCTTCGAGATCGGCATCGGCAAAGACGATGTTCGGCGACTTGCCGCCAAGTTCCAGCGTCACGCGTTTGACGGTCTCGGCCGCATCCTTGCTGACGGCGATGCCCGCGCGGGTCGAGCCGGTGAACGACATCATGTCGATGTCGCGGTGCTTGGAAAGGGCAGCACCGGCATTGATACCGTCGCCGTTGACGAGGTTGAAGACGCCGGCGGGGAAGCCTGCCTCATCGATCATCTCGGCATAAAGCATGGCGTTGAGCGGCGTGAATTCGCTGGGCTTCAAGACGCAGGTCGAACCGGTCGCAAGCGCCGGCACCACCTTCAGCGCGATCTGGTTGATCGGCCAGTTCCAGGGCGTGATCAGGCCGCAGACGCCGATCGGCTCGCGCAGGATCACGTCGCCGTTCGGCAGCCGGTCGCGGCTCTTCAGCCGCTTCAGCGCGTCGATGAAACCCTGCAGGTGGCCGACGCCGACATCGGCCTGCTGCTCGCGGGTCATGGTCTTCGGCGCGCCGAGTTCCATGGTGATGGTGTCGACCATCTCGTCATAACGGCGCGTGTAGACGGCGAGCAGTTTTTCGAGCAGCGCCAGCCGTTCTTCGACGCTTGTCTGGCTATAGGTGACAAAGGCCTTCTTGGCGGCGGCCACGGCCCGGTCAATGTCTTCGGCCGTGCCCATCGAGATCACCGCAACAGGCTTTTCCGTCGCCGGGTTCAGGACCTCGAGGTCGTTGGCGACGATGGGATCCACCCAGGCGCCATTGATGTAGAACTTGCGTTTGTCGAGCATTCGCTCCTCCTTCCCGTCAGTTTGTCTTTTGTTTTTCAGCAAGCCAGTCGCGGATAAGCGCTCTGTAACGCTCGCCGGAAAAGCTCGGAAAATGTCCGCCGTGAACGATACGCGCGGGTACCTTCAGCAGCCGTTCCATCGACGCCAGGTAGTCGTCGGCATTGGAATGATAGGTGTCCTCGATCAGCGGCCCATCGTAGACGATGTCGCCGGAGAACATGATGCCGGTCTTCGCCTCGAAGAGCGCGATACCGCCGGGCGAATGGCCAGGCGTATGGATCACGTCGAAGACCCGGTCGCCGAGATCGATATGATCGCCGTCTTCCAAAAGCCGCGTCGCCGGCGCCGCCTTCACCGCGTAGGTGGTGGAGGCATAGGGTTCGGGCGGCAGCGCGTCAAAGATCTCGTCGGCGACGTAAGGGTCGGCGAGCGTGTTCTTGCGCGTCGGATGGGCGAGAAGCTGCGCTTCCGCCGCGTGCACGCAGCGGCAGTCGAACTCGTGATGGCAGCCGATATGGTCGAAGTGGGTGTGGCTGGCGACGGCGGTCAGCGGACGCTCGGTGACGAGCGGCACCCATTCCCTCAGCGACACCACGCCCATGCCGCTATCAACAAGCATGTCGCGGTCGCGGCCGCGCACGTGCCAGATGTTGCAGCGATAGAACTCCTGGATGTAGGGCTCGTCGATGGCGGTGACGCCGTCGTCGAGCCGCCGCACGCGATACCAGTCCTTGGGGGCAATTCTCTGCATGGTGCTACGCATGTCCGCCTGTGGCGGGCAAGGCTACGACGTCGGCAGCGCGCACTGCAAGTGGCACGATCTCGCCTTCGCGCACGCTTGCCGATTGCGGCAGATGCGCCACCAGCGCCCTGGTATCCGTGGCACAGGGCTGCAGATGGCAGCGATAATGGGTGCCGAAAAAGGCGCTGCCGGCGACCCGTGCCTCGCCGAGCGCCACGGTCGGTCCTTCCGCCCGGTCGTCGGCGCGGAAATGCTCCGGCCGGATGGTGAGCGTGATGCGGTCACCGGCCTTCGGCGACGATGCCGTGAAATTCTGAGCAGGCAGCGCCAGGCTGCCGAGCGCGGTCTCAACCCGGGCGGAGCTCGCATCCGCCGCCGCAACACGGCCGGAAACGAAGTTGACCTCGCCCATGAAGCCCGCGGAAAACAGCGAACGCGGCCGCATGTAGACCTCCGAGGGCGGGCCGAAATCCTCGATCCGCCCCTGGTTCATCACGACGATGCGGTCGGCGATCGCCATCGCCTCTTCCTGGTCGTGGGTCACGTGCACGAAGGTCGTGCCGACCCGCTTCTGGATCGCCTTCAGTTCGTCCTGCATCTGGCGGCGGAGTTTGAGATCGAGCGCGCCAAGCGGTTCGTCGAGCAGAAGCACGTCCGGATCGACCGCCAGCGCACGGGCAAGGGCCACGCGCTGACGCTGGCCGCCCGAGAGTTCATGCGGCCTTTTGCCGGCGGACGCCTTTAAGCCCACGAGGTCGAGGAAGCCCAGTGCCTTTTCGTCACGCTCGGCCTTGGCAAGGCCGCGCATTCTGAGGCCAAAGCCGACATTGTCGACGAGGCGCATATGCGGAAACAGCGCATAGTCCTGGAACATCGTCGTCGTCGGGCGCTTAGACGGCGCCACATAGGTCATGTCCTTGCCGGCGATGGTCACACGGCCAGCGCTTGGCGACTGGAACCCGCCGAGGATCGAGAGCAGCGTGGTCTTGCCGCAGCCCGACGGTCCAAGCAGGACGATGAACTCACCTGCCCGAATATCGAGCGAGACGTTGTCCAGTGCCGTGAAGGCGCCGAAGATCTTGCTGACGTTTTCGATCGTGACGGAAGCGGTCATTGTTTTTTCGTCCTTCCGAACAGGGAAAGCTCAAGGATGAGGAGCACGGCGACAGAGGCCAGGAACACCAGCGAACCGATGGCATTGGTCTTGGGGTTGAGACCCGAGCGCAGCATGCTCCAGATCTCGACAGGCAACGTCACGTCGAAGCGCGACAAGAGAAAGGCAATGATGAACTCGTCCCAGCTGAAGGTGACGGAGAGGAAGAAGGCGGCGAGGATCGACGGCATCAGCATCGGCGCCGTCACCAACGCCATCACCTTGAAATCGTTGGCGCCGAGGTCACGCGCCGCCCGCTCGATGTTGATGTGATGGTCGCCCATCGAGGCGTAGATGATGGCAAAGCAGAGCGGCAGGTTGATCACCACATGGCCGATCCCGACCGTCATCAGCGACAAGGGAACGTGCAGTGCATTGAGCACTGACAGCAGCCCAAGCGCGATGATCAGGTAGCTGACCGTCATCGGCGCGATCAGCAAGCCGCGCTGCAGGGCCGAGCCCGGCAGCTTGTAGCGCGCCAGCGCATAGGCCGCGAGGAAGCCGAGCAGCACCGAGATGACCGAGGAGGCAAGCGCCACGACCATTGAGTTGCCGAGCGCTGCCATCAGCTTGCGGTCGGCGAAAACCGCCTCGTACCACTGCAGCGAAAAGCCGTTGAAGGGCGGCACCGGCAGCCGGCCGTCCTGGAACGAAAAGAGCACCAGCACGGCAACCGGCAGGAAGATGAAGGCGTAGACGAGGACGAGATAGGTCCAGGACAGAACGCTTGCGGAGATCTTGCGCAACATCGTCAGGCCCTCTCGATCTTCAGCCAGCGGGCGCAGGCAACGTAGGCGACGGTGACGGCGAGCATCAGCACGATCGACAGCGCCGCGGCCATCGGGAAATCCGCCCTGCGCCCAAGCTGCAGCATGATGATCTGCGGCAGCACCAGCTCGTTGTTGCCGCCGAGGATCTGCGGCGTGACATAGTCGCCGATGCAGAGCACGAAGGTGAGAAACGCGCCGGTCATGATGCCGGGCAGGGTCAAGGGCAGCACCACGTGCCAGAAGGTCTGGAAGGCATTGGCGCCAAGGTCGGCGGCCGCGCGGCGGTAGTTGGGCGACAGCTGGATCAGGTTGGAATAGATCGTCAGCGTCAAAAGCATGACGAAGAAATGTACGAAGCCGATGACCGTCGCCGTGCGGGTGCTGGCAAGCTCCAGCGGCTCGGAAATCAGCCCGATGTTCATGAACATCTGATTGATCACGCCGTTCTTCGACAGAACCAGCAGCCAGGAATAGGAGCGGACCACGTAGGAGGTCCAGAACGGCAGGATCGCCAGGATCAGCGCCATGCGCTGCAGCCGCTTCGGCACCCGCTCGGCGATGATCCAGGCGAGCGGATAGGCAAGCAGCACCGAGATCACCGTCACGATGACGGTGATTTCCAGCGAATTGACCAGCCCCTGGAACAGCGCGTTCTCGGAGAAGAAGCGCGCGTAGTTGTCGAAGTTCCAGACGCGGACGAGCTCCCGCCCTTCCCGCTTCCAGAGGCTCATCGCCGCCATGAAGGCGAAGGGCACGACGAAGAAGGCGGCGGTCCAGAGCAGCGCCGGGGCAACGAAGCCCCAGGCCTTGCGCCGGTCGGCGTCTTCGAGCGCTGTCGCTGATGTCAGGGTTCCGGCGTCTGCCATGGCTATCCCGGGGCTCAAGGGTTGCGGGGCATGGTTTGCCCTCGTTCGCCGCCAAGGCGGCGTTGATCAGGCGAACGCGATGCCGATCGCATCCGCCCTTGTCGTTACTGCTGCAGCATCTCCGTCCAGGCGTCCTGGAACTGCTGGTCGAGTTCGGCCGACGGGATCGGATAGAGCTGCGTCTTCTTCAGGTATTCGGCCTGCTCGCTGAAGCGCAGCGCCGTCTTCTGCTGGTCGTTCAGGAATTCACCCGCCTTGGCGTTGGCCGGCATCGCCCAGTAGCAGGACGAGGTCGCAAGCCGCGCCTGGCCTTCCGGACTCAAGATGTACTGCACGAATTTCAGCGCCAGATCCTGCTTGGTCGAATCCTTCATGACGCCGATCGATTGCGCCCAGCGCACCGCACCCTGCTCCGGAATGGTCCAGTCGAGGCTCGGCTTGTCGGCCGAGAGAACCGCGGTGATCCACTCGCCGCCGCCGACGAGAATGTCGACTTCACCGGTCGCAAGCGCCGTCTGCGAGGACACGACGTCGCTCACCTGTTTCGACACGGCGCGCATCGCCGCAAGCTTTTCCTTGATCGCCGGCATGTCCGCTTCGGTCAGCTCGGAGGTCTTCTTGCCGAGACCGAGACCGACGAGACCGATCATCGGCAGGTAGTAGTCATAGAGCGCGATGCGGCCCTTGTACTTGTCCGACCAGATCACCGACAGGTCCTGCATGTCCTTCGGGTCGACCTTGGTCTTGTCGTAGGAAATCGTGTTGTAGCCGAACTTTTCGGTGACGGCGTAGGTCTTGCCGTCCTTGGTGTTGTTCGCCTCCATGCGGACTTCCGGGAAGATGTCGGCGGTCGGCAGCGCATCGGCCGGCATTTCGGCAAGAAGATCGAGATCGATGGCGCGGTGCACATCGACGCCGTCGATGACGAGCACGTCCCAATCGCCCGGCTGCGATTGGTCGAGGATCGAGAGCCCTGCCCCGGTGCCCTCATAGACCTTGACGTTGACCTTGACGTCATTGGCCTTCTCGAACGGCTCGAGCAGCGCCGGATCGGTGTGGTCGCACCAGACGAGCGCATTGAGCTCTTCTTGGGCGAAGACGGGTGCAGGGGCTGCAACCGCCGACAGCGTGGTGATCGCGATTGCGGCGGTGGAGGAGAAAAAACGGCGCAGGCGCGCACCGTCACGAACTGACTGCATCATGCTGTTGCCCTCATGGTTTTGACGCTCGTTTCGGCGTCTTCAAAAAAAGATTGAATGAATTCATTTTTTAAGTCAATCTCAATTTTGAACCAATTCATAATTCGGGGAAACACCAGATGACGGGACTGCGCGCACGGCAAAAGGCCGATCGGAACCGGCGTATTCTCGACGCCGCCGCCGCGCTCTTTCGCGAGGTCGGCTATGACAGCGCGCGCATCGAGGACATCGCCGAGCGCGCCGAGATCTCGGTCGGGACCTTTTACAATTACTATGAAAACAAGGGCGACATCCTGCTTGCCACCGTGTCGATGGAAGTCGAGGAAGTGCTCACTGCCGGCCGCTCGATCGTCGACAACCCGCCCGCCTCCGTCATGGGTGCCCTGGACGCGCTGATCGGCGAATACTACGACCACTCGCTCTTCTATCTCAGCAAGGAGATGTGGCGCACCGCCATGGCAATTGCCATCCAGCAGCCCGATAGCCCGTTCAGCAAGCGCTATACGGAACTCGACCGCCGGCTCTGCGATCAGATCTCGACCCTGATCCTCAAGCTGAAGGCCAAGGGTGTCGTCGCGCTCGATATCGACGCCGAGGCGGTCGGCGAGATGTTCTTCAACAATCTCAATATAATGTTCACCGAGTTCGCCAAGCGCGAACCAATGACGCTCGACGACCTGAAAGCCCGCGTTTCCCGCCAGAACCGTCCGCTCGCGACACTGATCTCGGCCCGCTGACCATCACAAAAACACGACCGGAGCAAATCTGCGCCCGGAAAAAGAGGAAACACGATGCAGGATCTCGAACAGTCGGTGCTTTCCGCCGCCGACCGGCTGGTTGCCGCCTTCGCGCGGCACGACCGCGCTTTCTATTTTTCGGCCTTCGCGCCGGATGCCACCTTCATCTTCCACACGCTGGACCGGCCGCTTCTGAGCCGTGCGGCTTATGAGGCGGAATGGGCCCTCTGGGAGGAACGGGATGGTTTTCGGGTGCGCGCCTGCCGTTCGAGCGAACGACATGTGCAGGCGGTGGGTGATGTCGCGGTCTTCACGCACCGCGTCGAGACGGAACTGGAATTCAATGGCGAACCGGCGACGGCGGACGAACGGGAAACGATCGTGTTCCGGCGGGCATCGTCAGGCGATTGGATCGCCGTGCACGAACATCTGTCTCGCCAAAGCTGAATCAAGAAAGATCAGAAAGCGCCCACGACGACGGCGCTGACGAAGGAGAATGCGGCCACGATCGCAATTGCGTGCGGGACCAGATGGACGAACGACCGGCGCTGGGGTGCTGATGCATAAGGCGCGTATCGGGATTGGACCATCGGCCTCGAAGCGTTCATCGCGTCTCTCCGTCATTCACTCGCGGGATTTAGTCCGCCTTCTCTCTTGTTCTCCTATATTATCGATTGAGTTTATAGATATTATTTTCCGCTAAATGCGCATGTCGTAAAAAATCGGTTCGGCGAAACCGCCGTCGTTAATGGCGATTGCGGTCGCGGTCCAGGAGGTGTTTCGACCAGGTTTCGCTGAACCACGGGGTCAGCAACGAAACATCGGAGCCGTGATGCGAACGCGTGAGCGCACTGTCGGTCTCGACACAGGTCCAGACGATGAAGGCCGTCAGTTCGTGCTTGCCGAAAGTCTGGATCAGCGGAATGTCGGCCGCGTCACGGCCACGGGCGACCGCAATCCGCCCTGCCCGTCGCTGATTGTTCTTGGCGTCGAACGTATGCCAGCGATCTCCAAGAAAGACTTCGAACCACGCGTTGAAATCCATCGGCGCCGGATGATCGCTCTTCGGGATGTCGGCCATGTAGCCGTTCACATAGCGCGCCGGCATGTTCATGCAGCGGCAAAAGGTGATCGCCAGATGCGCATAGTCGCGGCTGACGCCGACGCGATCCTCATGGGCTTCGAGCGCGGTGCGCATTGCCTGGGCATAGCCGTAGCTGAAGACCAGGCGCTCATGCACATAGTCGCAAATCGCCTGCACGCGCTGCCAACCGGCAGGCACATCTCCGAACAGTCGCCACGCGAGCGCACCGAGCCGATCGGTTTCGCAGTAACGGCTGGCCGCGAGATAGGGTAGCCAAGCGGCCGGCAGGTTTTCGACCGGCACAGCATCCGCCAGCGGATCGGAGGCGTCGAGCCTGCCGTCATCCTCGATCACCGCGTCATAGGAAAGCTTGAAGTCGCCTTCGGGCACGGTCATCCGGAAACATGTATTGCCATGCGGATCGGTGATCTCTTCCATCTTCACGATTGGCATGGAAACCGGCCCATGTTCGCGCCGAAGAGTTGCGCGCCGTTCCGGCACGACGGAAAGATAGGTCATCATCGGGGTCGGTTGCGGGCAACGAATGCCGATTTCATAGCCAAAGCGCACGAACATCTCGAGGCCTCCCAGGAAATCAATCGGGAGTCATATGCTCCCCGCCTGCCTTGCCCGCAGAAATGCGGGCCCTCCTTGGTATCCGTTTGCACGCGAGCACCGCTCCCACGGATTGGCCGCATGCCAAAGATGCAACGGGCCCTTCGAACGGGCGAACCGATGCGCTACAGCGCCGCGCGTCTTATCGGACGCGCAAAGGTCGCTGTAGCACTTTGATTTTCTGCATCCTCAAATCGGCGACGATTTGAGGAACCGTGCAGTAAGGGATTAATACTAGCGCATCAGCCGGCAAGGCGGAATTACACTCCGCGGGAAATCTGCCATTCGACTCGCGCGCAAGGGGCGTGCCCGGCTTTATGGCAAGCCACCCCATCACAGAGCATCGGCCTTTTGCCCTACAATCCGACCGCGTCCTTGAACTGGTACCACCAGGAACCGATCGTCGAATATTGCGCCCGGAACATGCGCCCGCCCGGGAAGGGATACCAGGGCAGCTTTTCGAAGACGTCGTAGCGCGTGGTGTCGCCATCGATCGCCTCGGCGAGCGTGCGGCCGAAGAGATGCGATCCGGTGACCCCATGGCCGCTGTAGCCGTGGGCGAAATAGGTGTTGCTGCCGATCCGGCCCATCTGCGGCACGCGCGTGAAGGAGAGCGCGAAATTGCCGCTCCACGCATAGTCGATCTTCACGCCCTTGAGCTCAGGGAACACCTTTTCAAGATTGGGCTTCAGCTTGGCGACCACATCGGCCGGATCGGTGCCACCATAGACGGTGCCGCCGCCGAAGATCATCCGCTTGTCGGCGGAAAGCCGGAAGTAGTCGAGAATATAGCGCACGTCCTCGACGCACATGTCGCTCGGGATCAGCGAATGGGCGAGCTCTTCGCCGAGCGGCGCCGTCGTGATCATCTGCGTGGAAACAGGCATGACGCGCGAAACGAGCTTCGGCACCGCGTCGCCGAGATAGGCATTGCCGCAAAGCACGACAATACGCGCCGAAACCTCGCCGCCTTCGGTATAGACGGTCGGCCGCGCCGCCTCGTGGTCGACGCGTGTCACGGGCGACTGTTCGTAGATCGTGCCGCCGATGCTTTCGAGGGCGCGCGCCTCGCCGAGCACGAGATTGAGCGGATGCATGTGACCGCCGGTCGTATCGAGCATGCCGCCGCAATAGGCATCCGACGTGACGAGCTTGCGAAGCGCGTCACGATCGAGAAGCTGGTGATCGTCCATGCCGTATTTGCGCCAGAGCGCCTGCTTGGCTTCGAGTTCCTTCATATGCGCCGGCGTATAGGCAGCGTAGATATTGCCCGGCTTCAGGTCGCAGTCGATCTGATACTGGCTGACGAGACGACGGATGATCTTGCCGCCTTCCTGCACCAGCCCGCCGATGAAGCGCGCGGCGTCGTCGCCGTAGCGGCGCTGGATTGTCGATAGGCTGGCGTTGAGGCCGTTGACCACCTGGCCGCCGTTGCGGCCGGAAGCACCCCAACCGACCTGGGCGCCCTCGACGACGACGACCTTGTAGCCTTTTTCCGCAAGGTGGATCGCCGTCGACAGGCCGGAGTAACCGGCACCGACAACGCACACGTCGGTCTCGACGCGGCCCTGAAGTCGGACCGGCGTGCGGATGATGTTGCGGGATGCGGCGTAGTAGCTGGTCGGGTAGCTGCCGTCGCCGGCATAGGAGTTCTGTTTCGTGACCATCAGACAATTTCCAGATAGGCGCTGAATTCGTAATCCGTGACCTGCTCGGCAAAGCCTGCAATCTCCTGGCGTTTGCAGGCGATCAGCATCGAGCGCAGCACGGGATCGAAAATTTCGGCGGCAATCGGTCCTGCCTCGAAGCTATCGACCGCTTGCCCCCATTCCGAGGGAATTTTGGGCAGTTTCTCCGCTGCATAGGCCCGACCCGAAACAGGCGCCGGTGGCTTCCACTTGTTGCGGATGCCAACGAGGGCAGCGCCGAGGATCGCGGCGATGACGAGATAGGGATTGGCGTCGGCTCCGGCGACGCGATGCTCGATGCGGCGCGCGGCCGGATTGCCGCCTGGAATGCGGATTGCCGAGGTGCGGTTCTCATAGCCCCAGCAGACGGCCGTCGGCGCGTGCGTGTCCGGCCTGAGCCGCCGGTAGGAGTTGAAATGCGGCGCAAACAGCAGCGTCGTCTCGGCCATGCCGCGCAAGAGGCCGGCAACGGCGTTCTTCAGCATTGGCGAACCTTCGTCGCTGCCGTCGTTGAAGACGTTGTTGCCCTCCTCGTCGAGCAGGCTGAAATGGATATGCATGCCGTTGCCCGACCGTGTGCCGTAGGGCTTGGCCATGAAGGTGGCGGCGAGGCCATGCTTGCGCGCGACACCCTTGACGATGCGCTTGAAGAAGATGGCGTCGTCGGCCGCCTTCAGCGGGTCGTCGGTGTGGAGTAGATTGATCTCGAACTGGCCGATGCCGTTCTCGGCGATCGCCGCATCCGCCGGCACGTTCTGCCGGGCACATTCCTTGTAGACGTCCGAGAAGAACTCGCCGAAATCGTCGAGCTCGTCGATCGACAGGATCGCATCGGAATCGAGGCGCTTGCCGGTATAGGGCGAGATCGGCGGCACCGCGCTGTCGGGCTCCGGATCGATCAGGTAGAACTCCAGTTCGGTCGCAACGACGGGGCGAAGACCGAGTTCCTGATATTCGCGCACGACCGCCGCCAGCGCCTGGCGCGGATCGGCAAGAAACGGCTTGCCGTCCTCAAGCTGCAGCCAGAGCGGCACCAAGGCGCTCGGCCGGGAGGTCCAGTTGACCGGCAGCGCGCCGCGGCCGGTGACACCGCAGATACCGTCGCGGTCGCCGCTGGCGAACACCTGCTCGCTGTTGATGATATCCTCGCCCCAGACATCGACCCCGACGATCGAGAGCGGCATGCGGATGCCGCCGCCGAGCACCTTCGCCGCCTGCTCCACCGGCACGCGCTTGCCCCGCATGATGCCGTTGAGGTCGCAGACCACCGCCTGGATGCTTTCGATCGGCCCGTTCTGCTCGAGCCATGCCTTGAATGCGCTGGGGTCTTCCGCGTCGAGCGACATATCGCAAATCTCTTTTTGTGATCACATTTTGTGATAGTTGACATAATTCAGGAATTGGAGTCAAGCATCGGCAATGGTATCAGGCGCATGAAGGACGCCAGGCAGAAGGATATGCGATCGTGAAACCCCTTGTTTTGCCGCCACTTGCCCGACCCGACGGCATGACCACGCATGACTATGCCTTCAACCGGCTGCGCCAGGCGATCATGGTCGGCGCCTTCCGCCCCGGCACATCCGTCACCATCCGCGGCCTTGCCGAAGCGCTCGAAAGCAGCCCGACGCCGGTACGCGAGGCGCTACGTCAGCTGACGTCGATCGGCGCACTGCAATTCCTTGAGAACCGCCGTATCGTCGTGCCGCACATCACGCCCGCGCGTTTCGAGGAGCTGATTTTGCTCCGTATCGCGCTCGAAAGCCATGCCGCCCGCCGGGCTGTCGCCCATCTCTCCGAGCGCCAGATCGAGAAAATCACGGCAATCGATGACAGTATCGAGACGGAGATCCGCAAGGGGAACAAGGTGGCAGCGCTGATCGCCAACCAGGCGTTCCATCGGATGATCTACACGGCCAATCCGGATCCGGTCGCCATGCCGCTGATCGAAAGCGTGTGGCTGCAACTCGGGCCCATCCTCGGCATCGCCATGGAGCACGTCACCGAACTCTATGTCGTGGATCGGCACCGCGAGGCCATCGATGCCCTTAGGCGGCGTGACGAGGAGGCCGTTGCAGATGCGATCGCTGCCGACATCCGGGAGGGGATCGGCGGCTTCGACCAGCAGGCGGTCGCGCGCCTTCTGCGGCTGGCGGCCTGAGCCGACGGCAGGCCACGGCCTCATAAATTTTAGTGTGACTAAAATTCCGTATTGACAACGCTCAGGCACGGCACCAAAGTCGTGAAAATACAGATGCATAGCGACGGGAGGCGCGAGCCTTCCGGCCCAATGCCCGCGCATTCGAGGGGGAGGAGTCCGCTTGAAGAGCCAAAGATTTTCAGCCTGGGGCAACACCTGCGCCGGCCTATAGCATTCCCCAAAACCGCCACATCACGCCGGTCCGCCCGGCCACCCCATCCGCCCGTCGATGAGCGCTACAGCCGTGTGAATGGCGAGCGCATCCTCAAGCCAGAACTGGAAACACCATGAACGAACTCACCAAGAGCCGTTTTGCTGCGCTCCGCCGCAAGATGGCCGAAAGCAAAGTCGGCCTCGTCGCGCTCGCGCCCGGATCGCACATGGATTGGCTGATCGGCTACCATCCGCATCCGGACGAGCGCCCCTGCCTGCTTCTGATCGGCCCGGAAAAGGAAGCCTTCCTGATGCCGGCGCTCAACGCCGAGGGCACGCGCGAACACACCGACATCGCCTTCCACAACTGGGCTGATGACGTGGGCCCAACCGATGCTCTGACGTCTGCCCTCGCCGATGTCGGCGCGGCTGCACCTGGCTGCGTCGTGCTCGACGAGACCATGCGCGCCGATTTCGCCCTGCTGCTGATCGATGCGCTGCCGGAGGATACCGCGCGCGAATTCACCCCGGCAACGCTCGGCGCCCTGCGCATGCGCAAGGACAAGAGCGAATACGCGCTTTTGAAGATGAACGCCGGCATCGCCGACCGCGCCATGCAGGCGGCGTTTTCCAAGATCCGCCCGGGCATGACCGAGAAGGAACTGGCCGCCGAGATCCGCGGACACTTCTCCTCGGAAGGTGCGGCCCCGGCCTTCTGGATCGTCGGCGCCGGCGGCAATGGCGCCTTCCCGCACCACTCGGCGAGCGAGCGGGTGATCGAGGAAGGCGATGCCGTGGTCATCGATATCGGCGGCCGCAAGCAGGGTTTCCCGAGCGACATCACCCGCATGGCAATCGTCGGCCGCGCGCCTGAGGGATACGGCCAGATCCACACCATCGTGGAAAGGGCCGTGCAGGCAGCGTTGAAGGCCGCCCGTCCCGGCGTGCTCGCCAAGGATGTCGACGCGGCCGCCCGCAAGGTGATCAGCGATGCCGGCTACGGCGAATACTTCGTTCACCGCACCGGCCACGGCATGGGCATCGACGGCCATGAGCCGCCCTACATCACCGCCACGTCGGAAACCGTGCTGGAAGAAGGCATGGTCTTCTCGATCGAGCCCGGCATTTATCTGCCCGGCCGCTTCGGCATCCGGCTGGAAGACATCGTCATCCTGCGCGAGGACGGGCCGGAGGTTCTCTCTTCCCTTCCCCGCGACGTTCACGTCGCCAAGGCCTGATCAAACAAGATCTGATCAAAGTTGCGGCGCNGCGCCGCTTCTCTTTGTCCGGTTCGCTTGCCAGCACAGCAATGCCTATTGGGTCGGCCGCTTGCGGGGTTTCGTCGTCGTGTTGCCGGCTGGACCATCCTGGCCGGGACGTTGCCTGTAGGCTGGCTGCCGCTGTTCGACCGGCGGCCAGATCCAGTAATAGCCATAGGGCTTGCGCTGGACGCCTTCGTAATACTCGCCCTTTCTGGTGCGCATCTGCGCTTCCGCATCGCCCGCGACGCTCGTCACGGCGAAGAGCGCGCCCACCATGGCGGTGGCAAACAGAGATCCCGATTTCAACATCTTCAAGCTCCTTGCCTCCTGTCTACGCCGGAAGCGTGCGAGGTCAACCACCTTCGCGTTCCATCAGTTCCTGCTTGACGACCTCTCGCGCCTTATCCATAGTGCTCAGATGTCAGACCAATTTTGGCCTCATGGAGCAAGCCGAATGAGTGAACCGGCAAGAGCGGCGCTGATGCCCCTGCCCCCGGCGGACCGGGCCCAGCAGGTCATTGCCGCGTTGGCTGACTACATCGAACAATCGGGGCTTAAACCCGGCGACCGTCTGCCAGCCGAGCGCGAATTGATGACGGCGCTTGCCGTCGGCCGTTCCACCATCCGCGAGGTCATCCGCCACTTCCAGGCGCTCGGTGTCGTCGAGGCGCGAAAGGGCAGTGGCACCTATCTCCTGCGCACGATCTCTGGCGCCACCGTCCATATGCCGCTCACCCTCGACACGGCGCATCTGCGCGATGTGTTGTTGATGACGCTCGAAGTGCGCCGCGGCATCGAGGTCGAGGCGAACATGGTCGCGGCCCGCCGGCGCACCGACGAAGACCTGAAGGTTATCGAAATCAAGCTCGACGAGATGGAGCGCGTGCACATCGCCAAGGGCACATCAGGGCCGGAAGACCTCGCCTTTCACCTCGCGATCTATGACGCCACGCATAATCCCTTGTTCCGGCAGTTGCTCGAACAGATGCGCGAGGCCTTCGAGCGCTTCTGGGACCATCCTTTCGACCGCACGGATTTCGCCCGCCGCTCCTTCCCGTTCCACCGCACCCTGTTCAACGCGATCGCCGCTCAAGACCCTGATACCGCGCGCGAAGAAACGCTGAAAATCCTCGCGATCGTCGAGGAAGACATCAAGGAAATGTCCAAATGACCAACGGCCTCGATCCGTTCGACCACGCCTCGCTGATCGTCGCGCATGACGAAGGCCACGCCTTCGATGCCGTCGTGCCGCCGATCGTTCAGACCTCGCTTTTCACCTTCAAGGATTATGACGACATGGTCGCGTCCTACCGGGGCGAGCGCGTGCGGCCGATCTATACCCGCGGTCTCAACCCGACCGTGCGCATGTTCGAGGAGATGCTGGCGAAGCTCGAAGGCGGCGAAGACGCGATCGGTTTTGCCAGCGGCATGTCGGCGATCTCCTCGACCGTGCTGTCCTTCGTCGAGCCGGGCGACCGCATCGTCGCCGTCAATCATGTCTATCCCGACGCCTTCCGCCTGTTCGGCACGCATCTGAAGCGCATGAAGATCGAAGTGACCTATGTCGACGGTCGCGACGAGGAAGCGGTTGCCAAAGCCCTGCCCGGCGCCAAGCTCTTCTACATGGAAAGCCCGACAAGCTGGGTGATGGACACCCACGACGTGGCCTCCCTCGCCCGCCTTGCCAAGGACCAGGGCATCATCACCGCGATCGACAACAGCTGGGCAAGCCCGATCTTCCAGCAGCCGATCTCGCTCGGCGTCGACCTCGTCATCCATTCCGCTTCGAAGTATCTCGGCGGACACAGCGATGTGGTTGCTGGCGTGGTTGCCGGCTCGAAGGAGCTGATCGGCCGCATCCGCTCCGAAGCCTACCCTTATCTCGGCGGCAAGCTCTCGCCCTTCGATGCCTGGCTCCTGATCCGTGGCCTGCGCACTTTGCCGATCCGAATGAAATCGCATGAGCGCTCGGCGCTTGAAGTCGCGCGGCGGCTGCAGGCCCATCCACTGGTCGAGACCGTCTGCCACCCCGGCCTCGGCAACACCCTGCCGCCGGGTCTTTCCGGGACCTCAGGCCTGTTCTCCTTCATCTTCCGCGAGGGCGTCGATGTCAGGCGCTTTGCGGATCATCTCGAACTCTTCAAGCTCGGCGTTTCCTGGGGCGGACATGAAAGCCTCATCGTGCCGGGCGAAGTCGTGCTGTCGCAGAAAGCCCAGCCCAATTCCGCGGCCGCCTTCGGCATCTCGCCGCGGTCGGTACGGCTCCATGTCGGCTTGGAGGGAACGGAGGCCCTCTGGAGCGATCTTGAAGCGGCGCTCGCCGTCGCTTCGACTGGCTGACAGGAGCGGCTGCAGGCGGTTTTCCGCCGGCATCCCGCTCTCCCCACTTTGAACCAAACCAACGAAGAAAAGAGGGAACAAGAATGAAGAAACTGATCACTGCCACGCTTCTCGCCAGCCTGATGGCCGGAAGCGCACTCGCCGATACCAAGCTGAAACTGGTCGAGGTCATCACCAGCCCCGAGCGCACCGAGACGCTGAAATCGATCGTTGCCAAGTTCGAAGCCGCCAACCCCGGCACCACGGTCGAGATCATCTCGCTGCCCTGGGGCGAGGCCTTCCAGAAGTTCGCGACCATGGTTTCGGCCGGCGAACTGCCTGACGTGATGGAAATGCCCGACACCTGGCTGTCGCTCTATGCCAACAACGGCATGCTCGAAAGCCTGGAGCCCTACCTCGCCAAGTGGGAACACACGGGCGGCCTGACCGAACGCGCGCTCGAACTCGGCCGCGACGTCAACGACACCGCCTACATGCTGCCCTACGGCTTCTATCTGCGGGCGATGTTCTACAACAAGAAGCTGCTCTCGGAAGCCGGCGTCAGCGAACCGCCGAAGACCATGGACGATTTCGTCAAGGCATCGGAAGCCGTATCCAAGCTTCCGGGCAAATCCGGCTACTGCCTGCGCGGGGGACCGGGTGGTCTCAACGGCTGGGTGATGTTCGGCGCCACCATGGCCGGCAGCAACAAATTCTTCAATGAGGATGGCACCTCGACCATGAACAGCGAAGGCTGGGTCAAGGGCCTGACCTGGGTGATCGACCTCTACAAGAAGGGGCTGGCGCCGAAGGACAGCGTCAACTGGGGCTTTAACGAAATCGTCGCCGGTTTCTACAGCGGCACCTGCGCCTTCCTCGACCAGGATCCGGATGCGCTGATCGCCATTGCCGAGCGCATGAAGTCGGAAGATTTCGGCGTCACCACCATGCCGAAGGGTCCGAGCGGCAAGGCGTTTACCACCATCGGCTTTGCCGGCTGGTCGATGCTGTCGGCAAGTCAGAACAAGGATCTCTCCTGGAAGCTGATCGAGACGCTCGAGGGGCCGGAAGGCAACATCGAGTGGAACAAGCGCACGGGCGCGCTGCCGGTGCACAAGTCGGCCGAGAAGGATCCCTTCTATGCGAGCGCGCAGTTCAAGGGCTGGTTCGACGAGCTTGCCGACAAGGACGTCGTATTGACGGTGATGCCGACCTACCTCGAGGAATTCGCCTTCTTCAAGGATTCGCTCGCCATCAAGACGACTCAGGAAGCCCTGCTCGGCGACATCACGCCGGAAGAGCTCGCCAACCAGTGGGCCGACTACCTGACCAAGGCGCAGCAGAAGTTCCTCGCCAGCAAGAAGTAAGCCTTCGGCCGGCGGCGGTTCGCCGCCGCCGGCCCTCGTGACCTTGAGCGGAATGACGTGGGCGCGGTCTCCGCCTGCATCCCGCTCCGACTGAACGAAAACGAGGCACGTCGAAAAAACCGGCGGCCGCACAGGGGAAATTTCGATCGATGGACCATGTCGCCCGCCAAAGCGGCCTGCCGGCAAGCAGGACGCCGCTGAAGAAGCGCATCGCCGACGGCGCCGCGCCCTATCTCTATAGCGCGCCGGCGCTGATCCTGATCGTCACCGTCATGCTGGTGCCGCTGGTGCTTGGCGTTTCCTACGCCTTCCGCGACATCCAGCTCTTAAACCCGTTCTCCGGTGCCTATATCGGCCTTGATCATTTCCGCGCGCTTGCCGAGGACCAGGCCTTCTACCGGGCGCTGCGCAATACGCTGTGGTGGACCGGTGCTTCGGTCTTCTTTCAGTTCGTCTTTGGCCTGATCCTGGCATTGCTGCTCGACAAGCCCTTCTACGGCCGCGGCCTTGCCCAGGCCCTCGTCTTCCTGCCCTGGGCGGTGCCGAGTTTCCTTGCCGGCCTCAACTGGGCCTGGCTGTTCAATCCGGTCGTCGGTCCCCTGCCGCACTGGTTCTACGCGCTCGGCATCATGAGTGAGCCGAACAACATCCTCTCGGACCCGCAGCTTGCCATGTGGGGGCCGATCATCGCCAATGTCTGGTGGGGCATTCCTTTCTTCGCGATTACCCTGCTTGCAGCCCTGCAGGCGATCCCGCGCGACCTCTATGAGGCCGCGAGCATCGACGGCGCCGGCCCGGTGCAGCGATTTCTCTCGATCACGCTGCCGTTCCTGGCGCCGACCATCGCCATCACCATCCTCCTGCGCACCGTCTGGATCTCGAACTTCGCCGACCTGATCATCGTCATGACAAATGGCGGACCGGCCGACCGCACCCAGATCGTCGCCAGCTATATCTTCACCCAGGCCTTCAAGCGGCTGGATTTCGGTTACGCCTCGGCGATCGCGCTGGTGCTTCTGGCACTGCTGCTCGCCTATTCGATGCTGATCGTCATCCTGCGGCAATGGCTGTTGAGCAAGGATTGAGACCGATGCGCGCCAAACCGCTTTTCCTCATGATCGCGCACCGATCGGCAATCCTTGCCTACATCGCCTTCGCGCTCTTCCCGCTCTATTGGCTGCTGAAGGTTGCAGTCACGCCCAACGACCTGCTCTACTCGGAAGGCATTCGAATGTGGCCGTCGCGCGCCAGCCTCGAACATTTCGATTTCGTGCTGCGCCACAGCGCCTTTCCGGTGTTCTTCAAGAACAGCCTGATCGTCGCCGGCTCCACCGCCGTTATCGTCACCATCCTCGCCTCGCTCTCGGGCTATGCGCTGTCGCGCTTCAACTTCCGCGGTAAGTACTGGCTGGTGGCGCTGATGCTTTTGACGCAGATGTTCCCGCTCGTCATGCTGGTGGCGCCGATCTTCAAGATCCTGTCGCCGCTTGGCCTCACCAACAGCCTGACCGGGCTCGTCATCGTCTACACCGCCTTCAACGTGCCGTTTGCCACCTTCCTGATGCAGTCCTTCTTCGACGGCATTCCGAAGGACCTGGAAGAGGCGGCGATGATCGACGGCGCCACCCAATTCGTCGCCTTCCGCCAGATCATCCTGCCGCTGACGCTGCCCGGCATTGCCGCAACGCTTGGCTTCGTCTTCACCGCCGCTTGGAGCGAACTTCTGTTCTCGCTGATGCTGATCTCCGGCAACGACCAGGCGACCTTCCCCGTTGGATTGCTGTCCTTCGTGTCGAAGTTCTCCGTCGACTTCGGGCAGATGATGGCCGCCGGCGTGCTCGCGCTCATCCCCGCCTGCCTCTTCTTCCTGCTCATTCAACGTTATCTCGTCCAGGGCCTCACGGCCGGCGCGGTCAAAGGCTGAGGATTGCTCTCATGGCTTCCATCGATATCGCCAACATCCAGAAATCCTACGGCATCCACCCGGTCCTGCACGATGTCGATCTCAAGATCGGCGACGGCGAATTCGTGGTGCTCGTCGGCCCATCCGGCTGCGGCAAGTCTACGCTTCTGCGCATGATCGCCGGGCTTGAAAGCGTCACCTCGGGCGAGATCCGCATCGCGGGAAAACGCGTCAACGAGCTGGCGCCGAAGGACCGCGACATCGCCATGGTGTTCCAGTCCTATGCGCTCTATCCGCATATGTCCGTCGCCAAGAACATGAGCTATAGCCTCAGGCTCCGGAAGACGGCCAAGGAGAAGATCGCGAGCATCGTTTCAAGGGCCGCCGCCAAGCTCGGCCTCGACCCGCTGCTCGAACGGCGGCCGCGTGCACTCTCCGGCGGCCAGCGCCAGCGCGTCGCCATGGGCCGGGCCATCGTGCGCGAGCCCAAGGCGTTTCTCTTCGACGAGCCGCTGTCGAACCTCGATGCCCGCCTGCGCGAGCAGATGCGGGCCGAAATCAAGAAGCTGCACAAGGACCTCGGCGCCACCTCGATCTACGTGACCCACGACCAGATCGAGGCGATGACGCTTGCCGACCGCATCGTCGCCATGAACGGCGGCTTCGTCCAGCAGGTCGGCAGCCCGCTCGATCTCTACGACCGTCCCGCAAACCTCTTCGTCGCCGGCTTCATCGGCTCGCCCGGCATGAACTTCTTCGAGGGCACCTACCTGAACGGCACCGCCCCGCGATTCGAGACGGAAGGCGGCGTTGTCATCCCGGCACAACCGCATCCGGCGCTCGCCGACGGCGCCCGCGCCACCCTCGGCATTCGCCCGGAACATGTGGAGATCGGCGTCGAAGGACCGGATGTGCTGAGCGCCAATGTCGACCTGGTCGAGCCGACCGGCTTCGGCATCATCCTGCATCTCTCCTTCGGCCGCGCCGGCTTCAAGGCCTTCACCAACGACCGCCGGTTCCTCACCGCTTCGGGTTCGCTTGCCGTACGACTGCCGGTCGACAGGCTGCATTTCTTCGACGCCGCCGGCAATCGGGTCTGATCGCGCGCACTGTCCCTGGTGAAAATTTAGGCGCAACCGGCGACCTGCCGGCTGCGCCGGTTGACTTCCACAAGGCGAGGCGTACGGTCGTCCTGTCGCAAGTATCAACCGCCGTGGCGCCAACTTAAGAGAAGCAAGCACCGCCAAAACGACAGATTGACGATAGCCTTCCTTGCCTGCGCCCGGCGATTTTGAGGAAGTGTCATGCGAATTCTTGTTGTTGCCCTTGCCTTTTCGACAACGATGCTCTGTCCGTTCGCAACCCTCGCGCAAGAGGGCGATGCCGCAGCCGGAGCCACCGTCTTCAAGAAATGCGCTGTCTGTCATGTTGCCGACAGCGATACCAACAAGGTTGGACCATCACTCAACCATCTGTTCGGGCGAACGGCCGGCACCCACGCCGACTTCAGCTACTCGCCGGCGATGATCGATGCCGGCAAGGGTGGGCTCGTCTGGGACGAGGCGCATCTGCGCGACTATCTGCACAATCCAAAGACCAAGGTGAAAGGCACGAAAATGGCCTTTGCCGGGCTGAAGGACGACACGGATATCTCCAACCTCATTGCCTACCTCAAGCAGTATTCGCAGTAGGCTGAAAAGACTAAAGGCAAGCGCCGTCCGCACGGAGACGGCGAATTGCGACTATTCAACGTTCGTGCAATAATTGCAGGTACAGCGCCGCGCGTCGTATCAGACGCGCAAAGGTCGCTGTAGAACTTTGAATTCCTGCATGTTTTTGTCCTTTAATCGGAGACGATTAAAGGAAACATGCAGCAGGCTCTACGGATTGCGTATTCATGCCCACAGCCGCCAGCGGCGAGGAGGGACAGAAATGGCCGTGGTAGTTATTCTGGTTTTGTTGGCCGTTGGGTCGGTGTTGTTCCATCTGTTGAGCCCGTGGTGGTGGACGCCGATCGCGTCCAACTGGAATTACATAGACAATACGCTCATCATCACCTTCTGGATTACCGGCGTCGTCTTCGTCGCCGTGGTGCTTTTCATGGCCTATTGCGTCCTGCGTTTTCGGCATCGCCCGGGAAACCGGGCGGCCTATGAACCGGAAAACAGGAAGCTCGAAGGGTGGCTTGCCGGCGGCACGACGCTCGGCGTCGCCGCCATGCTGACCCCCGGCCTCTTCGTCTGGCACCAGTTCGTGACCGTGCCGGATGGCGCAACGGAGGTCGAGGTCGTCGGCCAGCAGTGGTTGTGGAGCTTCCGGCTCCCAGGCGCGGACGGCAAGCTCGGCACCTCCGAGACCCGCGACATCACCCCGGAAAATTCGCTCGGCCTCAACCGCAATGACGCAGCGGCGCTTGACGATTACGTCATCGAAGGCGGCGAGCTGCATCTGGAAGTCGGAAAGCCGGTCAAGATGCTCCTGCGCTCGGTCGACGTGCTGCACGATTTCTACGTGCCGGAGTTCCGCGCCAAGATGGACATGGTGCCGGGCATGGTCACCTATTTCTGGCTGACGCCGACACGGACTGGCACGTTCGAGGTCTTGTGCGCCGAACTCTGCGGCGTCGGTCACCCACAGATGCGCGGCACCGTCGTCGTCGACAGTGCCGCCGACTACCAGGCTTGGCTTTCGAGCCAGCAGACCTTCTCGCAGCTGCAGGCAAAGGCAGGGACGAAGGAAACGGCGCAGGCAGGAAATGCCGCCCCGGCGCAGTAAGAAGCGCCCCGACGGCCAAAGCGGGATGAGGAAAAGTGCTTGCGGTTTTCCGCTCGCATCCCGCTCGTGAGCGAAAGCAATTCCAGCGTTGGTGTCCGGAATTGCGTGGTTCAAAGCGTTGGATCGAAATGATCCGGTGTTGGGAGGTTCTCGCAGATGGTCGACATCCGGCATAGCACGGGCGAACCGATAGGCGCCGCGGAAGTGGAGGACGTCGAGCTTTATCATCCCCATAGCTGGTGGACGCGCTACGTCTTCAGCCAGGATGCCAAGATCATCGCCGTGCAATATGCCTCGACCGCGATCGCCATCGGCATGGTCGCCCTGGTGCTCTCCTGGCTGATGCGGCTGCAGCTCGGCTTTCCCGGCGCCTTCGCCTTCATCGACGCCGAGCGCTACTACCAGTTCATCACCATGCACGGCATGATCATGGTGATCTACCTGCTGACAGCTCTCTTCCTTGGTGGCTTTGGCAACTACCTGATCCCGCTGATGCTTGGCGCGCGCGATATGGTCTTCCCCTATGCCAACATGCTGAGCTACTGGCTTTACCTGCTCGCTGTGCTCGTGCTCGTCGCCAGCTTCTTCGCCCCCGGGGGCCCGACCGGCGCCGGCTGGACGCTCTACCCACCCCAGGCGGTTCTCTCTGGCACGCCCGGCGGCAAGGACTGGGGCATCATCCTGATGCTCTCCTCGCTCATCCTCTTCATCATCGGCTTCACCATGGGCGGCCTCAACTATGTCGTCACCGTGCTGCAGGGCCGCACCCGCGGCATGACGCTGATGCGCATGCCGCTCACCGTCTGGGGCATCTTCACCGCGACGGTCATGGCGCTGCTTGCCTTCCCCGCCCTCTTCGTCGCCTGCGTCATGATGCTGTTCGACCGGGTGCTCGGCACCAGCTTCTTCATGCCGGCGATCGTCGAGATGGGCGAGCAGCTGCAGCACGGCGGCGGCAGCCCGATCCTGTTCCAGCACCTCTTCTGGTTCTTCGGCCACCCGGAGGTCTATATCGTCGCGCTGCCGGCCTTCGGCATCGTGTCGGATCTGATCAGTACCCATGCCCGCAAGAACATCTTCGGCTACCGCATGATGGTCTGGGCGATCGTCATCATCGGCGCGCTTTCCTTCATCGTCTGGGCGCACCACATGTATGTCAGCGGTATGAACCCCTATTTCGGTTTCTTCTTCGCGACGACCACGCTGATCATCGCCGTGCCGACGGCGATCAAGGTCTACAACTGGGTGCTGACGCTCTGGCGCGGCGATATCCACCTGACGCTGCCAATGCTGTTTGCGCTCGCCTTCATCGTCACCTTCGTCAATGGCGGGCTGACCGGCCTCTTCCTCGGCAACGTCGTCGTCGACGTGCCGCTCTCCGACACGATGTTCGTCGTTGCGCATTTCCATATGGTCATGGGCGTGGCGCCGATCCTCGTCATCTTCGGCGCGATCTATCACTGGTATCCGAAGATCACCGGCCGCATGCTCAACGAGATGATGGGCCAGATCCATTTCTGGGTGACCTTCGTCGGTGCCTATCTGATTTTCTTCCCGATGCACTATCTCGGCCTCATCGGCATGCCGCGGCGCTATTATGAAATGGGCGAAACCGCCTTCGTCCCGGCCTCTGCCCATACGCTCAACGAGTTCATCACCATCATGGCGCTGGTCGTCGGCGCCGCTCAGCTCCTCTTCCTCTTCAATCTCATCTGGAGCATTCGCCATGGTCGTGAGGCCGGTGGCAATCCCTGGCGGGCGACGACGCTCGAATGGCAGACACCGGAGACGCCGCCACGCCACGGCAACTGGAAGGAACTGCCGGTCGTCTACCGCTGGCCCTATGACTACAGCGTGCCGGGAGCGGCCGAGGATTTCATTCCGCAGAACCAGCCGGGCTCCGCAGGTCATGCGCCGGAGGGTGCCTCATGAACGTCACCTTGATCCTGCTGGCCGTGATTCTCACGATCGCCGGCTGGTGGCTCAGCCGGCAGCGGCTCTTCTCAAAACCCTGGCTGGAGGTCGGTCACGCGTTTGACCCGCGTCCAGATGGTCGTCCTTCGATCCCACCCGCAAAAATCGGCCTCGGCGTCTTCCTCGCCGTCGTCGCCGCGCTCTTCTCGCTTTTCATCAGCGCCTATTTCATGCGAATGGCATCCACCGACTGGTGGTCGACGCCAATGCCGAAAGTCCTCTGGCTGAACACCGCCATCCTCGGGCTCGGCAGCCTGCTTCTGCATGCGGCGCGCGTCACCGCGGAGCGCCATCATGACGAGGCAAGCCGCACGGCCCTGATCGCCGCGCTTGCCGCGGGGCTCGCCTTCCTCGCGGGCCAGGTCTTCGCCTGGCGCGAACTGACCGATGCCGGCTTTCTCATCGCCGACAACCCGGCCAACAGCTTCTTCTACATGATATCAGGCATGCATGGCCTGCACATCCTCGGCGGCCTTTTCGCGCTCACCCGAGTGATCGTGAGAACGCGCGCCGGCCCGATGGACGAGAGGGCCGTGCTGTCGATCACGCTCTGCGCCACCTATTGGCATTTCATGCTGGCCGTTTGGCTGGTGCTTTTCGCGCTCTTTTCCGGCTGGGCCAACGACTTCGTCGAGCTCTGCCGGCAACTCTTGACCTAAGGAGCCAAGGCATGTCTGTCGAGACACATTCGCCTGTCCGAGAGCCGCTCCACCGCCCGGCGGGGCTTGCCGGTTTCGCCGCCGACTGGGCTTCGGATCAAAGGACGTTCAAGAACGTCTCCTGGGGCAAGGCGATGATGTGGATCTTCCTCCTCAGCGACACCTTCATCTTCGGTTGTTTCCTCATCGCCTACATGTCGGCGCGCATGTCGACGGCCGTTCCGTGGCCCAATCCGAGCGAGGTCTTCGCGCTGCACATCGGCGGTTCCGACGTGCCGCTGATCCTGATCGCCATCATGACCTTCGTGCTGATCACCTCGAGCGGCACAATGGCCATGGCCGTCAATTTCGGCTACCGCCAGGATCGAAGGAAAACCGCTTTGCTCATGGTGGTGACGGCGCTCTTCGGCGCCACCTTCGTTGGCATGCAGGCCTTCGAGTGGACCAAGCTGATCACCGAAGGCGTACGCCCCTGGGGCAACCCTTGGGGCGCTGCCCAATTCGGCTCGACCTTCTTCATGATTACCGGCTTCCACGGCACACACGTCACGATTGGCGTCATCTTCCTGCTGATCATCGCCCGCAAGGTCTGGCGCGGCGACTTCGACACCGGCAGGCGCGGCTTCTTCACGAGCCGCAAGGGGCAATACGAGATCGTCGAGATCACCGGCCTCTATTGGCACTTCGTCGACCTCGTCTGGGTCTTCATCTTCGCATTCTTCTATCTGTGGTGAGGCATGGCCATGACCGAAACGACGGCACACACCGACACGATACCGCAGGCAGGGTCGCGGGCCCCGGCGCATGAACAACACCAGCAGCATCCGATCGGCCTCTACCTGGTCGTCTGGGTGCTGCTGTTCGTGCTCAGCACCTTCTCCTATCTCGTCGACTATGTCGGGCTGCAGGGCTATCTCAGGTGGTCGCTGATCCTGCTCTTCATGGTGCTGAAGGCCGGCCTCATCGTCGCGATCTTCATGCACATGGCCTGGGAGCGGCTGGCGCTGATCTACGCGATCCTGCTGCCACCGCTGCTGGTGCTGGTCTTCGTCGCTCTGATGGTCTCGGAATCGCACTACGTGCTCTTCACCCGCCTTGCCTTCTTCGGCGCGGCACCGTGATCGTGAAGCAGCAAGCCGCCCGCACGATGTCGCAGATCGCCTGCATCGTGGCGTCGCCGCAAAACCGACATTCGTGCCCCATGCGATGACGCATTCGAATGCGCCCGCGTCTTCTGTATGCTAAGAGAAATCGCTTCGATGCTCTTCGACGCTTTCTCTCACGAAATCAGTGGCATGACCGTCCCGCTAGCTCTCGTTCTACGATCCACAGATTGCTCGGCTCTGGTCGTGCAGTTTGATGATTATGTCGTAGACAGGCTCTAGTCGGGACGTCTCAAGCCCTAAAATCCGGCATCCAATCCAACTAGGGTCGCAAGCAATGGCAGAGTTTCCGCAAAAGGCGAAGGTCGTAATCATCGGGCTGGGTGGCATCGTGGGTGCCTCGATCGCGCATCACCTGATCGAGCGCGGCTGGGACGATATCGTCGGCATCGACAAGTCAGGCGTGCCGACCGATATCGGCTCGACCGCCCACGCCTCGGACTTCTGCTACACCACCAGCCACGACTATCTCTCGGTCTGGACGACGCAGTATTCGATCGATTTCTTCGAGAAGATGGGCCACTACGCCCGCATCGGCGGCCTGGAAGTCGCACGCACCGGCGACGACGTCTGGATGGAGGAGATCAAGCGCAAGCTTTCCTCTGCCAAGGCCTTCGGCACCCGCGCACACTATGTCTCGCCGGCCGAAATCAAGAAGATGTTCCCGCTGATCGAAGAAGATCAGGTCATGGGCGGCATGTTCGACCCGGATGCCGGCCTCGTCATCCCGCGCTCGCAGACGGTAGCCGGCAAGCTGGTCGATGCGGCCGAAAAGTCCGGCAAGCTGCAGGTTTACGGCAACACGCCGGCAAAGTCCCTCATCGTCGAGAACGGCCGCATCAAGGGCGTCGTCACCCATCGCGGCACGATCATGGCCGACCATGTCATCGTCTGCGCCGGCATCTGGGGCCGCTTGATCGCCGAAATGGTCGGCGAAGACCTGCCCGTCATGCCGGTCGACCATCCGCTCACCTTCTTCGGCCCGTATAACGAGTTCGAAGGCACCGGCAAGGAAATCGGTTTCCCGCTGCTGCGCGACCAGGGCAACTCCGCCTATATGCGCGACACCGGCGACCCGAAGACCACCGAAGGCGGCCAGATCGAGTGGGGCTATTACGAGACCACCAATCCGCGCCTCTGCCATCCCCGGCACATTCTCGAAAAGCACGAGGCGCGCCTGTCGCCGTCACAGCGCGACCTCGAGATGGAGCAGATCATCGAGCCGCTCGAGCGCGCCATGGAGCTGACGCCGATCCTCGGCGAGCTTGGCTATAACGAGAGCCACTCCTTCAACGGTCTGCTTCAGGTATCGGCCGCCGGCGGCCCCTCCTGCGGCGAGAGCCAGAAGGTGCGCGGCCTCTGGTACTGCGTCGCCATCTGGGTGAAGGACGGCCCCGGCTACGGCAAGCTGATCGCCGACTGGATGACTGACGGGCGCACCGAGATCGACCATGCCTCGATCGACTATTCCCGCTTCTACCCGCACCAGCTCGAGGAGGAGTTCATCGAGGGCCGCTGCTTCGAGGCGGCGCAGAAGATCTATTACCCCGCCGTGCACACGCGCGAACCCTATGCCAGCGGCCGCAACGTCAAGCGCTCGCCCTTCTACGAGCGCGAGAAGGAGCTCGGCGGCTACTTCATGGAACTCGGCGGCTGGGAGCGCGCGCACGGCTACGCCGCCAACGAACATCTTCTCGAAAAATACGGCGACCGCGTTCCGGTGCGCGAGAACGAGTGGGACAGCCGCCATTTCTGGCGCGTGTCCAACGCCGAACATCTGGCGATGAGCGAGGATTGCGGCATCGTCAACCTGTCGCACTTCCACATGGTCGACATCGAAGGTCCTGACCATGTCGAACTGCTCGAGTGGCTTTGCGCCGCCAAGATCGGTGGCGACGGCAACATCGGCAAGGGCATCTACACCCACTTCCTCGATGACGAGGGCATGGTGCGGGCCGACTTCACCGTCTTCCGCATGGCCGACCGCTGCCGTCTCGTGAACGGCGCCGATGCCGGGCCGCGCGACTTCCAGTACATGCGCCGCGTCGCGGAAGACCGCGGCCTTGACGTCACCATCACCGACGTTTCGGAAAAATTCATCACCATCGGCATCTGGGGGCCCAATGCCCGCCAAACGCTGAAGAAGGTGGTTGCCGATCCGGCGGGCCTCGATCTCGAGAACTTCGCCTTCGCCGCCATCAAGCCGATCGAAATCGCCGGCAAAAAGGTCACCGCCTTCCGCATCTCCTATGTCGGCGAGCAGGGCTGGGAACTGCATATGAAGTACGAGGACGGCCTTGCCGTCTGGGACGCGCTGCGCGCAACCGGCGTCATGGCCTTCGGCGTCGAAACCTATGCCAACTCGCGCCGCATGGAAAAGAGCCTGCGACTGCAGAACGCCGATCTTCTCACCCAGTACAACCTGATTGAGGCCGACCTTGCCCGTCCGAAGGTCAAGGACGTTGACTTCCGCGGTAAGGCCAAGCACCTCGAATACAAGGCACGCGAGCACCAGCCGGCCATGCTCTGCACGCTCGTTCTGACGGAGAATACCGACAAGAATGGCGTGAAGCGCTACCCGGTCGGCACCCTGCCGGTGATGGATCCGGAAACCGGCAAGGTGCTGGTCGACGAACTCGGCCGCCGCTCCTACACCACCTCGATCGCCTTCGGGCCGACGATCGGCAAGAACATCGCGCTTGCCTATCTGCCCTGGTCCCATTGCCAGGTCGGTCGCAAGCTGAATGTCGAGTATTTCGCCGAGACCTATCCGGTCGAAGTTGTCGGCGTCGGCTACAAGCCGCTCTACGACCCCGAGAACCTGAAGCCGCGCACCTGATCGATCGGCACCAGACACCAAAAACGAAAAGGCCCGCTCACATCCGAGCGGGCCTTTTGTATGTCTACCCAGGTTGCCGTCAGGGCAGCACATGCCCGGCCGCAGTAAAGAGGCGATACCAGTCCTCGCGCGACAGCGTGATATCCGCGCCGGGCGCGATGTCTGCCAGCCGTTCCGGGCTCGTCGTTCCCAGGACCACCTGGATGTTGGCCGGATGCCGGGCGATCCAGGCATAGGCGATGGCCGACGGCGACACCGCATATTTGCCGGAGAGTTCATCGAGTACCCGGTTGAGTTCGGGAAAATTCGTCTCGTCACCGACGAAGACACCGCCGAAAAAGCCCTGCTGGAACGGTGACCAGGCCTGCAGCGTCATGCGGTTGATCCGCGAATAGACGACCACCTCGCCGTCGCGGTCGATCGACTGCTCGAGACCTGCCATGTTCGCGGCAATCCCAAACGCGACCGAGGGGGCGTGGGCAATGCTCAGCTGGATCTGATTGGCGACGAGCGGCTGGCGCACGGCCGTCTTCAGGAGATCGATCTGCCGCGGCGTATGGTTCGACACGCCGAAATGCCTGACCTTGCCGCCCGCCTGCAGTTTGTCGAAGGCATCGGCCACTTCCTCCGGCTCCACCAGGGCATCCGGGCGATGCAGCAGCAAAAGATCGAGATAGTCGGTCTTCAGTGCCGCAAGCGAGCGGTCGACGGACTGGAGGATATGGTCGCGGGAGAAATCGAAGTAGCCGCGCCGGATACCGCACTTGCTCTGGATAACGATCTGTTCACGCTCGGCAGGCTTCAGCCGCAACGCATCGCCGAACCGACGCTCGCAGGCATGCAGTTCGCCGCCATAAATGTCGGCGTGATCGAAGACGTTGATGCCGACGTCGCGCGCCTTGCCATAAAGCCGGGCAATGGCGTCATCACTGAGATCGGCGATCCGCATCAGGCCGAGAACGGCGGATGAAACGGAGAGATCGGTTGTTCCCAGGTTGAATTTTCTCATCGGATTATGCTCGCACCGTCAACATTGTTTCGAAGGAGGATTTCCGCCCGCAGGCGCAACTGGCTGCGGAAGCGAATCTTTGATCCTCAATCTCTACCAGCCTGAAGGCTCTTGGCAAACGCCCGGGCATTATCGACGATCGTGCGAAGCGGGTACCGAAGACGGGCAATGCGCCGGGTCGCCCGCCAGCGCTTTGCTGTCCTATTGTCGTGGGAGTCGTCCGCTCCCACGACCAGCGGTCCAATCAAGCAGCCGACCGATAACGCTCAGCCGGCTCTGATTGTGCGAAATTCGGCAGCATCGCCTGGCGGGCGGCATCGAACGTATGCCACTGGCCGGCGTCTGGCAGCGGCGGGATCGTCACCAACTCGCGGCGATCGAAGCCGACCAGTGCCGCATCGACGAGATCGCCGACCTCCATCACGCCCGCAAGCGTTTCGACATCGACGCCCGCATGATCCCAGATCTCGGTGCGCGTCGCAGCCGGCAGCACCGCCTGCACATAGACGCCCTTGGGCGCCAGCTCGACGTTCAGCCCCTGGGAAAGGAACAGCACGAAGGCTTTCGTCGCGCCATAGACTGTGGCGCCCATCTCAGGCGCAAGGCCGACGACGGAAGCGATGTTGACGATCGCCCCCTCACCCCTGTCGGCAAAACGCGGCGCTACGGCATGGGCCAGCCTGGTGACGGCAGTAATATTGAGCGAGATGAGCTTCGAAATGTCCTCGCCCTTTTGCTGAAGGAAGCCGCGCGGGATCGATGTGCCGGCATTGTTGACCAGAACACCAATACGCTCATCCTCGCGCAGGCGCTGCTCGACCTTGGCCAAATCCTGCTCGTCCGTCAGGTCGGCGGGCACAACGTCGACATTCACGCCGGTTTCGCTCCGCAGCCGCTCGGCAAGCTCTGCCATGCGCACCGCATTGCGTGCGACCAGAATGAGATCGTGACCGCGGCGCGCAAATCGCTCCGAATAGACGGCGCCGATACCGGTGGAAGCACCGGTTACGAGGACTGCAGGCTTCTTGCTCATCGGGTGTGCTCCTTTGATTTATTCATGATCGTCATCATGTATTTGGATATATGACGGCCATCATGTATAATGTCAATCGAAATTTAGGAGACGGTGATGCGCGTGAGCCGACAGCAGGTCGAAGACAACAAGCGAACCATTCTGGAGGCGGCTGGTCGGCTGTTCCGGGAGCGTGGTTTCGAGTCCGTCACAGTGACGGATGTGATGAAGTCGGCCGGGCTCACCCACGGCGGCTTCTACGGCTACTTCAAGTCCAAGGATGATCTGATTGCCCAGACCCTGGCCGGACTCCGGGGAGAAGCCGAGCCAAAGTCGACGGACTTGGCCGCCGTCGCACAGCGCTATCTTTCAGCGGAGCATCGAGACGATTTCGCACATGGCTGCCCGCTTGCCGCCCTGGCGTCGGAAGTGAGCCGGCAACCCCAGGGAGCACGCACGGAAATGACAGCGTTTCTCAAACGTCAGTTCGAGCGCCTGGGTAAAATAGCGCCGGGCTTGGACGAAGAGCAGCGGCGCCGTGCCGCGATCGGCAATTCGGCGAGCATGATCGGCGCGCTGATCCTGGCCAGGATGACCGACGATCCGGCCCTGTCGAACGAGATCCTCGAGGTGACGCGCGGCTGGCTTTCGGCGGGGGATGGCGAAGGGGCCAAGACCGCCGACGTCGCCTGATATTCGCTGTGCTTCGTGCCCTCGCCCGTTCTCTCCGGGTAGCGCTAGAACGTCAAAAAGCCCGGCGGATTTCTCCGCGCGGGCTTTTGGGAAATTTGGTTGCGGGGGCAGGATTTGAACCTGCGGCCTTCAGGTTATGAGCCTGACGAGCTACCGGGCTGCTCCACCCCGCGCCATCTAGGTAAACCGCTAAGCGGTTTATCCGTCATCGCGGTAAATCCCTATGGGATTTATCCGCTCTTTCCGGGTTTTGCCGAAGGCAAAATCCCGTTTAATCCGGTCCGAGTTTTGCGAAGCAAAATCTCGTTGTTTGTCTGTGCCGAGCAAATCGGTAGGATTTGTCTCGCGTAAGGGACGCACTGATTATTTTCAGTCTAGCAAAACAAAAGGGCCGCTTGGTGGCGGCCCGTGTTCGGCAGGGCCGAAGTGTGTGTCGAGAAGATGTTTCGGTTTGTTTCCGCCGCTACCTTATCCTTCTCGGCGATGCCTCGAAGGGGAGCGGCGGTTGTTTCTCTTGCGTTTTGCAGACCTGGCAGCGACCTACTCTCCCGCGTCTTAAGACGAAGTACCATCGGCGCTGGGGCGTTTCACGGCCGTGTTCGGAATGGGAACGGGTGCAGCCACCCCGCCAGAACCACCAGGTCGGCAAAGCGCAAGATTTGCGCCTAGCTTGGCGCAAACCGAATGAGAAGCTGGT
>NZ_JBQENM010000036.1:0-62123 GCF_052044795.1 Ensifer sp. 22521
AGAGGCTGACTCAAAAAGACCTCAGCAATATCTGTATCTTGCGAGCCGCCGCGTGAGGATGCGGATGTGGGCGATTGTGATCCATGCCTCGGCGGAGGCGATCGTTTTCTCCCAATCTTTGGCCAGTCTACGGCAACGACCGAGCCAGGCGAAGGTCCGTTCCACCACCCAGCGACGCGGCAGCACGGTGAAGCCCTTGCCCTTGTCGGAACGCTTGACGATTTCCATCGTCCACTGGCCGAACTTCGCCAATCTCCCCTTCAGCTTGTCGCCCGCATAGCCGCCATCGGCGAAGACATGTCGGAGCCAGGGCCAGCGGTGGCGGATTGATTTCAGGAGGCCGGATGCCCCATCACGGTCCTGAATGTCCGCGCCATGCACCACCAGGCCGACCATCAGCCCCAGCGTGTCGACAATGATGTGGCGCTTGCGCCCCTTGATCTTCTTGCCGGCGTCATAGCCCGAAATCCCGCCGCTTTCCGTGGTTTTCACGCTCTGGCTGTCGATCACGCCAGCAGACGGCGAGGCTTGCCGACCTTCCAACTCGCGCGTCTCCATCACAAGACGATGGTTGATCCCGCTCCATAAACCCGTCGCCCGCCATTCGTAGAAATAGGCCTGAACTGTCGTAAACGGCGGAAAGTCCTTTGGCAGCATTCGCCACTGACAACCCGTCGAAGCAATATAAAGCAGCGCATTCACGACCTCGCGAAGATCGGTACGACGTGGCCTGCCCAAACGCCTTGGCCCAGGTAGATAAGGCGAGATCAATCCCCATTCCCGGTCCGTCAGATCACTTGCATAACGACTCGCGCGTCGGGCATATTGCCGACGGGTGAAATCAGTCCAACCCATTGTGGTCTCCGTTCGTCCTAAGCAAACAAACAGAATCACAAATGACTGATTTCACTCAACTCTTTTTCGGTCAGGCTCTTAGATATTCCGATGGATGAGGAGGTTCGACGTGAATATTTCAATGAAGATCTTGCCGTTTATATTTGTTTCCATGACGGCAATAATTGTTTCTTACAAGGCATATCGCGATACATTATTCTATTTTCGAAATAATTGGGATTTCAATATAGACAATAAATATTCTGGAACAACGTATAAGATAGACGGTCCGCACGAAGATTACAAAGAAAGCAATAGACGTAGGGTTTTTGGATCTCCGCTTATAGCGGCTCGCGTCCCCGGGCGCGGGCCCACGCGCTCACGCTCCCGCGATTGGGTGGGGCAGACAGCGGGGAGGGCAGCGCAACCCTGCAGGAGCGTTCCGAAGGATCGATTATTAGAACGAATAGGCGCGAGCGCAGCGAAGCCACCGTCAACATCACGCGGGTCATCCTCCGCAGTTCCTATGTACCCCCCGCCAACGGCCGATCTCGCCTAACTTTGGCCGGCAACAAACCTTTGCTCTTTTGGTTCGTACGTCTCCCTCACCAATCCCTTTCAGCGGTTTCCTAGCACGCGGGCCCGTAAGATCCGCTTATCGGCCGAAGTGCGAGCCCGCTAAACCGCGCTCTGACATATTCTCTGGCGACCGATCGAACCAATTCCGCCGATGTGAGTTGTTAGTACAGGCACCATTTCAGGGAGGAACGCACATGGATTGGAATCGGGTCGAAGGCAATTGGAAGCAGTTCAAGGGTAAGATCAAGGAGCAGTGGGGCAAGCTCACCGACGACGATCTCGACGAGATCGCCGGGAAACGCGACCAGCTCGAAGGCAAAATCCAGGAACGCTATGGTCTTGAGAAGGACCGCGCCAAGCGCGACATTGACGACTGGTACAGCAAACAGGATGATTGGTAAGGGTCCTCTCTGGCATAATCGAAACCCGCCGTCGGCGGGGTTGGATTTCCACTAGTCCGTTGTGCGTGATCGACGCACAAGCAGTTGCGCACCCTCCGTGGTTCTTGGTCGAACTACCGGGTGCGCAAATCATCCGTAATTCACTGAGGACGTTGGAACTTTAACAACCGTCATGGCGTTTTCGGGTTCCTGAACATCATCAAAGGAGTGGGACCATGCGACGCATTCTAATTGCTCTTGCAGCGACAACGATGATGGTTGGAGCGGCTGCCGCGCAGACGGCGGAAACCGCCACCACGGAAACCTTCGTTACCGCCAAGCCGACCGATGTGTTGAGCTATAACCTGGTCAATCTCAATGTCACCAACAATGCCAACGAGACGATCGGGGAAATCAAGGATCTGATCCTGTCGGAAGATCGGCTGACGGGTTACATCGTGTCGGTCGGCGGGTTTCTCGGGATGGGCGATCGCTACGTGATCGTGAGCCCGAAGGCCGTCAAAATCACCTATGTCGAAAATGACAAGAAGTGGACGGCGGTGATGGACGCGACCAAGGATCAGCTCAAGGCGGCCCCTGAGTTCAAATACGAAGGCCGCTGGGAACGCTAATCCGGGCGACGACCAAATATGAAAAGGTTCTGGAACTGACCTTTTCATTCGCAAGGGGCCAAGGATTTGTCCGCGACACGTGGATTGTACAAGGCCTTTTTAAGGATGCGTTGAATGGCCAAGCTCTCGAAGCCCGCCGCTCCGGCTGTCGGCGATACCCAGGACGCCCTGGAAAAGCAGATCGCGACGCTTCGCCATGAAGTGGCAAAGGTCAACAAGCTGCTTGCGGATCGAACGAACGGCGTGTTGGATCAAGCGCGCGAGCGGGCAGCCGATCTTTACGAGGATGTGTCGAAATCGGCGGCGGGGGCGGCGAAGCAAATGGGCACGCAGGCCCGGGCGGTATCAGAGGCCGCTCGAAAGAACCCGGGCACCACAGCGACTTTGCTCCTTGGGGTCGGCATACTCAGTTTCCTCCTGGGGGTGGCTGTCGGGCTGACTTTTTCGGATCCGCGTCGCCGTTGGTATTGATACAAACTCATCAAAACTTGGGTCGGATAATCGCTCTTCCCGCCACTTGTAAAAGGCAAGATTGGCTCTCATGCAGCAAAACAACACTCTCTACCTGATCATCGGCGGCCTGGTTGTCGCCGTTACAGTCCTCGGCGTCTACCTCTATCGCGAGGAAACGAAGCCGGCCGGCGTTGAACTGCGGCTTGACCGGAATGGCGTGTCCGTTCAGGAAAACTGAAGCCGAAGGCAGAGGGGAGGCAGTCGACCCAGCGTTCATCAGCCGTTTCCATGGTCGCGACTTCCACCGGTTCGGTCCCGAGGTTTCTCACCCAATTACGATCGCAACGTCGCCACGCTGACTGTTTAAAATGCGCGCTCTTGGTGGTAGTTTTGCCATTCGAGCATGCACGTGGACGTGTGGTCGGAAGAAGATCGATGACCGGTGACAATTCGCGAATAGTCTCCGAAGAGGAGATTGCTCTCTACGCTGCCATTGAACGAGCGATCGCGAATGTGCGCGCGGCTCTTGCTGAAATCGATCGCGCCTGGGTTCGCATCACTGCGGAACGGCCCAATCCGACTGCGGCTGCTTTCGCGGCTCTGGATACGGCAGACGCGATGTTGACCGTCGCCCGCGAAGATCTCGCCCGCGCCCGCGCTTCGCTCATGGCGTATCCCCGGACGAGACGCATCCAGTAATCGTAAGAGATGCGACGGATTTCGTCCGCCGCATCTCACGACCGTGAAGTCGATGTCAGGTCGCCTTCACCTCGATCTTCCTCACGTGCGACAGCGCTTCCTCCGTTTTTGGGAGCGTCACAGTCAGGACACCATTCTTGAATTGCGCGGCGGCCTTGTCCGTATCGACGCCCGACGGGAGCGGGATTGAGCGGTAGAACGACCCGTATGAGCGTTCCAACAAGTGATACCCCTTCTTGCTCTCTTCCTGCCCACTCTTTTTTTCTCCCTTAATCGTGAGCGCGCTGTCCGTCAGGGAGACATCGACGTCCTTCTGATCGATTCCAGGAAGTTCCACCGAAACCTCGAGCGCACTCTCGGTTTCGGCGATGTCAGTTCGCGGCCCACCGGTATCCCAGCGCCCGAAAGCGCCGAACGGTTGATCGAACCGCTTCCAGAAGTCCTCGAAGATACGGTTCACATCGCGCTGCAAAGAAAAGACGGGGTTTCCATCGTCTGGCTTCGCAATTTCGCTTCCCTTGTTGTTGCCCCAGGGGATCTGATCTCTAATCTGCATGGTCAACCTCCTTTCTCCGGACGAATTACGCCATCTTCAGCTGGATCTTTCTCGCCTTGGCCGGCGCGGCCTTCGGAAGGACCAGCCGTAGGACGCCGTTCTTCTGCGATGCCTCGATACTGTCCCGATCGATATCCTCGGACAGGGTGAAGACGCGCTCATAATTGCCCGCGCCATATTCGGCGTAGATTTGGCGATAGTTGTCATGCTGCTGGTCCGTCGCGTAGCCGCGAATCGCCAGCGTCCGCTTCTCGAGCGTGATGTCGACACCCTCCGAGGCGACGCCGGGCATGTCGACGAGAACAACGACATTGTCCTCTGTCTCATAGATATCGGTGCGCGGGACAAACACCGGGCGCGAATGGGTCGGTTCGCCACCGTCAAGCTTGCTTGGGGCCCGGCGCTCGGTCGTTTTCAGTTCCTGAGCCATGTTTACCTCCTTATCCTTTGATCTGGATCTTCTTCGGCCGATCCGTCTCAGGCCGGTGCAGTTCGACTTCGAGTAGCCCGTTGGCGAAGCGCGCCTCGACCTGTTCCGGATCGACGCGGAAAGGCAATTGCACCGTTCGAGAGAAGTTTCCGTACACTCGCTCGCGCCGGTGCCAGACGGACCTCTCGTCCTCCGCCGGGGATCCGCGTTCGCCCGTCAATGTCAGCGTGTTCTCGCGAACCGTGAGATCGACATCGTCAGGCGCGATCCCAGGCAATTCAGCAGTCACCGCCACGCTGTCCTCACCCATCCAGAGGTTGACGGGTGGAAACTCCTGGGCGGCTTTGGCTGTCATGTCGGACAAGCGCTGATTCATTTCCTGCTGCATGCGCAGCATTTCCAGAAACGGGTCGAACCCGATGCGGCCAAAATCCGATACCAGCATGTGCATCCTCCTTCGTTTCTTAATCAGCCATGTTGCTTGCGACGTGCCAAGCACGTGCATGCCGGAGGCCGAATGGATCGGAGGCGGTCGGGACCAGACGATGAGAAGACCGAGACGGTCGATCGCACACCGCGCTACGCAAGAAGGTGGGGGGGTCGGGCGGACGCCGGACCATATCCTCCTTGCGAAGCGATATGAACCGAACCCGGTCCAACACATGAATGGACCATCGTTCCCGTGCCAGGACCCGAGAGGGGCATCCGGCAAAAATGAGGTAGTTGAGCAAAACGCGCGTTTCAAGGGCCGACGTTGCTTGAGAGTAGTTCATTCTTTGCTCGGGCGGGCTCTGATCTCACCGAACGCGCGGCCTGGCTTTTGCGTTTTGATCGTTTCCTAGCCGGTGCCTCGATCAGCTCCTCTGGGGCTCGCGGACACGCGATGCGTGCTCGGGCGGCGTCAGCCGTCCAAACACCAGCCGCCATCCGGGAGGGGTGACGTTTGGTACGCTCCTGCGATTGCTCATGTTATGTGCGTCTGGGATCGCATAATGTATCATCGGGAATGACATCGTTGTCGGAATGCCGGACGGGTGTTCCGGGGCTCCACGGGGACGTAGATGGTGTGGGCGACACGTTCCTCGATCGACTCTGACTGTCACCCCCTTGAGGCCGCCGCATCAGACGGCACGAGCGGCCTCGTAAAATGTGAACGTTTCCATCATGCTTGCCTCGCTCGCCTAGACCGCATAATCGACCTGGTAGCGGGCCGTTCGGACGCCTTCGAGCTCTTTTCTTATCCGTAGATGGGCGGGATGTTCGGCGTAGGCGGCCAGCGATGCTCTGTCAACAAACTCTGAATAGAGCACGGCATCGCAGGCAAATGATTGACGGCTTATGTCGATGCCAATTTCCAGAGTTATGAGTCCCGGTATCTGGCCAATGAGCCTCTCAAAACGCGCCTTGAGATCAAGAGCCGACGCATTTCGCTCTTCTTCGTTCTCACCTCGAATGTTCCACATCACGATATGCTTGATCACTCGGTGCATCCGTCTCTGTTGGGTGTGGTGGGCCAAATGGCTGCATCAGCCGATCGTACAAAATAATCTGGGGCGAAGACTGTCTGCCGGGCNGGCCGGCCCGGAGCGGCGTCTATTTGTTATTCGTCGTACCGGGCCAACACGAAATTGTACTCGGATCGCCATGGGGTTTCGCCGTCCATCGTCCGTTCGAAGGCCGCAACAAGCGATCGCTTCACTCCGAAGACCGTATCTGAAGCCAGGTACGGATCCCCTCCCACGAAGGTATGTGTCACGAGCTTCTGAAATCCGTCGGCGTGAACCATGTAGTGCATGTGCGCAGGTCGGTACGGGTGTCGACCGAGCGCCTCAAGCATCTTGCCGACCGGGCCGTCATCCGGAATCGGATAGGAGATAGGCTTGATCCCCACAAAGCGGTAGCAGCCATCAGGACCTGTGAAGAACGTCCCTCGGTTGTTCCATTTCGGCTGCACTTCCGGTTGCTGGACGTCATAATAGCCGTCGGCATTGTCTGACCAAACGTCAATTCGGGCGCCCTCGATCGGTTTCCCATCAAGATCCATGACGTGTCCTTCGAAAAGGCACCCTTCTCCCTTTCCATCCAGGGTGATCCTGTCGCCGGCATTTCTAATGGGCGCGCCCGCGACGAAGAATGGACCGAGAACTGTGTTTTCGGTAGCTCCTTCCGGCCTGCGATTGTTGATTGCGTCAACCAGCATGGAGAGACCGAGAGTGTCGGACAGGAGGATGAATTCCTGGCGCTCTTCCGTGCAGATCTGCCCGGTGCGCGTGAGGAAGCTGATTCCGGTTTCCCAGTCCTCCTGCGAGAGATTGATTTCGCGAACGAACGCATGGAGGTGTTTCACCAGGCACGTCATCACCTCGGCCAGCCGCGGTGATGCGTCCGGCCCAATCCTCGCATTGACGACGTCCACGGAATTCGCCTCGGTAAAGAAGGCGGATGGCAAATCCGCGTTGGATGGGAAATGTGTCATGGGTAATTCCTTATGGTAGCGAAGGCCGTATGCGACGACGTCTTCCTTGCTGTCAGCTTCGAATAGGACCAGAGAAGCGATCATCGCCTCGTTGTCATCAGCAAGCGGCGGGCCTNAAGACGCCGACGCGGTCCTTGTCAGGCAGCGTCGACGCTGACCCGCTCGCCCGACGAGCCGATGTAGCCCTCGTGTACGTCCTGAGCCCGTGCATACTCGGGCTGGAAGCGGACGTTGGCGTAGTGGGAGTTCTTTTCGGCTTCCTGCGCGCGCTTGCCCAGTTCGGCAGTGTCGCCGAAGCCGAGCACCTCACGGGCGAGCGCCGTCAACGGGCCGTCCACGTGATATTCGGTCCGCTGCATCGTGAGCAGGTTGATCAGATACAGCGGCGTGCCGTTGAACTTCTCGAACATCTCGTGGCGCGTGCCCCACTCCGTCAGGAAGCGCTCGCTGATCTGGCGGAAGATCTTGATACGGTCGTAGGCACTGATCTCAGGCCCACGCAGCGCCTCTGCAAGCTTGGGACCGATGTACGGGTCGTCAAGCTCACGCTTGGTCGGCTGCAGGACGATCCCACGACCGCAGAACTCAATCAACAAATTGACCATCTTGGGCTGGTGCTCGAGATAGTGGGCGCGACCAAAATCGATATAGATGTTGTTCGGCTTGAACAGCCCGCCAGGTGTCGCGAAGCCTGTCTCTTCGGCGGCGAGCATGAAAGCCGTGCAGGTCTCGCGGAACCTGATGAGCTCGGCGAGTTGCGACTGGACGACTGGGTTATTGCTCGTGCCGAGGGATTGAGTAAGCAGCAACGCCAGCCCGACCATCAGTTCGGCATGAACGCAATGGCGGATCTGTGTTTCGAGATGAACCCAGTCGAACTGACGCTGGGGATACCACTTGGCATGATCCGGATTGCCGACATGCTGGACCTGCGGCCACGGAATCAGGACATCATCGAAGTAAACCATCGCGTCGAGTTCATCGCCGATCGTTGCCAACGGACGATCATAGGGATCTGCATCCGGCTGTACGCGTGACTCGCGGGCAACGATCGAGAGGCCCTTGGTGGCGATCGGTACGAGAGCGTAGATGGTCTGTTCTGCTGTCTGACCAGGCCGCCACAGGTTGCCAATCAGAAGGTGATTGACGAATGGGACTGAAGTTCCGATGGCTTTCCATCCCTTTACGATGATGCCTTCGTCCGTCTCTTCGACGATGCTCAGCATCGGCGTTTCGCCCAGTGCGTCCGTTCTGCTGCGGTCGAACTGGACATCGACGAACATCGGCGAAATGGCCAGGTCCTTGCTGGTGACTTCATCCCACTGACGCTGAATGTTGCCTGACAGATCGCGATGACCATTTTTGAACCGCGAGTTCTTCGCCCACGGCTCCTGGTCGTCGACCTGCGTGAACATCACGCAATTCATGCCCATTGGCGGGCGGGTAAAGATGCCACCCTTGAAGTGGCGGAAGATGAAATCGGCGTACTTGCGTCTGCGGACGGTGTCTTCCTTCGAACGCGGCAGGAACCAGTGCATGGACTGACGATTGCCCTTCTCGTCGATGAACGTGGCGATGTCCTGGTTCTTGGGATCAAGATGCAGATCGTAATATTCGGCAATCGCTTGGGCATAGCCGCGCGTCTTGGGGTGCGTGGTCACGTCGTCGATGAGCTCGCCGCCGACGTACACCCGACGATTGTCGCGCAATGACTCAAGGTATTCCTTGCCCGTTCTCATGATTTCTCCTCCGGAGTGTTGAAACTCAGTTGTTTCTGGAACGTCGTTGCGTCCCAGTAGTCTTCACTGCGCTGAATCTTGCCGTTCTCGATCTTGAGAACCTGTATTCCGCGCAACGAAATCCTCTGACCGCGTGGTGCCACGGGCCCCATTGGCATTTGAAGCGTGCCGGTAAGTGTGTAGGCGACGGCGACTTCGTGGCCTTGACCCGCGATGATCGACCGAAGCTCTCAAGCGGCATCGGGAAACCAGCCCAAAAACTTGCGCAAGCCGTCCGCGATCGCAACGCCTCCCACTTTGGGCCTGCCATGTGCTACATCTTCGTGCGTCGCGTTCTCGGCATAAAGTTGCGAGACAATGTCCAACCGGTGACCGTTGCAGGCAGCCAAAAGCTGCTCTGCGACCGATGATGATTCGACCGACGTTTCCATCACGCCACCGCCATCTGCAACTCGACGCCATGCATGTACTGTCCTTCCCCATAAAGAAGCGGCTTTTTGGCAGTTGGGGCGAGAACTGAGGTCACCCGGCCCATCACGACCAAGTGGCTGTTGACCACCAGGGTTGCCGTCGCACTGCAATCGAATGTGATGAGAGAATTCTGCAGGACCGGCATGTGGATCCTGTCCGGATGTTCGCATCGCGGAACTACGAACTCTTCGACGAACTTGTCTTCGCGCGGCCGCGAACAAAACTGCGAGATTGCCAATTGATCCTGGCTCAGGACATTGACGGCAAACCGCTGCAGCTTTGTGATGCAGTTCGCTGTGACGGTATCGCGGTTCACACAAACCAGCAGTGTTGGGGGATCCATGCAGACGGGAGTGAATGCACTGACCGTCATGCCCCACGGACGATCCTCGTGCAGCGTGGTGATGACCGTGACGCCACCGACGACCTTGCGCATTGCCGAGCGGAAGGCAACGGTGTCAGGACCCGCGTCCAGTTCCCAGTTCCGGCAATATTCCTCGGGTCGATCATTGCACACGGCTAGATCTTCATTCGTAAAATTGCGCATGACTCCTCCAGTTGCACGAGCGTTACTTGCCTCGCGCATGTGCAATTTTCGCATTACCTAGAATTCCGCAGAGTCGCACTCGATGTACTACTGCGACCTCTGTTCCAACTGCTGTTGTTTTTGTTGACAGTGATGTTATCGTTCTGTCGTATTGTGTCCAATCGATAATTCGGAAGCTATCTATCCACCGCATCAATACCTAGACGGAGCACCCGATGAACCTTCGCGCTGTCGATCTGAACCTTCTGGTCGTGCTGGACGCGCTTTTGAGAGAGAAGAGCGTCAGTCGCGCGGGTGAGATCGTTGGTCTTAGTCAGTCTGCGACCAGTGCGGCCCTTAGCCGTCTGCGGGAAATCTTTCACGACCCGCTGCTTGTGAGGGTGGGTCGACAACTCGCGCTTACGCAGAACGCTGAAAACCTTATCGAACCCCTTCGCGACGCGCTCAGTAAAATCCAGCAAACGCTCATGCAACAAGGCGGATTCGATCCCCTCGTAGACAAGCGGACGTTCACGATCAGTGCGTCGGACTACGCCGTTCTAGTGCTGTTGTCGCCGCTCGTGAAACGGTTGGAGGCAGAGGCTCCCAATGTGACGATTCACCTTCTTCCGCGGTCACGAGAAACGGAAAAAATGCTGGTCGAAGATCGCGTGGACGTGGTCATTGAACCCAGCGAACTCTTACCCGATAGCGAGTTTCCGTCAGAGCCTCTAATATTCGACAGATGGCTGTGTGCGGCGGATTGTGACAACAAACTCATCGGGGGCGAGAAAACGCTTTCGCTGGAAAAATTTCTGGCTGCTCCGTTTCTAGCTTACGGGATAGGTATGGACCGCCAGTTCAATCTCGCCGATCAGCACCTCGCACGTGCGGGCGTGAATCGGAAAATCGCAGCAACGGTGGAAAGCTTCGTGCTCGTCCCGTTCCTTCTTCGCGGGACCAACTTGATTAGCCTGGTCTTGGAACGAGCAATCCAAAAACTCGCCGTGCCCGGTATCGCTGGTTTTGAACCGCCACTATCACTGCCAGACATCCACGAGCGCATGTTCTGGCATCCGCGTCACACGAGCGACCAAGCACACATTTGGCTTCGGAATCGCATATCGGAAACCGCTGCAAGTATTGCTCGCGTTGAATGAAGGGTTGTTTCCGAGTGACAGCCCGCCCATCGTTGAGGTCGAGCCCCCACGACGTTAGGCAGAAAACCAAAGTCATCGACGGGTCCCACAACCCCTCCCTGATGGCCTTACAAGTTTGAAAAGAATATCTTGGCCTTGCGACCGGTTCAAATCGAGGTCGCTATCCGGCTTGTCGTCCCCGCGGGCAGCGCTGCCACAGATGAAAAGGCTCACGACCAGCTTGTTTGCGGCGTGAAGCGCTATTTCCTCTGTCTTGAGGTTGAAGCTGGTCTGCAACACTGGAGGGACCGATGCAAGTCGCCTCACAGAAATGGGGCTCGCTGACGATCAACGGCACGGATCGCTACAACGCGCTCGCCGTCGAGCTTGCCGCCGGGCACGGTTTCAAGATCACCAATCCGGAGATGCAGCGATACGCGAAACGTTGATTATCACCAAGAACGGTCGCCCGCGGACGAATCTGATCGCCTATGAAATTATCTTCGCTTGATGCGGCGCGAGCGTTGTGCCGAACTTACGAGCGCCTGGGACGCGGACGAGCTCGCCGCAGTCGAACCTTCCGCAGGCGAACGTTCGGCGCTACGATCTGCGGCGTCGATATCCCTAAGCGGGATCAATCGCGAGAGAACCGGGCGCCGCTGGCCTCACGCATCACCATGGGCAGGGTCTCCCAAGCCCTGATCAACTCGCCGATCGACCCGGCTCCCATCTTGCGCATGACGTTGGCCCGGTGCAGCTTGACCGTGACCTCGCTTATTCCGAGGTCGAAGGCGATCTGCTTGTTGAGCCGCCCCTGTGCGACTTCGCGCAATATCTCGCGTTCCCGGTGGGTCAGCGTCTCCAGGCGTTCAATGTTGCGACTGACGATTAAGGCGTTGGCCCGTCGCGCGGCGTCGAGCGCAATGCCGGTTATTACTGCATCGAGCAGCGTCTGGTCGCGCACTGGCTTTGTAAGAAAGTCGACGGCGCCCGCCTTCATAGCCTGCACGGTCATCGGAATATCCCCGTGTCCGGTCAGGAAGATGATCGGCTTCGCGTTGCCGTTTTCCGCCAGATGGCGCTGCAGGTGAAGGCCGCTCGCTCCCGGCATGCGCACATCGAGGATCAGACAGCCGGGCCTGTCCAGTATGTCGGCGTCGAGCACTTCACGGGTCGAGGCAAAGCTCAGGGGCTTCAGGCCCGCCGAGAGGATCAGCTCCGACAAGGCCTCACGAACAGCCGCATCGTCATCAACTATGATAACGATGGGCTCACTTGTGTCATTCTGCTGCCGCGGGGGCGGTGGCGATCTCCGGAGCGGCTGGTCAATTCTCATGTCACCCTCCTTTAGTCGATTTCTGAAAAGCTTCGCCTATCGCGTTGAGTAGGGCAGGCGCGTCGAATGGCTTCCGGAAAAAACCGTCCACGCCCTTGGCGCGGCGTTGGTCGCCGATCTCGTGGCGGCCGGTAACCAGAAACACCGGTAGTTCTGGACGCTCCTTGTTGACAATGTCACGAAGTTCAAAGCCGTTCATGCCCGGCATGCCGATATCGGTGATCAGAAGGTCCAGGTCCGCGAGGCCGTGGGCGAGAAGGTGCTCGGCCGAGCGGAGACAGCAGGCTGCATATCCAGCGGATTCCAGTAGCTCCTCAAGCGACTCAAGCAACCGAGGATCGTCATCAACCACCGCGACGGTCGGTCTTGTCTTGTCCATGCTCAGTTTCCTCCCGCACGGCGCGAATGGGTGATTGGTATCCCCAATCGCTCTGCTATGCGCACCAAGTCGGCGAGCGATGCTGCCGCCATTTTCTGCATTACATTCCTCCGATGGATTTGCAGTGTCACTTCGCTGATTCCGAGTTGTGATGCCGCCTGCTTGTTGAGCAGGCCACTGACGACGAGCGGCAGTACGTCCCGTTCGCGTGGCGTCAATTCGAGATAGCGTTGTCTCAGCATGCCGAGTTCAGCCCGCTCTGATCGGTTTCGCCGATCCACGGAAATTGCCGTATACACCGCAGTCATAAGGTCCGCGTCGCTGAACGGTTTGGTGAGAAAATCCACCGCACCGTGCTTAATCGCCCGCACCGAGGAGGGGATGTCGCCATAGCCCGTAATGAAGACGATCGGCGGATGATCACCGTCGGCAATCTGCCTTTGTAGTTCCAAGCCGTTAATATCGGGCAATTCCACGTCGAGTATCAGGCAGGCCGGTAGATCCGGTTTCTCGGCGTCCACATAATCGCCCGCCGAACCGAACGCGATGGCGCGCATGGCGTGGGTTTCCAGGAGCTCGCCGAGCGCCTCCCTGATGCGTTGGTCATCATCGACGATGAAAACAACAGGATCATCCGTCGTCATGGTGCCGCTTTCCCTATGATTGGTAAGGTGAAAATGAACCGCGCGCCATGCGGCTCATTTTTCTCGGCCCGCAAACGTCCACCATGTGCCTCGACGATAGAGCGGCAGATGGCAAGCCCCATGCCCATTCCGTTCGCTTTCGTCGTGAAGAAGGGTTCGAAGATCTGATCCGGGAACTCGATGCCATTTCCTTGGTCGCCTATTTCGGTCTGCACCTCACTGCCCACGCGATGGGCGCGCACGGTGACCGATTTTTCCATTGCGACGTCCTCCATTGCCTCCATGCCATTACGCATGAGATTGATCAGCACTTGCTGGATCTGTATGCGGTCAATAGCGACAGGCGGAAGATCACTTTCCACGTTGATGTCGATCCGGATGCGACGACGCAACGCCTCCCCAGCCACGAGGTTGCATGCTTCTGCAATGACGCCGGGGAGAGCCAGGCTGGCTCTATCCTCCACGGATTGCTTGAAGAGGGCCCGGATACGGCTGACTACTTCCGCGGCCGAGTTGGCGTCTCGGATGACCCGTTCGGTGGTGATTTTGGCGCGCGCAACATTGACGGGCTCAGCCGAGAGCCAGCGGAAGCACGCATGCGAATTGGCAACGATCGCTGCCAACGGTTGATTCACCTCATGGGCGATGGAGGCAGACAGCTCCGCGAGGCTCGCAGCTTGACTGGCGCGCGCAAGCCGTTCTTGAGCTAGACGCAGCTCCTCCTGCGCGCGGACCTCGCCGTCCACATCCAGGCAGATGACGTTCCATTGCACGATGGTACCATCGTCCTTCCGCATCGGCGCGGCGCGCGTTTCGACCCAGATATAATCGCCATCGAAGCGCCGCAGGCGGTGCTTTCTGCGATAGGGTTCGCCGGTGGCCAGGCAATGGGCATATTGTTCCTTGACGCCCGCCACATCGTCGGGATGAACTCCGTCATCGAGCGTGCCGTTCAGACGCGATTTAGCCTTCCCATCTAGTTCCTCCAGTTCATATCCAAGGAATTCGCGCAGTTGCTGGCTGCGATAGACCGGTTCGCCGTTCGGCGCTGCACAATCGATCATCGCCGGGAGTGTTTCAACTAGTTGCCAAAGGAAGCGTTCTCTCTCGCGCAACGCCGCCTGTGCGCTCATCTCGTCTTCAATGTCGATCGAAGCAATATACCATTGCACGATTGTGCCATCTGCGTTGCGCAAAGGCTGTGCGCGCGCCTCTATCCAGCGATAGACGCCCTGTTTGTTGCGCCGGCGGAACCGGTTCACGAAAGGCTGACCGGTTGCAAAGCCATCCATCGCCCTCTGAAACATTGTTGAAAAGTCGTCTGGGTGGGCCACGTCTCGGGCCAGCGCATCGAAGTCTTTAATGTCCGCCGTCGGCGAACCAACGTCGTCGAGATATCTCTTGCTGGTGTAGGTCATATCGCCTGAAGCAGCAAAGCTCAGGATATTGAAGGGCATGGCGTCAATCATTTGTTCCAATTGCCGCTTGCTGCTCTTCAGCGCTTCTTCGGCCCGCACCTGATCGTCGATGTCGATAGATACCTGATACCAGTGAACGATCGCTCCGTCTTGATCGCGCAGAGGCTGCGCGCGCGCCTCCATCCAGCGATAGTTGCCGTCTTTCCAACGCCGGCGATACCGCATCATGAAGGCGTCGCCAGTTTTAAGCGAGTTGGCTGACGCTCGCAGCACCTCGGGGGCATCTTCGGGATGAACCAGCTTTTGAGCCACCCGGACACTTTCTTCGAAGTTCGCCTTTGTAAGGCCGAGATCCTCCAAAGATCGCTTGTTGACGTAGGCCAGCTTGCCATCAGGCGTCCAGCTCCAGATGTGGACTGGCAAGGCGTCCACAAGCTGCGAAAGCTCGCGCTCCCGGTCGCGCAAGGCTTCCTGTGCGCGCACCTCATCATCGATGTCGATGGAGATTGCGTACCATTGCACGATCTTGCCGCTGTCGTCCCGCAGTGGTTCCGCCCGGCCGTCAACCCAGCGATACACGCCGTCGGCGCGACGCATGCGATATTTCATCGAGTATGATTCGCCTGTGGCGACGGCGTAGCGCACCGCCTGCAATAGACTGGGCGCATCATCCGGATGGACAAGAGTCTCGACGTTTGTCGCCAGTTGGCTTGTGCCCGGCCTTTTCAACTGTTGCAGGTCAAACCCGAAAAAATCCACCAGGCGCTTGTTGAAGAAGGTCGGCTCGCCTTCAGGCGTCAGCCGTCTGATGTGGACTGGGACCATGTTCACGATCTGCGAGAGCTCCCGCTCTCGATCGCGCAGGGCCGCCACACTCTCGCGCAATGTCAGCAACGCGAGCTGGTGCTGCCGCGATATGGCCGCCACGACCAAGGCCGAAAAGGCCGAGATCGCGAGGAAGAGTTGCAGCATGATCTGGTTGTGGCGCTGATTCTCAACATTTCCGGCAAACTGGCTGGCGCCGGATATCGTGAAGATCGCGGCTATCACCGCGAGCAGGGCGAGAGTAACGGCAGCCCCCTTGAATTCGAAGCGCACAGCAGCCCAAAGCAGCGGCGGCATGATGATGTAAGCGAAAGGCAGGTAGCCGCCGAGAGAAAGGGCCGCTACGCCGAGAAGAATCAGTCCCAGGACGCACGCTTCAATCCATCGCGCAGCCGACAGCTTGGCCTTGCCGTTCCAGTTCTCGATTACGACCAGCGCGAGCGGCGCGACGATCAAGATCCCAGCGGCATCCCCGATCCACCAGAGAGGCCACGCCCCAAAGAAGGTCTGCGAAAATATGCCGAACCAGGCAAGCGTCGCGCTACCCAGCGTAGCACTCACGACTGGCGCAGCCACCGCGCCCAGTGCGGCGAATAGGAGAACTTCCTGCAGCGTTTCCAGTCGAGCCGGTCGGCCTAGGACCCGGTTCACGACCCACGCGCCGAACACGGCTTCGAGCGCATTGCCTGCATATATCAGGAAGGCTGCAGGCAGCGGGCTATGGAACCAAAGGACATTGGCGAGTAGCTCAGCCAGCCCACCCACTATCACCCACCACGGCCAACTCTTCATGGGGGCAAGGATGAGGGTGGCGATGAACAGCCCGCTCGGAGCCCAGATGGAAATGCCCGTTCCAGGAACGATTGCAAGAGCCTGCGCGAAGCCGCAACCCAGGACATAGGCCACAAAAAACAGACCCAGGTGCAGGAGTTGGGGGCGGTTCGACCAGACACGCGTCATCGGCGGCTCCTGCAGGGAACATAAAGCTTGGGCGGCGCCAGCATGTCGAATGGCTAGTCTCGACATCAGCGCCAGCGATCCCGTGTCGCACCCTATTCGCGCCATTGCACGGCCGCAACTTATGGAAATCCATGTATTGGCGGGAATACCGTCGCTTGGCAACCCTGGTGAAAAACTGTCAAGCCTCAATGATATCCGACACCGCTTGGATGTTTTTGTCTCAGTCCAAAAACAGCAAGGGCGTGGCATCCTCGTCGAAGTCCGTCGACGGCTGACCTTGTTCCACTGCAGTGCGGCTGTCGATCGGACCACGGGATCGAGGAACTGGNCCAGTTCTGGACGGGACGGAGCACGGCGGTTTGCTCCGCGATCCGTAGCGAATTCAAGCCTTAATGAAGGCGAGCAGGTCGGCGTTGACCTGGTCCTGATGCGTGGCGGTAATGCCGTGCGGGGCGCCGGGATAGTAGATGTCCTTGGCGCCTTTGATCAGCCGAGCAGACTTGACGGCGGAATCCTTTACCGGAACGATTTGGTCGTCCTCCCCGTGCAGGACGAGCGTCGGCACATTGAACTTCTTCAGATCTTCGGTGAAGTCGGTTTCCGAGAATGCCTTGACGCATTCGTAGGCGTTCAGGAGACCCGCCTGCATGCTCCAGAGCCAAAATTGGTCGAGCATGCCCTGGGAAACGTTCGAGCCGGGTCGATTAGCGCCGTAGAATTGTGGGGCAAGGTCACGGTAGAATTGCGAGCGATCCTTGACGAGGCCCGCGCGGATCGCGTCGAACGCTTCGATCGGCAACCCTTCCGGATTGGTCGCTGATTTAACCATGACCGGCGGCACAGCAGCGATGAGGACGGCCTTGACGACGCGCTTCGTACCGTGCCGGCCGATATAGCGGGCGACCTCGCCGCCGCCGGTAGAGTGACCGACCAGCGTTGCGTCCCTGAGATCCAGCGCCTCGATAACGGCGGCCAGATCGTCGGCATAGCCGTTCATGTCGTTCCCCGACGTCGTTTGGCTGGAGCGTCCATGACCACGGCGATCGTGCGCCACGACGCGGAAGCCGTGCTGAGCGAGGAAGTGCATCTGGCCGTCCCACGCATCGGAGTTCAGCGGCCAGCCGTGCGAGAAGGTGACGACCGGACCGGTGCCCCAGTCCTTGTAATAGATTTCTGTGCCGTCCTTGGTGGTGATCGTGCTCATGGCTTGCTTTCCGTGACTGATGGTGGCGGGGAGAGGCTGCTTCGAAGTCTTTGCGACGGCAACCGCGGGCAAGCCCACTGCGATGCCGGCGGTGAGGCTGCCGAGCAGGGCTTCGCGGCGTGTAACGCCGACAGGCAATGGGTTCTGCATTTTTTTTCCTTCACGATGATTGAAATGCGAAAGAGGATGGCGACCGGCGGCCCAAAAAACTATTGGCCGAAAGCATCTGCGGACTGTGCGAAAGTTTAGCTGATCGGATCGGACGCCTAGACAGCAGGTCTGTCGGCCTTGATGACGAGCGAAGCCGATTGAACGACAACGATTGACCGCGTGGGATAAGGTTATCGTCGGAATAGTAGAGGACGTCGGAGACTTCCTTACGGTGCAGGAAGCAATTCAGCCGCGCTGACGTTTGAGATGTCTTAGGGAACAATCCTTTTTGATTGCCCTACCCAAACTTACGCATAGCTGACCGGCAAAATTCACGAACCTAGAGTTCGCTACGTGGCCCGTGATTGCCACGCCTCAAAACCTACAATTGGAGCGTATCATGTCGAACGTAGAAGCAACATCTCCACCGGCGGGTCGGCAGGTCAAGCCGGGACCCGGCGAGCCGGTACCATCGCGCTACGCGGTGCGAGTCGGTGATATCGACGTAATGGTGATCAGCGACGGTGTACTGACGCCGCCGGCTGAATCGATGGCAACAAACGCCGATCCAGCCACCCGTGGGGCTTGGTTGGATAATCAATTTCTTTCGAAGGAGGCCTTCGACTGGGCACTCAACGCGGTCGTGGTCCGCACCGGGAAGCAGACGATACTGATCGACAGTGGCCTCGGCGAGGAATATCCGGACTTTCCGCGTGCAGGACAGTTCGTGCACCGGCTGGAGGCGGCTGGCGTCGATCTCGGGGATGTTACGGATGTCGTGTTGACCCACATGCATTTCGACCATGTGGGCGGGCTTCTGGCCGAAGGTGTGAAGGAGAAGATGCGTCCCGATCTGCGGGTACACGTCTGTGCCGCTGAAACCGAATTCTGGAAGTCGCCGGACTTCTCCCGCACCGCTATGCCGCCGACGCTCGCCGCGCTGGCCCGCAAGGCGTCGCTTGATTTCATGAATGTCTATGGCAACCAGATACGCACCTTCAAGGACGAGGCCGAAGTGGCTCCCGGCGTTTCCGTAAGCCGTACAGGCGGTCACACGCCCGGACATAGTGTCGTCCGCGTGAAGTCTGGCAAGGAACGGCTGATGTTCGGCGGCGACGCGATCTTCCCGGTATCGTTCGATCATCCGGAATGGCACAACGGCTTCGAACATGATCCGGAAGAAGCCACGCGCGTTCGTCTTCGTCTCATGCGCGAGCTTGCAGATAATGGCTCCTGGCTGATCTCAACGCACATGCCGTTCCCGTCCGTGGGTCGCGTCGCGGGGGCCGGCGACCTCTTCCGGTGGGTGCCGGTCTGGTGGGACTACTGAGCTCAGTATCTGTAGATAGATAGCCGGCGCATCGTTTGATGCGCCGATTTTCGCAACAATGGCATGCCCCCCTTGTTCGGATTGTGGAGCGCTTCGCTTGGATGCCGTCCGGGCTAAGTCAAGAATCATGCCGCGATTTCGTTTGGGGCGAAACTTCTCCACACCGACAGTGACGCTCCGTTCAGCGAGCGGATGCCGCTTATCTTCGATAACCTCGCCAGTTTGTGAGACCATTAGCGCGTGCGAGCCCCCGTCGACCACGACAGTCTTACGGATTGCCCTTTGCCGCTTCGGTGATGATCGGTCCACCGTACGAGTGGCTGACCAGAACCCCAGGCCGGTCGATGGCGCGAACGACCGCCGCGACGGACACCGCATCCGACGCGACACTGCGAAGGGAGTTGGCTGCCGCGATCGCCACATAGCCATCCTTGGTCAGGCGGGCGACCCCAGCTTCAGGATTCGGCAAAAGCGCCATGAGAACGATTGTCGACTCGACCTGAGATCGTGATCTTGGGACTGTGCGCTGGCGACGGTCAATGTGGCGATCACGGCGCCAAGGGCCAAAGGCCTTGATGGTTCTGAACATCTGTTTCTCCAATGAAAGAACGCAAGGGGCAAAACGCCTTGAACCGGCGGCTTTTCCTTGGGTTCGGTTCGGTTTTGATCGGCATTGGCGCCGATCAGCTCAATCGTTCCTTTCCGCTGGGCAGGTTTGTTTCCCGTCCTTCGGTTCTCGAACCATTCTCCAATGCGTGACCCTGATGCCGTGTCTGGCTTCGGTCACAGAGTGGTGTTCGGCTCCCGGTTTCCCATTCTCCTCCTTTAAGAGCGCAGCCCAGTCCTGCCGGGCTCGCTAGAAACACATCAGGACAACCGGGATATCGTCGACGCCCCTTCCGTCTTGGTGCCGCGCCGCTCGTAGGCGCGCTGGTCACGCAGGATCTGGAAGGCGATCGTCAAAAGCTTGCGCGCAATCGCCACACGCGCCTTGTTGGTTCCTCTGATCTTCAGGTGCTCGTACTGGGCGCGAAGCTCGAGGTCGCTGGCGACGGCCGGTGCGACCGCCTCGACGAACGCCCAGCGCAGCCACTTGTTGCCCTGCTTGATGATCTTGCCGTGGAAGGTCTTGCCGCCAGACGAATAGGTCGACGGCACCAGTCCGGCATAGCCGGCCAGCTTCTTCGGGTTGCGAAAGCGGGATATATCGTCAATCTCCGCATCGATCAGCCGGGCGAAGAACTCGCCGATGCCGGGGATCGTCTTCAACAGCTTGACGTTGGCATTGGCCTTGGTCAGTGCCCGGATCGTTGTCTCCGCCTGCTTGATCCGCACGTCGATGTCGCCGATGAAGTCGAGGCCACGGTCGATCTGGACGCGGTCGATCTTAGAGACGTCGACCTGCGCCAGTTGGATGCGACCGGCCTTGCCGAACAGATCGCCAAGCTTCTTGAGTTGGGCTGTCTGCTCCGGATAGCGGTCAAACACCGTGACGATGCGGTTTTTCGTCATCGTGCGCAGCCGCACGTAAAACATCCGCTCGCGCAGCGCGACACGCAACTCGCGGGCCTTGTCGCTCGGTGCCCAGGCCTGTGGCACCAGGTCGGCCCGCAGCAGATGCGCCAACACCGTCGCATCGATCTTGTCGGTCTTGATCTTGGCGTCGGCAATCGCCTTGACCTTCAACGGATGGGCGAGGACGACATCATCACAAATGTCGTCGAGCCAGTCGTAGATCACCATCCAGTTGCGCGTTGCCTCGACAACCGCATGGCTGTTTTCGCGGTACCGCTCGAGAAAGCTGCCGAGCGACTGGCGGTCGTTCTTCACCCGACCGGATCTGAGCGTCTTGCCGCCCGAATCCTGCACCACCAGATGGCTATAGGATTTGTGGTAGTCGACCCCGATATGGTAATCACAGGACGCAGTCATGCTACCAACTCCCGTGTTGAGATCTGCAAAACCCCAACAGGATAAGCCGAAAGGCTGGAAGCGTGACTGTCCCTCGATCATCACCGCCATCTCAGTGATCCGTTCTCTCAGCGGGCGCGGCCTCTTTCATGCCACCTCCTAACGCGCGGTTGCTTACGCTTGGAGAATGCGCGGGGTTTGAGGTCGCTCTGCGTAGGACAGGCCCTTGCACTGCCTAAGTATGGGATTGGATGGCCAAACAGCGGTGAAACCTGATCGACTGGCAAGGCTCAGCTCCATCTGATGTTAGTCGGCGAATTGGTTGCGATCGGGGTGCCCGGATCACCAATTATTCACGGTATGGCGAATCACCTATCTGGCCGGGAGGACGCTCCCGACGGGGGCAAGATGACCAGAGGGTTGAGCATATTCGCAAGGAAGATGGCGGCATCGCTTCCTCGCCGTCGAGGCCTGAATTGCCAAGAGCTTCGATCCCAAACTAATGGAGCTCTTCAAGGTGCGCGTGTCACAGATCAATGGCCGCGCTGAAAGCATAGGCTACCCTATCCTCAGGTATGGCCCTTCCTCTTCTCCCGCCGGATCGACCGCCAAACGTGCCTCAACATAAAATCCGCGCCGTGGCTTGTAACCGACACGTTTCGATCACGCAAAACAGGAGCGCATCATGTCGCAGACAGAAACAAAACCCCGTTCGATTGCTCAGCAGGAGACTAACATGAGCTTGGAAAACAACTCACGCGTCGGGAGAACAGGCGCCGACGAACTGGTCCCGTCGCGCTACGCGGTGCAGATCGGTGATATTGAGGTGCTGGTGATCAGTGACGGCGTGCTGCCGCTGCCGACGAAGATGCTGGGATACAATGCCGATCCGGCCGAGCGCGCGGCCTGGCTGAACCACATGTTCCTACCCCCGGACGCGTTCGATTGGGCGCTGAACGTGGTCGTGGTGCGCAGCGGCAAGCAGACGATCCTCATCGACGCCGGCCTGGGGCTGGACCCGGAATTGAACCTGCCTCGAGCTGGGCAATTGATCAAGCGACTGGAAGCCGCCGGCATCGACCTTGGATCCGTAACCGACGTGGTGCTGACCCACATGCATATGGACCACGTTGGCGGGCTGCTCGTCGACGGGGTGAAGGAGCGGCTCCGTCCAGACCTTCGGATCCATGTAGCGACGGCAGAGGTCAAATTCTGGGAGTCACCCGATTTCTCTCACGTGTCCATGCCGCCCGGCTTCCCGGACGCTCTTCGGGCGGCTGCGAAGCAGTTCAGAAAAGAATATGAGAGCCACCTGCGATTGTTCGACGATGAGTACGAGGTGGCGCCAGGCGTGGTGGTCTCTCGAACTGGCGGCCACACACCCGGGCACAGCGTGGTCCGCGTGGCATCGGGTAAAGACCGGCTGATGTTTGCCGGCGATGCGGTGTTTGCGGTCGGCTTCGATCACCCCGACTGGTTCAATGGCTTCGAACACGACCCGGAAGAAGCTGCCCGCGTCCGCGTTCGTCTTTTGCGGGAGCTGGCCGAGACCGGCGAGCTTCTGGTGGCCACTCATATGCCGTTCCCCTCCGTCGGCCATGTGGCTGCCGACGGCGAACACTTCCGTTGGGTGCCGGTCTTCTGGGACTACTAACCGCCTGCTGCACCAGAGTGAGCCGGCGCACGGCCCCCTTTAAGGCCACGCCCCGGCTCATCTGAGTGGATTTGCAGAACCGGCAGGGCCGGCCCGATCCTCGACCAATCATTCAAAAACGAATGAACAGTGCGGTGCGCAAAGCGGCCGCAAAATTGGAGAAGCTCATGAAAATCGTCATCATCGGCGGAACCGGCCTGATCGGTTCGAAGACAGCCGACCGCCTTCGCAAGCAAGGCCATGAAGTCATTGCCGCCGCTCCTAACACCGGCGTCAACACGATCACGGGTGAAGGTCTCGCCAAGGCGCTCGCCGGGGCCTCCGTCGTTATCGACCTCGCAAACTCGCCGTCCTTCGAGGACAAAGCCGCGCTCGAATTCTTCGAGACGTCAGGCCGCAATCTGGCGGCGGCGGAAAAGGCCGCCGGTGTAAAGCACCACATCGCGCTTTCCATCATAGGCACCGACCGCCTGCCTGAGAGCGGCTACATGCGCGCCAAGGTTGCGCAGGAAAAGATCGTCAGGGGCGCCGGCATTCCCTATACGATCATCCACTCGACGCAGTTCATGGAATTTCTCGGTGGCATCGCCCAGGCGGGCACGGTCGGCGACACGACCCACCTGTCGACCGGCTTTTTGCAGCCGATCGCCTCCGATGACGTCGCCGACTTCGTGACGGATGCGGCCCTTGCGGCGCCAGTGAATGGCGTCATTGAGATTTCCGGCCCCGAGCGAGCTCGGCTTGGCGATTTCGTCGCTCGCTACCTGAAGGCGATGAGCGACACCCGCAAGGTCGTCGCCGATCCCGAAGCCCTCTATTTCGGCACCAAGCTCGAGGACGGCTCGCTCGTCTCCGACAACAATCCTCGCATCGGCCGCATTTCCTTCGAGCAGTGGTTCGCAACCGCTGCGCGGAAATGACCGAGCCGCAATGCGTCCCATATGGCGGCGCACCTTCCTACCTCGAAAGGAGTTTCTCTATGATCAAGTTAATTTTCTCTGCCCTTACCGTGACTGCTCTCTTGTCCGCAGTCGCAGTTGCTGATGCCGGTAGCAAGGACGCAAAGGTTACGCTGGTTTACGAGCATGAATTACCGAATGTTCCGGGCAAAAGCATGAAAGGCATTCTTGTCGAATACGGTCCCGGCGGTTCTTCCTCAGCGCACACGCATCCCAACTCGGCCTTCATTTATGCGACGGTGCTTGAGGGCGCCATTCGCAGCCAGGTGAACGAGGCGCCGGCCAAGGTCTACAAAGCGGGCGAAAGCTTCTCCGAGATGCCGGGCGATCGCCATGGTGTCAGCGAAAATGCCAGCAAAACCAAGCCCGCCAAGCTGCTGGCTGTTTTCGTCGTCGACAGCAGCCAAAAGGAACTGACCTTCCCGATCAAGAAGTAGGCCAAGGGCCAGCCGCTGTCTGCGCATTTGGCCCCTTTCCCAATCGTTAAAAATCATCGCTGGTGAGTGCCATGTTCGATGAAGATCATTTCCTGCCGCTCCTCCTGATCAATATTCTGGGGTTTGCCGGTATTCTCGTATGGCACATTCAAGGGCGGCGCCGTCCGACCGGGCGCCTGATCGTGCAAATTCTGTGCTTCGCCACAATGAGCCTCGTGCTCGGCCTAGGCGGAATTTCACCTTACAGGCTCGATCAAGCCGAGTTCCAGGGCACCGGCGTCTTGATTGCCAAGTCCGCGAGGATTCTTTGGTGGACCCATCTTGCGTGGACGCTCATCGGCTTCGTTCATATCTATATCAGCCTCAACCATAGGCCGCGGGAGGCGCATCTCCTACAGGATCTGATCGTCGCCGTTGTTTATCTCGGCGTGGCACTTTCGATTGTCGGCTTCGTTTTCGGCGCGCCAATAGGCCCTTTGGTTGCCACCTCGGGCGTGGTTGCCGTCATCATCGGTCTGGCGCTGCAGAATACGCTTGCCGACGTTTTTTCGGGGATCGCGCTTACGCTGGGGCGGGCGTATGTCGTCGGCGACTGGATCCGGCTCAGCGACGGAACGGAAGGGCGGGTTGCCGAAACCAACTGGCGCTCGACGAATCTGCTGACGAGCGCGCATAATGTCGTGGTGGTACCCAACAGCGTCCTGGCGAAGCAGGGTGTGACCAACCTCAGCCGTCCTGACGAAACGCACTGGATTGCGTTTGTCGTCCGCATTGCCGCAACTCACGCGCCGTCCCTCGTGGAGGAGGTCATGCTGGGTATTCTGCAAGGCTGCGCGAGCATCGTTAAGGTTCCGCCGCCGGCCATCGCGCTCAAGGCGATCGATGCGACGGCGATCGAGGTCGAGCTGCAGTTCTGTGTGGTGAGCCCTGCGAGCCGGTTACCGGCGAAAAACGAGATCATTGACCTTGTATATCGCGGTTGCAAGACGAACGGCCTTTCTCTGGCAAGGCCGCCCGAGAGCCTGCTCTGGGGGCCAGCCGTTGCGGGCAGTGAGCCCGCAGCTATCGTCACTCCGTTCTCATCCAGCACGGTTTAACATGGACGTCAAACTGAAGCGCAGGATTGGCGACCTTGAGCAGCAACTGCGCTCCGCAGCGACCGAGAAGCGATTACGGCCTGATCGGCGAAGCTGTTCAGAAGGTTGATCTGGCTATCGCTGAAGGTCCCCGGCTCGGCGCGCGAAACACCGATCGTGCCGATAGCGACGCCCTCGCAAAGCATGGGCACCACGATGATGCTTCGGTATCTCCTGATGCGCGCCATCTCCTTGACGGCTTCAGGCACGCCGGGTTCGGTTTCGATATCGGAGCGAAACTCCATGACCGAGTTCATTGCGGCTCGGCTGTGAATCCCTGATGATGTCAGCGGAGCAGGAAAATGAAGCCCGAGTCTCCTCGTGGCTGGCTAGGCTCCCCGCGGTGCACGCCGCCAGGTGAAGCATGTCACCTACGACGCGCGTTACAAGTGCCGTTTGACCGCCGAGCAGCCGCCGCGAACTCTCAGAAAACGCACGGCTTTTTGAGGAGGTGCAGGCGCGCACCACACTTCTCGCCGAATCTCTCGACGATCTGCGCAGGGCACAGGACCGTCTGGTGCAGACCGAAAAACTAGCCTCGCTCGGTCAATTGACTGCCGGCATTGCTCACGAGATCAAGAACCCCCTCAACTTCGTGAACAATTTCGCGGCGCTTTCAGTCGAATTGACGGATGAGTTGAATGATGCGCTTACGCCGGTCGTGCTCCCGGACGATATTCGCGACGAACTCGACGAGCTACGCGGTCTTTTGAAGGACAATCTGCAAAAGATTCTGCAGCACGGAAGACGAGCCGATTCCATCGTAAAGAACATGCTCTTACATTCGCGCGGAGGCGGCGGCGAACACCGACCGACGGACGTGAATACACTGGTTGAAGAGAGCCTCAACCTCGCTCTCCATGGCGCGCGCGCCGAGAAGCCGCAATTCAACGTGACCCTCAGGCGGGATTTTGATCGAGACGCAGGCGTCGACGTGTTCCCGCAGGAGATCACACGCGTGTTGCTGAACCTGATCTCCAATGGCTTCTATGCGGTAGCCGAGCGACGCGGAGATAGCTGCCCCGGCTTTGAAGCCGAACTCTGCGCCAGCACACGCAATCGTGGTGAACGTGTCGAAATTCGCATCCGCGACAACGGAGCCGGCATTCCGCCAGAGGTCAAGGAAAAGATGTTCCATCCATTCTTCACGACCAAGCCACCTGGCGAAGGAACGGGACTCGGGCTCTCCATGAGCCACGACATCATCGTGAAGCAACACGGCGGCAGGATCGATGTCGAGACCGAGCCCGGTGTGTTTACCGAGTTCATCATCTTGGTGCCTCGAAAGTAATTCTTCGCACATTAGGAGAGAAACCGTGACACTGGATGACGGAGCGATCGTCGAGTTTTTCGTCCGCCGGCAATCCGCCGCGATCTTCGCGCCTGGCGTTTCGTAATGGATTTTGCCGCTCCGGTAGCCCAGGCTCCGACCCGCGTTATCGAAACTGGCGAGCAAACGCTGATCTTGATTTTCTTCGACATGCTTGGGATGCATGGCCTCGACATGTTGCTCGAGATGCGCGCCCAATGGCGGGAGTCAAGTCGCGCACTTTCCACTGCCCTTTGCGCCAGCGCCGCCTGTAGCTCGCCCGCTTGCCGCCAGGGCAACTGAGACAAGCTGCGTAATGTTAGCGGTTCATGTGCCCAGTTTGTTTCCGGTTTGTGCGTCCGGAATCGCATAATGTATCGACTGGAATGCGCCGTGCTGGTGCTGGGGCAGGATCCGGCTATATTGCTCAATCGACTTCCGGGATCAACTCAAGTTCGCCATGAAGCGCTATTTCTGTCTTGAGGTTGAAGCTGGTCTGCAACACTGGAGGGACCGATGCAAGTCGCCTCACAGAAATGGGGTTCACGCGCTCGCCGTCGAGCTTGCCGCCGAGCACGGTTTCAAGATCACCAATCCGGAGATGCAGCGATACGCGAACCGTTGATTATCACCAAGAACGGTCGCCCGCGGACGGTTCTGATCGCCCATGAAATTATCTTCGCTTGATGCGGCGCGAGCGTTGTGCCGAGCTGACGAGCGCCTGGGACGCGGACGAGCTCGCCGCAGTCGAACCTTCCGCAGGCGAACGTTCGGCGCTACGTGCGGCAAAAATGGGTAGGGTTTTTGGTTTTCGAAACTGCGCATTGTTGGGTTGAAATAAGATGCACTGGCCAATCCGGATAAGTTGCGTGTAGACGCAAATTCTGGTTGAAAACATATTCCTAAAATATCATAAATTGCAGCAAGGCTCTTGGGGGAGTCAGAACAGGTTTCTGCTAAGCCTCGCTACTTAATTACACATTCATTTCAACAACATGACCCGCTAATACCTGCGGTGCGTCATTCGACGTAACCGCTCGCCAGGAATAAACCAACGATCTCTCGCATGAGCTCGACCGCGAGCCTGTGCGCGTTCAATTCCCCTTTACCTTGGACACCATCCAGGTTTTGGTTTGCACGTCTGTGAACTGAATCAGGAGAATTATGCAGGTATGACGCAGTCTCAAAACGCACGAGTTTGGGCCAGCCGAGCCTTTATGGATTCAACGCGGATCAAAGGCTTTACTGCCGATCCGCTGCCGTCGGGGATGAGCCTCGGCCAGATGGCTGAGTTAAACGAAACCGGCGAACGGATGTCTGCGGAGCATTTTCCGAAGGAGGTCTTCGCCAAGTATCCCGACAAGAAGGAAAAGAAGCAGGCGGATCTCGTGCTTGCGGCAGGGGCAGTGGTGGTTTCTGCGGCTTGTGCGGATGTGCTTCGCCAATTCGATCTCGGCCATTCCTCGCTCTATCCGATTAAGCTTTTCCAGCACGACCGCAAGACACCCGTGGAGGGTGAATATTTTTGTCTTAACATCGGCGAGCGCAAGGATGTTTTTCGCCCTGAGCACTCGCCGCTCGTAAAAGTGCTCGGCAGCGGTCGATTGAAGATGCCGCCCTACCTTCAAGATGATGACATTGCCGTAAGCCCTGCAGCACTATGTGGGCCTGACTTATGGGTCAGCCCGCCTTTGAGCCGCATGTTCTTCCTGAGTGATCGGCTAACCGAAGCTTTGCGAGCGGCAAAGATGAGCAGGGTCTTTGGTTTCCGCGCCTGCCGCATTGTTCAAGGCAACTAAAATCACCCGGAGGGGGATCGATGGCAGTACCTTTTGCATTCCAGATACACCATATCTTCCCCGCGGAATTGTTTGACGATCCGAGAATTGCGGAGCAACTGAAATCTTTACTTACGGGCACCAACTTCACAATGGACATGGCTGGCAACGAGGTCGCACTATTCAGTGATCCCCAATACGCAGCCTATGTCCGGGCCACTTACAGGCGTGGATGGCGGCAATGTCTACTATGACAGCGGCTTTGGTAGCTCGGTTCACCGAGGCAGTCACCCGGGCTATACCGAGTTTTTGGTCGACCGAATTGATACCATCCTCGATTCCGGCGCCAGCCCCCAAACGCAACTCTCTGAAATCTACAAACTCATTTCTTTGCGGCACAGTTGAGCCAAGGGCTCATCACGTTCGAAGGTCAATCTTTAGGGGTAATGGGCACTACGGTCTACGCGGCCACCCTTGCCAGGGCGAGTGGGGAGAAGTCACCAGCACAACGATCGACGCGGGGCCAGCGATTTCTCATCATGCGCAATGCGTGTATGGGAATCTGAGGGCCACCAAAACAACGGTTCGATTCCTATCAAGGCGACAGAATTTATGGCGCTGTCTTGGCTGAAATCAGCCTCATGGGTTAGTCGGCAAATACTTTGCCGATGCGATCGAACGCGCGGGCGACGGTTGCACGTGGTGGTGCGTGTGCAGGATCCTGTTCGGCTTCGACGACCAGCCATCCTCGATAGCCACTGTTCCGAACGAAGCGAGCGATCGGAGTGAAGTCGAGGATACCGTCGCCTGGCACCGTGAACATTCCGCTGCGCACGCCGGCATTGAAGCTCAGGTCGCCGGTCCGAACCTCCCGCATCACCGATTTGCGGACGTCCTTTAGGTGGACGTGCACGATGCGATCGGAGAAACGCTCGATGAGCTGCGTATAGTCGAAACCAGCTGCGACCGCGTGGCCCGTGTCGAGCAGCAAGCCAACTTCCGTGCCGGTCTTGTCGAAGATGTTGGAAATTTCATCGAAAGTCTCTGCGACCATCATCAGGTGGTGGTGATAGGCAAGCGCAAGCCCGTACTCGCCCGCAAGACGGCTGGAGAACTCCGTCAATCGCGCTGCATAGGCTGCCACGTCCGCCGTAGGCATGATCAACCTCTGCGACATCGGTGCGTCCAGTGGGGATCCTGGCGTCATCATTGCAACCTCGCCATAGACCATGACTTTGCAGCCCATCGCCCGCAGGAGTTCAGCATGATCGGCGACCGCCTGCATTTCTTCATCGACGCTGCGTTCCGCCAATTCTCCTGAATGCCATCCGGACGCCAGGTCGAGACGGTGGCTTGCGAGAAGCGGGCGCAAGGTTGCAGCGTCCCTTGGGAATTTCCGGCCGAGCTCGACCCCCTGATAGCCGACCTCCGCTGCGTCTGTCAGGCAGGTATCAAGCGATATGTCTGCCCCAAGATCCTCAAGCACGTCGTTCGCCCAAGATAAAGGGCTTACCGCAAGGCGCACGCCGTCGGGCAAAGCAATGGCTTTCTGAGACATCATGGTTCTCCGCATTGGGACAGGTTCTTGGATTTTGGGTGTTCGACCTCCTTCAGAGGCGAAGACCTCGAGGATGAAGGTGCGTCAGGTGGAATTGCGGACCACAAGCTTGCCTGGCAGCGTCACCGTCTCCGGCTCCAGACGTCCTGCAATCATCCCAACGATGACCTGGATCATCTCCTGCCGCGGCTGCTCATATGTAGTCAGGCTGTAGGCGGGCGACCCACAGAACTCGTAGTTGTCGAAACCGACAACGGCGATGTCTTCAGGGGTCCGCAGGGCAAAACGGCTGCGGATCTCATCCATCGCCCCAAGCGCCAGGATGTCATTTTCGCACATGAGAACGTCGATCCTGTCGGTGGGGGTGGTCTGTTCGAGATAGCTGCGGACCGCTTGGGCTCCGGCTCCGGCACTGTACTTCTCGGCCGAAAGTACAGCGATATCGTCCACACCCTTCTGCTTCCAGAAGTCTGTAAAGTGATGCCGACGTCTCAGCGCAGTTGATAGCGCGGGCGCGCCGGTCATGAAGCCGGGACGCCGATATCCTCTCTCATGAAGATGGTCGACGATTTCGCGGAGCGCGAGTTCGGCATCACACACGACGGCCGGAACACCTTCGATCTGGCTGTCTCGCGCCAGCACGAACATCGGCGGCGTCCCGCGGCCAAGCTGCAGATCGCTCAGCGTCTCACTGCGAAACGCCGTACCGAAGAGGATAACGGCATCGACCTGGCGCTGATCTGCGTGAAGGAGCGCGTGCACGTGATCGAAGTGAGTGTTGATGTTGATCAGCACCGCGACCAACCCCTCGGCTTGCAGTCTCTCGGTCAAGGTTTCGAGGAAGGGCAATTTCTGAGGGTTAGCGAAATCGTCGACAAAGACCGCCACCTGGTGGGTGGCATTCGTCGCAAGACTGCGTGCGAGCAGGTTCGGCGAGTAGTTGAGCGCTGCGGCCGCTTCCAGAACCTTGCGCTTGCTTTCCTCGGCGATTGACGCGCCCGGGGTGAACGCACGGATGACCGTCCACTTCGAAACACCTGCAGCATCCGCCACTTCTTTCGCCGTCGCTCGTTTGCGCATGAAGACTCCCTGTGAAATGGAACACATATTCCATTTCGAATTCAAGATGAAATGAATGCTTGCTTTTAATTCATCCCAGCGTAATATGCACCTGTTTGCACCCGGTAGCAAACGGAATGCACCCGGTAGCATTCGTTTTTCTCGCCATCCTGTGGAGGGTATGGCGACTGGAGGAGGAACAAATGAAATCCATTCTGAAGAAGCTCGCATTCGGCGCGGTCGTGCTCGGCGTCGCCACCACGGCCGCCATCAGCGCGAAGGCTCAGGAGCCCACCATCATCGCGGTGACGCACGGGCAGGCGTCCGACCCGTTCTGGTCGATCGTGAAGAACGGCATCATGCAGGCCGGCAAGGACAGCAACGTCCAGGTCGATTACCGCGCGCCGGAAACCTTCGACATGGTGGCGATGGCGCAACTGATCGAAGCTGCCGTGAACCAGAATCCGGCGGGCATCGTTATTTCGAACCCTGACCCGGACGCGCTCGGCCCGGCGATCGAGAAGGCGGTTGCCGCGGGCATTCCGGTAATCTCGATGAACTCTGGCATCTCTGCAGCTGAAAAACTGGGTATCAAGCTGCATGTCGGCCAAGACGAGCTTCCGGCCGGCGTCAAGGTGGGCGCTAAGCTCAAGTCGCTCGGCCTCAAGCACGTGCTCTGCGTCAACCAGGAAGTGGGCAACGCCGCTCTTGACCAGCGCTGCGCCGGCACGGAGCAGGGGTTTGAAGGCGGCAAGGTAACGGTCTTGCCGACGACGGCAGACCCCGCCGAGATTGAGGCGAAAATCCAGGCGGCATTGACCTCCGACCCGTCGATCGATCTGGTGCTCGGGCTGTCCGCCCCGCTGGTCGGCGAGCGCGCCGTCGCCGTCGTTGAGAAGATGGGTGTTGGCGATAAGGTGAAGGTCGCTTCCTATGATCTCTCAGCCGGCTTCCTCCAGTCCGTCGCTGACGGCAAGGCGCTGTTTGCGGTTGATCAGCAGCCCTACCTGCAGGGTTATCTGCCGGTGACGTTCTTGGCGCTCAATGCCCGTTACGGCACCATTCCTGCCGGCAACGTGGCATCCGGTCCGAGCTTCGTCGAGAAGGACGCGGCCGCATCCGTAATCGAAAAGTCCTCCCAGGGCATCCGCTAGGCGGATCCGCGGCAGCTCCCGCGCCAGTGGGAGCTGCTCTCATCGCCCGACCGCTCCGCGCACCGCGTGAACGGGACGGATGGCGCACGGATAACAATTACACTGCTGAGGTACGACATGACCCTCGCCAACGAACAGAACGGGTCTGCTGCCAGATCCGACGAGCGGCTGAAGAAGGTATCGACGTTAACTGGTATACTACGCCGTCCTGAACTCGGCGCCGTCGCCGGTCTGGTGCTCGTGACCGTCTTCTTTCTTCTGACCGCGAACCCCGCGATGTTTACATTGGCGGGTGTCGTAAACTTCATGGCGCCGGCCGCCCAGCTCGGCATTCTTGCCGTCGGTGCGGCGCTCCTGATGATCGGCGGCGAGTTCGATCTGTCGATCGGATCCATGGTGGCTTTTGCCGGCCTCGTTTTCGGCACGGCGCTTGTCGTCTGGCAGGTACCGCTTAGCGTGGCGATCCTTGTCGCGATCGCCTTCGCAGTCTTCATCGGAGTAATGAACGCGCAGCTCACTATGCGCACCGGTCTCCCGTCGTTCATCGTCACGCTCGCATTTCTCTTCATCCTGCGCGGTCTGACGCTCGTCGGCCTGAAATGGGCAAGCGGCGGCGCCACGCAACTTCGCGGCATGAAGGAAGCCGTGGTCGACAGCCCGCTCGCACCTCTCTTCTCCGGTGACGCCTTTCCCGGACTGTTCACGTGGCTTGCGGGGGCTGGCATCATAGACACGTTCCCGAATGGCACACCGAAAGTTCCAGGCATTCCGATCGAGATCCTGTGGTTTGTCGCGATCGCACTTCTTGCTACATGGATTCTCCTGCGCACGCGCTTTGGCAACTGGATCTTTGCATCCGGTGGCGATCCGCGCGCCGCGCGCAAGTCGGGTGTACCGGTTGCCAGGGTGAAGACAACGCTTTTCGTCGTCACTGCTCTTTGCGCCACACTCGTCGCCATCCTGACCGTACTCGACGCCGGCTCGACGGACGCCCGCCGCGGTTTCCAGAAGGAGTTCGAGGCGATCATCGCCGCAGTCATCGGCGGCTGCCTTCTCACGGGCGGCTATGGCTCCGCCATCGGTGCGTTCTTCGGATCGATCGTCTTCGGCATGGTGCTGATTGGCCTGACCTACACGTCGATCGACCAGGATTGGTATCTCGTTTTCCTCGGCGGCATGCTGCTGACTGCCGTCGTCTTCAACAACGTCATCCGCAAACGCGTCACGGGAGAACGCTGATGAGCACATCTCAGACGCCCCTCGTCGAGGTGAGGAACCTCGTCAAGCATTTTGGCTCGGTCATCGCGCTCAACGGCGTTTCCATGAATGTCTATCCGAACGAGGTGCTCTGCCTGCTCGGCGACAATGGTGCCGGCAAATCTACCCTGATCAACACGCTTGCCGGTGTGCACAAGCCGACGTCGGGCGACTTCCTGGTCGACGGTCAGCCCCGGTTGTTTTCCGGGCCTCGTGATGCGCTCGATGCCGGCATCGCCACGGTCTACCAGGACCTTGCGATGATCCCGCTGATGTCGGTGACCCGCAACTTCTTCATGGGGCGGGAACCCTTGGTTGGTTTCGGTCCCTTCAAACGCATAAACATGGACGAGGCCGACAACATCACACGCGACGAGATGCACAGGATCGGCATCGACGTTCGTGACCCGCAGCAGGCGGTGGGCACGCTTTCCGGAGGCGAGAGGCAATGCGTGGCGATCGCCCGTGCCGTGTACTTCGGCGCCAAGGTGCTGATCCTTGACGAACCGACGTCGGCACTCGGCGTGGCCCAGACCTCGATGGTGCTGAAGTACATCAACCAGGTTCGCGCCAAAGGCCTGGGCGTGATCTTCATCACCCACAACGTCCGCCACGCCTACGCGGTCGGCAACCGCTTCACCGTGCTCAATCGTGGCAAGACGCTTGGCACCTATACAAAGGATGCCATCGGCATTGATGAGCTTCAGAACCTGATGGCAGGCGGCAAGGAGTTGCAATCCCTGTCCGAAGAGCTCGGCGGAACGATCTGATCGAATTCACATCCCAGTCTGTCGGCGCGGCGCCCCTTGCGCCGCTTACCCATCGTCATGTCCAAAAATATGGAATCCACCATGAGTGCGTCCACGATTTCTTCTTTCCCACTTGCCGCCTGCGCAGAGATGCTCTGGCGCGACAAACCGATCGAGTGGCGTGCTTCACGCCTCAAGGAAAAGGGTTTCGGCGTTGGTCTTTGGAACTGGCCGGAGCACGATCTCAACAAGCTGGAAGCGACCGGCGCCACCTTTACGATCATGAACGGCTACCTCACTGGCCGCCTTGCGGACGACGAGGGAGCGGCAGAACTTCTGAGAACGGCGCGCGAAACGGCGCAGGTTGGAAGGCGGCTCGGCGTCCAGCGGCTCAATCTTCATGGCACAGGTCTCGGAGACAGAGGCCTGCCGGTCCAACCCATCGAAGTCGTTACCGGCGCCATGTGGCTGAAGGCCCGCGACACGCTTTGCCGTGTGGTGGACATGGCCGAGGAGGAAGACGTCACCTTTACGCTCGAAAATCTCAATCTCCCGGTCGACCATCCCGGCGTACCCTTCGGTCGTGCTGAGGACACGCTGGCGCTGGTCTCAAGCATCGATCACCCGCGGCTGCGCCTCAATCTCGATCTCTATCATGCCCAGATCGGCGAGGGGAACCTGATCGAACTCTGCCGCAAGTGCCTTCCTTTTATAGGTGAGATCCAGGTGGCCGATGTGCCTGGCCGCTTCGAACCCGGAACCGGAGAGGTCAACTGGAACGGTATCGCCAGGGCGCTGGATGCCATGGGCTATTCCGGTCCGATCGGCATGGAAGCTTGGGCCGCCGGCGATTCCGATGCGGCGCTCGAGGCCTTCCGCGCCGCATTCACAATCTGACATTTTGCAAACCTCGATAGGAACAATCCCATGCCCAAGAACAAGCCCGTCAATGTCGGCCTCATCGGCGCCGGACGCATCGGTTCCTTCCACGGTGAGACCGTCGCACGCCGCCTTGTTGAAGCCGAACTCGTCGCCATCGCTGACCCCGCACCAGGGGCTGCCGCCGCTCTCGCCGGCAAGCTGGACGTTGATAGCTCCTACACCGACGTTGCTGACCTTCTTGCTCGCCCGGATCTCGATGCCGTGATCATCGCCACGCCGGCGCGGTTCCACACGAACGTCCTCATGCAGGCGACCGAAGCCGGCAAGGCGATCTTTTGCGAGAAGCCAATGGCGCTGACGCTTGAGGACGCCGATCGGGCCATTGCTGCTGCGCGCGCAGCCGGCGTTCCCCTTCAGGTTGGCTTCAATCGGCGCTGGGATCAGGCCTTCGCGGAAGGGCGCGCGGTGATCGATGCCGGCAAGATCGGTGCGCCGCAGCTTCTGCGCTCGCTGACTCGCGATCCCGGCCCCTTTGACGCCGATCCCGCCAAGATTCCGCAATGGACGATCTTTTACGAAACGCTGATCCACGATTTCGATACGCTGCTTTGGCTGAACCCGAATGCAAAGCCGGTCGAGGTCATGGCCGTTGCCGACGCACTCGTCCGGTCGGATTTCCGTGAGAAAGGCTTCCATGACACGGCGGTTGTGACCATCAGGTTCGACAATGGCTCGATCGCGGTCGCCGAGGCGAACTTCAGCGCAATGTATGGCTATGACATCCGGGGCGAGGTCTTCGGGTCCGGTGGCATGGTGACGATGGGGGATGTGCGCCGATCAAGCATGACGCTGTTCGACAAACACGGTACCTCCAACGACACCTGGCGTCGCGACACAGAGCATTTCGTTCACGGATACACGGCGCAGCTTGCCTCGTTCGTGAGAGCCGTTCGTCGCGGCGATATGACTGAAGGGCCGGGCGGTGCTGATGCGCGCAACGCGCTTGCGATCGCCCTGGCCTGCATTGAGTCCGTCTCGAAGAATGCACCCGTGTCGTTGCGATAGCGGCTCGACCGGGTTGGTGAAACGTCGGCGAGCAAGGGATAAGCCGTCATGAAAAGCAGCGAGGCAACCCGGCGTCCTGGTGATGTGGCGGAGCTTAGGGGCATGTTTGCATCCAGAACCCTAAGGCTGCCGAAACAACTGGAACAAGTCGCTCGCAAGGCATTGGCAAGGCCGGAACTCGTGGCCTTTGGCAGCGCTCGCTCCGTCGCGACCGCCTGCTCCGTTTCGCCGACCACGGTTACACGACTTGCGACCGCCCTCGGCTTTGAAAGTTTCCGGGATTTCAAGACGTTTTTCCAGCAACATCTGAGGAAGATGTCTCACTCATAGATCGCGCATTATTCTAGCCAATGGCCGTGGATCTCCACGGCCATTGTCGTTGAAAAGGGCTCTCGCGCAAGGTTCCCCGCTGTTGCCCTGCGGCCGAAGTAGTTCCAAAACCGCCTTCCGAATTCAGTATATGTTCTCGATTGTGCGTCCAAAGTCGGATAATGTATCGACTGGAAGCGGATCTTCTCCCTGCTGAAGATTCGGAACCCGATCGACGTTAATTTTGTGAGCCGGCGGCGACGGATGGGGGAGCGGAAACGAACGCTCAGCCCGCCGCTGAGCAGTCGCCCTCGTTCTGGAACAGGATGCCGGCGGCCTCAAATGGCAGCCTGATCAGTTTCAAATTGCTTTCCTTTCTCGCATCTCGCCCCCCTTTTCGAACGCTCGAATCGAGACCGCGTCGATTCCGTCGAAACGATCCCGTCGTTCGCGCCCAGTACGGCCGCCCTTAGCCAATCGATGTGGAAGACTAACAACCCTCCCTTACCCCGGGGATTGATACCGACCGCTGTGGCGGCCATTCGCACACGTCGCCGAACGTTCGAGTCACCAGTCTTGAGAGAGACTGAACGCGTGGCGGAAGCACCAGATTAGGGCTACTCTGATTGTTGTAAATCAAAGCGATTTTCGGCGTAAGGATTAGGATCAGCATTCGACAGAATGCATGGCCTTAAGGGAGGTTGAAATGGACTCGAATCAGGTCGAAGGAAACTGGAAGCAGATCAAGGGTAAGGTGAAGAACAGTGGGGAAACTCACGGACGATGACTTAGACGTCATCTCTGGGCGTCGTGATCAGTTGAAAGATTCAGGAGCGTTACGGCTACGCGAAGGACCAGGCGAAAAAGGAAATTGATCAGTGGTACAGTTCGCAGAAGTGGTAATGGAATCTTTGCTTTGTAAATAAAACGCTGAATATCCTAATAAGGGTGGGCTGTCGCCGGGGTTCTAGCTGCTGGGAGAACCGCTCATGAACCGAAATATCTTGTATCTGATTATCGTCTCACTGGTTGTTGTTGTATTCGCGCTCGGCTTTTTTTACTATCAGGAGAATAAGAGTAGGGGCGGTGTCGATATCACTGTGGACGATCAAGGACTTTCAATTCAGAAGAACTAGGATATATTCCATCGGAAAGGATAGACTATGTCGATTGGACTGATCCTGATCATCCTGCTGGTCATATTTTTAGCTGGTGGGTTCTCTGGTCGCTTCGGGGGGTATGGCTACGGGTATGGGCATGGCGGAGTTGGCATTATTGGCGTCATACTCATTGTTCTTGTCGTCCTGCTCCTGATGGGCCGTATCTAGGAAGGTTGTTTTTTGCGGGCCGCCCTCTGTTCGATGTCTTTCCGGATAATCCGGCGGACGAGACCGCCGACGGCGTCAGCAATCTGTTCGTCTCACTGAAACGAGTCATTGAAATAGGCGTTCCTGTCCGATGCCTGTGCAGCGCTATGACGTGCGGGCCGGATGGCATTGACGAAGTTCTCGAAGCCGGAAAATCGCCCGATTTTCGACCCCGATGGACGACTGGTTATTTGCTCCATCACATCGAAGACGTCACCGTCTCGTGATTGCTGGCCCCATCAGCGCCGGTCGCGTACACACTGAAACAGCGGTTTGACCGACTAAAAGGGGCGGCAGCGATGGGGGCTCGCTTGGCGGTCGACAACTGCCATCGTGCGGCGCGTTAAGTTGTCACGGGCCACAAAGATCGCATGGAAAAGCCCACGCTCCACCTCTCTTTGAGTTGATCGATAAAGGTAACTTTTCTGGGGTACGTACGAACTGTTAGTGCCGGTTGGGCCTACGCGTAGACGGTTATTGATGCTGGTCAAACGGGATGATTGGTGACGTGGTAGGATGTTTCATGGATGTCCGGTAGCGGCCTTTCCCGCCCTTCCGACGCCTTAAATCGGGCCGAGCTGCTGCTCGCGGCAATCGCGACCTGGATGATCAAGGGGATCGAAGTTGTCATGCCCTTCCTCGCTTCCACTCTCGATGGTGTCGATGTGATCCTGCATGCCGCTCGACAAGACGAACCGCCGCGTATCGTCTCCGTCGATGACGAACTCGAGGTCGATACCGATGAAACGGACCAGCGTCTGAACTGCTGCAAAAGAATTTACGTAAATGCGGCACGATCTTGAGGAACGTCGCTCTCGCTGCCCGCCTCGATGGCGTCATCCGGAGAAAGTCATGAGGAGTATTCATCGCGAAACTCATCTCGTCTCCCGGATCGGATGGCTGCGGGCCGCAGTCCTCGGAGCGAATGACGGCATCGTCTCGACGGCGAGCCTGATCGTCGGCGTTGCCGCGTCGGCGGCGGGAAGTTCCGAGATCCTGATCGCCGGTGTTGCCGGGTTGGTGGCCGGTGCGATGTCGATGGCGGCGGGCGAATATGTTTCGGTCAGCTCGCAGGCGGATACCGAGCAGGCCGACCTCGCACGCGAAAGGCGGGAGCTCGAGAGGCAGCCCGATGCGGAGCGTGAGGAACTGGCGCAGCTTTATGCCAAGCGCGGGGTCGATATCGCCTTGGCCCGACGCGTCGCCGAGCAATTGATGCAGAAGGACCCGCTCGAAGCGCATGCACGCGACGAGCTCGGCATTTCCGAAATTTCCACCGCAAGACCGATCGTTGCCGCCCTGACGTCGGCTCTGACTTTCGCTGTCGGTGCGATGATGCCACTCGCCATGGTGTGGCTGGCGCCGGCGAAGCAGCTCGTGCTGCTCGTCTCTGCAGCGTCGCTGCTGTTCCTCTCCTTGCTCGGTGCAATCGGTGCCAAGGCTGGTGGAGCGAACGTGGTGAAAGCCACGGTCCGTGTCACTTTCTGGGGTGCCTTTGCCATGGCCCTGACAGCAGGCATAGGCGCCTTGGTCGGAACCGCCGTCTAGACGCGCTGCGCACAGATGAAGTGCTTCGGTGTGGGGCCACACCGGCAACAAGGATCGGCAGGTGCCGGTCGCATTGGAGACAGACAATGACCTACACGCTCGACATAACGACCAACGACATGCCCTTCGACGAGGTGGTGGCGGCAACAAAGACCGCTCTCTTGGCCAAGGGGTTCGGTGTGCTGACTGAAATCGACGTCCGAGCGACGATGAAGAAGAAGCTCGACATCGATGTTGCGGACTATCTCATTCTGGGAGCGTGCAACCCGAAGATGGCTCTCGAGGCTATGAAGATCGAACCAAAGGTCGGCGCCATGCTGCCCTGCAATGTGATTGTACGATCGCTGGGAAGTGACACAATCATGGTCAGCGCCATCGATCCCGTTGCCTCCATGCAGGCGATCGACAACCAGGAACTCAAGAAGGTCGCCGGGCAGGTTCGGTCTCTTCTTGAAGAGGCGGTCGCAAGCATCTGAGGAGGCTAGCTATTAACGCGGCCGCAGGTGCCGTACCGGATGATTGTCTCGGGGACGGGCCGAAGCTGGCTGCGGCGCCCTTCCTGAACAATGCTATTCAGCGGAGGGTCTTGACCAGGGCGCAGCTAACTGCCGCTCTTCGTAAACGAGGCGACGCGCCAGGCGGACGAAATCAGATTTCAGCACAAAAAAATCCAAAACATCAATCGATGGGAGAATGAAGGCGGCGCAATCGCACGCCAACCTGAAATCTCGCCCGCGATACGTGAGGTCGGTGCAGGCGCTGCCAAGGCGGAACGGCGGCGAGGTCGCGAGCCCTCCTCGCCGCCGGTCTCATGTTCCTGACGGTAGCTGATACTGAAAACTCCGGCGCCCTGTTGACGCGCCGGGTCGCATTCCCGGCTGCCGTCTGTCACTTCTGGATCACTCCCGTCGCCAAGGGAGCTTTCAGGGTCCAGGACACGCCCTTTGGAGCAACTATCAGATCCGCCGTGCCACCGAAAGCCGCCGGAACAATCGACTTAAGAATGACTGACCCGAAGCCTTGACGTTCTGGAGGCTGAGCGGCTGGTCCGTTGCGCTCCGTCCATTGAAACTCGAAAAGCTGCGCTCTCGGATCAAATGACCATCGAACATCGACGATGCCGGTGGGCACGGAAAGTGCGCCGTGCTTGACGGCGTTGGTCGCAAGCTCGTGAACCGCCATGCCAAGGTATTCCGCTGGAGCCGGTTCCAGGCAAATCTCCGGTCCTTGAATGTCAATCTGGGACATGCCCTCCGTCGTGAGGAATGCGATCTGGGACTGGACAAGATCGCGGACAGGTGCTGCTTGCCAGCGTTCTTTCTCAAAAACTCGATAGGACGCGGAAAGTGCCTCGAGACGATCTTCCAATGCGTCCTGGAAATTCGAAACAGAATCGCTGTGCTTACCAAGCTGCCGAGAAATGGCGCAAATGATAGCGAATACATTGCGAGCGCGATGTGTCAGTTCCTTGACGAAAAACTCTGTTCGCTCCGCCAGTTCGCGGGCCGATATGTCGATTACGGTTAGAATGACCGCGACCTCCGATGTTTCGAGCACCACGGGGTTCATGGCGATATGGACGGTCACTTCCGTGCCATCCTTCTTGCATGCGACCAGCCGCCGCCCCTCCGCCATCGGTCTCGAAACCGGGTGGGCCATATAATCTTGCCGTAGCTGCTCATGATGCAGTCGTTTATCTGAGGGTACGAGGGCTTCCACCGGCTGCCCGATCAGCAATTTCTTAGGGTAGCCAAAGAACTCCTCGGACGCCTTGTTAATGTGTTCTATTGCGCCCGCAGCGTCGACCATGATCATTGGCACTGGGGAGTGTTCGAACAAAGTTCTGGCGACGAACTGGGTCGGCTCTAAATCCGGCAAGGACTTGCTTGACGCTGCATCGCACGCATCCCCAAGAGGCGCATCTCGCTCATTCGAGCTTGCCCCATCGCTCCCGGGCTTCATTTTGACCTCCCTCAGGCGGTGCAAGCGCAAGGGGCTATTCTATCCTGCTTGTTAGTAGTCGCTTTGATCTCAAACAAATCCGTAACGTTGATCATCTTCGGTGACGGCGTGGCCGAGCAGGTAGTAGTGTGTGTTGCGAACCGCAAAGGGCGTCGAGGACGTCGAGCGAACCAAGAGATCTACAGGGAGAAACGCCAATGAGATTGCGCGAGATGCTATCCAGCGAATGCAGCATGCTCATCGCCGAGCAGCGCGTGGCCCGTCTTGGGTGTTGTCGTGACAATCAACCTTATGTTGTGCCGATTTATTATGTCCGCGCAGAGGGCCAGATTTTCGGGTTTTCGATGCCGGGACGGAAAATTGAATTCATGCGGAGCATTCCACTGATCAGCACCGATGGAAGTGCGTCGTCATTGAAGGCAGGTACCACGAATTCCACAAAGAGACGGAGAAGAAACACGCCTGGAACATACTGAAGGTTTACAACGATTGGTGGGATCCAGGTGCCCTCAACTGGGGCTCGGATGCCAGGCCACCGGGGTACCTTCCCGTTTTTTTCGCCATCAGTATGGACAATGTTACGGGCCGAGAAGCGATTTTAAGTTAGTTCGGCGCAGGCTCCCAGCCAGCGACTGCTGGCCTTGCTCGCGCCTCAGCTGTGTTGAGTTGACAACTCCGACACGTACTCCAAAATTCCTTTCGTGGGTTACGGAGAGATGCAGCCGCGATGCGAAGTCGTGCTTGGCAGATAGGCGCATTTGTCAAACGGCTACTCTTCCGCGAGGCAGGCAGCCACACAAGCCCTGTTTCTTCGATGCGCGGCTTCTGGGGCCTTATGCGCGCCTATTGGTTTTCCGAAAGCTGGCGCGAGGCTTGGGGGCTAACGTTCGCCATCCTTGTTCTCACGGCATTTTCCGCCCAGGCCAGCGTCTGGTTCGCTGTCACTTCGGGCGAGTTGATCAACCGGATCGCCTATTTCCACCATCCCGCTGCACCCACCACGCCCGTGGAATTGTTGACAACAGCGGCAACGCTTGCCGCGATCGCGATCATGAGGGACGTGTGTTTCACCGCTGTCCGCCATTTCTTCTCGACCACGCTGCACCGCAAATGGCGCGCGTGGCTCGACCGACGCTTCAACGAAGCTTTGCTCGACAGCAACCATACGCATTTCCATCTTCTGCAAATGGGCTCCGATGCGTCCGGGTCCGCTGTCCCAGCGCCGGACAATATCGACCAGCGTGTCCAGGAGTCGATTAAAGGCTTGACCGGCGGCGCAATCGGGCTGGCGATGGGCATTGCAGGAGTCGTGCTGTCGCTTGGTTTTATCGGCAGCAAGCTTATTGAGATGTCGAGCGACGTCAGAGGGCTTGAGTTCCTGGGCAGCTATGGAAGTGCCTGCTTGGCTTTCGTGGCCGTCGCGATTTATGTGCCGCTCAACACCGTCATTGCCGCCAAGCTTGGTGGGGTTCTCCAACACCTGTCGGTACGCATGCAATGGGCGGAGGGAAGCTACCGCACCGAATTGAACGCTCTCCTGCACCGCAGCTTCCATGTTGCCGTCCTCCATGGAGAAAGAGCCCAGAACGTCGTCAACAAGCGCCGATATCTCGACATTGATCAAACCTGGGCCAGCCTGAATCGGGTGACTGCCGGCTACATGGGGTTCGAACTGGTCCATAATTTCATTGGCTCGCGGATTGTCGCCTATGCACCCGGCCTGCTCCCCTACATGGACAACAAGGTCAGCCTGCAGCACTACGTTACGGGTGCTGAACTGGCGACTGCATTGATCAACGAATGCTCGTGGTTCATACATGTGATGCCCGACATTGCGACGCTGAGGGCGAACGCTCGGCGCATAACCGATCTCGCGAACGCGATCGAAACCGTTCAGCGACCCGAGGCGTTTTATGCGCAAACAGGCCTTTACGAATTCCAATATACCAAGCAGGACCCGGCGCTCGGCCTGACTGTTGAGCAGATCGGCCTCCTGCACGCGGGGACCGAGCTTCCATTTCTGACGGCGGACAGACTTCAGTTCCTGCCCGGCGAGTGGACCTTGGTCGTCGGCGAGTCAGGGAGCGGCAAGACCTCGCTTATCAAAGCGATAAACGGTCTTTGGGCGCACGGCCGTGGCACTGTCGCAACTCCAAGAAACATCAGAACCCTCTATGCCGCCCAGGACGTCAAGCTTCAGGCGGTGTCCTTGAAGGAGTTGGTTTGCCTTCCGGACCCGGCGAGCGATTATCCGGATACGCGTGTCGCGGTGGCGTTGCACGAGGCGGGGCTCGGCGAATTCATCGATGAACTCCCCAAGGATGGCCGCGACGGTCAAAGCTGGGATCTACTTCTATCGGGAGGCCAGAAGCAGAAGCTCGTCCTTGCCAGGATCCTTTTGTTGCGGCCGGGCCTCCTCTTTCTCGACGAGGCCACGAGCGCGCTTGACACTCAGGCAGTTCACGCATTCTACCAGGCGATCCTGGATCATTGCCCGGAGGCGACTGTGATCGCCGTCATGCATGACGTTTCGCCGATCCGATCAGCAAGTGGCGTCGATTTCTTCGACAGCGTGCTCACGATTGACAGGGGCGTGGCAAAGAAAATGCCCATCGCGGCTTGGCGTCAGACAGCGCCGAGGTGACGGCGACCCTGGAAGATCACTCCATGCCGCTTGTCGCTCGTTTCGATCGCACCGATTGTGCGTTGCAACGCCACGACGTCGAAGTGGGCCTAGCGCTTGTCTTCAAACGCAACTTTGTCAGTGAAAAATTTGTGCTTCGACATTTTTTTGCAGAACGCCTTTAGCTTGCTGTTTATCGCGTTCAGACGCTCGCTTGAATTGAGCTGGAGGCCACTTTGAAGCCGTTGAAAGAAGATCATCAGTTCCTCATCCGAGGCATCTTCAATTTCATCGAAGTCGATCTCGAAATCGTCGACCTTGTCCGAGATGTCGTCCGGAAGAGCTCAATCTCATCGGATAGAAACTCGAAAATGGCTGACAAGCGCTGCTGGCCATCGACCACCTCGTAGGAGATTGGCGACGTACTCAACGCCACGAAGTAAAAACTTCGGCAGCCGCCAACCTCTGAGAATAGAATCAATAAGCGCCTGTACGGGACGATCATGGTCGATCTTGAGCGTCATTCGGTCGTCGATGTTTTGGAGGACCGCAGCGTCGAGAGCGCAAAATCTTGGTTGCAAGAGCGTCCGACGATCGAGGTCGTGAGCCGAGATCGCTGTGGTTTGTATGCTCAGGCAGCCCGAGAGGGCGCCCCGCAGGCCCGCCAGGTGGCTGACCGTTTTCATCTGGTCCAAAATCTCAGGGAGGCAATCAAGGAACAGATGAGCGTCTACGGTCACGCCAATGTTAGACCCATTCTCTCTGAAGATGCTATCGCCAGCGCCAGGTCACAACAGCGCCGTGCCCGCTTGGCGCACAGGCAATCTCGTCAGGAAATATTCGACACGTTTCAAGCTTTGCGGCAGCAGGGCCTCACCTACAGCGAGATTGCAAGGCGGACCGGAAACGAGCGCCGCAGCATCGCGAATTGGCTTACTTCTAATGCACCTCGAGACAGGAATCGGGCGGCATTGAATCCGACATCGCCACTGTATTTCGAAGCTTTTCTGGCTGAATGCTGGAAAGATGGAAACCGGGTAGGAAGCCATCTGTTTTACGATATCAAGAACCGCGGTTACACGGGCAGCCGCTCCAATCTGGAGCGCCTGTTGAAAGTGTGGAGTGACGTCGAAAACATTCAACCCGACGGGCCGCCTCCGGAGATGGATGTTTCAGAACCCGTTCGCGATCCTAACACGGGCCATATGATCTCGTCTGTTGTGGCAGCAGCTTTGTGTATAAAACCGCGCGGCCTGCTGACAGATCGTCAGGCCAGAAAGGTCAATGCATTGAAGCAGGGCTCTCGAGTGTTCGCCATAATGCGTGGCTTGGCCATGCGCTTCAACGGCATCTTGCGCAGCAGGAGCCCGGACGCACCGGATGAATGGATCGACGATGCCATCGACACCGAGCTCACGGCAATCATGCGTTTCGCCAGCGTTATGCGCCGGGATGTTGATGCCGTAAAAAGCCGCGCCGTTAACAGCCGCCTCTCACTTGATGCCGTTCGCCTCGGCGACGAAATCCGACAGCATCGGCACGTATTCCTCGCCGCGACCAGCTGCGACCGCCTGGGCGAAGGAATTCCTGACTGCGGCCCCGATCGGGTTCGCGACGCCGCTCGCATTGGCGAAGCCGGCGAGATAGCTCATGTCCTTGAAGCCGTTGCGGATTGCGAACTTGTGGGCGTTCGGGTCACGCTCCAGCACCCAGCGGAAGAACGTCTGATAGAAGGGGCAATCCATGCGGCCCCCTCGGATGACGCTGTCGAAGACTTCCGGGGTGAGCCCCGCCTTGCGTCCGAGCATCAGCGCCTCGGAATAGAGCGCCGCATAGCCCATCGAGAGAAAGTTGTTGAGCAGCTTCATCGTGTGACCGGTGCCGGTTGGGCCTGTGTGGACGATTCTGCCGGCGAAGCATTCGAGCACGGGCCAGACACGGCGCACGTCCTCGTCCGCGCCGCCGACCATCACATCGAGCGTACCGGCGGCGGCGTCCGCCGGGGTACGGCTGAGCGGCGCATCGATGAGGGTAATAGCCTTGCCGGCGAGGTTCGCAGCGAGTTTTGTGGTGACGGAGGGATCGGAGGTCGAACAATCGACGATGGTGAGCGGCTTGCCGGCGGAAGCGATGCCGTCCGGGCCTTCAATCACCGAGAGGACTTCCGGCGAGCCGGTTACGCAAAGGATGATGATGTCGCAACGCTCGGCCATATCGCGCGGTGTTGCTGCCTCCGTCGCGCCCTCGGCGACCAGCGCGTCGACCGGCGCGCGATTGCGATGCGCCATCACGCAAAGCGGCGAGCCCTTCTTCAGGATATTCGCCGCCATGCCCTGACCCATCAGCCCGAGCCCGATGAAGCCCACATTTGATTTCGTCATTTGGTCGCCTCCACTGATTGGCTATCGAGATCACGATGATTCTGGGTCGGGGCCCGAGAGTCATTGAACGCGATCGATTCCGACAAGTCGAGCCTCGGGATTAGGCTAAAAACGGCGCAGGCGTTTCCGCGCTAGAATTTACGGCTGACGAAGGGCGAGTTGGCGAGCCCGAAACGCCACGGGTGTTCCACCGCCTTCGTAACTCCCACACGGATACCGCTGGAGATCGGCGGACGCTGAGCCGGTAGGTGGAGGTGAAACGGCTCCTGCCAAAGCGGCAGGCCATCCTGCGCTCTATTGATCGCCAGCGCCTGGCCGAGGCGTCCCGGCCCGGAGCACAAGAGCCTGTCCTTACGAACACCCCTCCGCGCTTGCATCGCCTCGATGCCCCACTTCGGCTCGATCGCGCGGATCAAGACGGCGCTGCCGGGCAAGCAAACGAAGTTGAGACACCAATGGAGGCCATAGGAGAGATAAACATAGGTGTGCGCCGGCGGACCGAACATCGCTCGATTTCGGTCGGTGGCGCCGGCGAAGCTGTGCGACGCGGCGTCATCGGGCAGATATGCCTCGGTCTCGACAATAATTCCGCCGACGCCGGACACCGCGAATTCGGCGCCGATCAGGTCCGCCGCCACCTCGACGGCGGGGCGCGCGAAAAACCTGGCATCCCAACTCAATCGATGCACCGCAGGGTCGTAGCCTCCATCTTTGCATGATGGTCTACTGGATGATTCCTTGGATAGGAATCGATTTAAAGGATCAGGCGGCAATTCACAGTGCCACGTCACCACGCTGTCGATCGGCGGAATTCACCTCCGCACGCAACACGTGCTTCCGGTGCTGCTCGCGGCCAGAGGGTGGGCCTCAGCCTCTTCCCTTTGCCAGCGGCAGTGGGATTCGTAGCGACGCCACCGCATCTTTTGGTGCGCCCACGACTCCGCCGCATTCCCCTTCATGCATCATTAGGTGCGGATGCAACGTGAAGAGGCCGTCACCCGACGCCCGTCAAGGCAGCCCGATACTGTAAGCACCGGGCTCTCGCAAACCACGCCTTCTCCGGGATCGTCTCGATCCAGTTGTTCTCCAGCCCTCGGGCGCCTTGGGCCCGACATAGAGATCGACACTGCCGTCCTCGTTCTTCTTCAGGTTCTGCGCGGCGGAGGCAAACCGGGCGATCATGCGAAGTACCGACGGTCGATGTTTCTCGAAATGGCAACCGGAAGCCCAGTTCGGCTTGGCCATTCAACAGGGCCTCGATGCTTTCCGTGCCCAACTTCGCGGTCGATCCGCATGCACAGCTGCACCACCGCGGCACACGCACTTGGCAAGATCCAAAGAGCGAATTGATCGTACGGTACTTACTATCATGCACCGAGCGACGGCGGTTGCAGTCTTGGCGCTTCCGATCTCGGCTTGATCCGTCTGAAACTGCGTCAGTTCCTTGGCTTCTTCGAAGGAGAGGCCAAAATCGTTGAGACCGGGTCCCATCGAGAGACCGGCCGACGTTGGCAATTTTGCAACGCTGCGACACGCCGTCAATGCCAACAAGCTCGACCGAGATAAGTGCGACGCCCGCGGATGCCCGTTCAGAAATGACACCTGCTTAACCGAAATTCACCTCCCATTTTCCCGCTCCCATGCGCTCAGTCCCTTGTTTGCCACGGCGTCGGCATTGCGGAAAAGTTGCGAGCTCCGGCAACCTACTACCGGGAGCCTATGGAACAGGGGAAACATTGCGCGCATCATTGCCAGCGATTGCATGGAGGCTGGCCCGCGCTTCGCCTGCCTCCCCATGCGAAGGAGGACCGCATGTCTTCCAGAAATCCAGATCAATATCTAGACTCCGAAGACATCAGTCTTTTGGTGGAAATACTAAAAGCCGCTGGTTATTCCGAAGCAAAAGAGAAAGATGAACGCGGCGAAAAGCTTGCTGCGGCGCGATTCCTGACGGATCCTATTCAGAGGGGCGTCCTGACCAAGGCGCAACTGACCGCCGCTCTTCGTAAGCGAGGCGACGCGCCAGGCGGACAAAGTCAGACTCCTACCCAAACCAAAACGGAAGCCATCAATCGGTGGGAGAATGAAGGTGGCGCAATCGCACGTTCACCTTTTGAGCATTCCTCGAAGCCCGATATGGCGCGCACCCCGCTTCTTTCATAGGAGGTGTCAGTGCATATACCGCCCAAACTCGCGATCCAACATCTTGGTCCCCACGATCTTGCTTTGATACGAAGGGTCTTCGAAACGGCCCGCGCCAAGGCTCGCATTCCACGTCTCAGTAGACACGCCGACCGACTAGCAAGCTTCATCGCCGATGAGTATCGGTTTGGGAACACGGATGAAGCCTCCCTTCTCGAATGCGCTCTGTGGTTCGGTACCGCCCGCATTCCATCAGCACTAGGGGAAGCTTCGATCGCCGACACCCAAGTTGCAGCGACACGATATGGCAGGGATCGGGCAGGCCTTCGGAAAACCGGCGTGCCCAAAAGCCAAGGCTAGATACGCTCTCGAACATGCGCCACCGCCCCACCCAACTAGCGGCCGGATTGGCGATACGGCCGCCTAGGACGCTGTGATCGAGCTTTACCACGCAGGTGAAGAGCATGTTCAAAGTCTTTATAGCGAGAGCGAACATCGAGAAGTTCAATGAACTGATTTCGAAGGAGACCGATCCTGAGAAGAAAGCTTTATTCAAGGAATTGTTGACACGGGAAGAAGACAAATAAGCTGCAGCCCTTATTGCAATTTCGCAAACCGGGACTGCTGATGAGGCCTAAGCTACCTGCTCTGGAGATCCGGGCGCGCTCCTGTGCATACGTTAGAACAGTGTCTGCATCCTGTGTGCTTCCTGAGCGAGGCAACTAGCGCTATCCTTAGGCTTTCGCTTCACTAGAGAGGTGTCGCCGATGAACCGTTGTCAGCCGAAAAAAACTACCTATCGGGCTCGCTCGTATCTTCGTGCAAGTGGAGTCCCTCGGTATCTCATGTCTGATGGTCGCTGGCCGTTGTGGCACTGGACCAAGGATGCTGAACGGCAAGAAGAGTTTCGAAATTACGGAGAGCTGATTGACGCCATCGCTAAAGCTGGCGGTCCAGACGAAAATAACCGCAGGGTTATCATCGAGACGGACACTCATGAGGAGCAAGAGTTTAGCGCCTCTGATCACGCTCGCTGGCAACGTGAGCGTGCCGGAACTGCGCCGTCCGAGTAAATGCACCGTACTTAGCTTTACCAGCAACAAGATTGCCCCGCGGCAACAGCCTGCGACGTATGGGAATGGCATTTTGCACCGGTCGACAAGTAGGACGCCCGCCACTCCCGGATCGGGAGCTGGTGGAAGATATCAAGGCCGTCATCGCCGACATGCCCACCTACGGCTATCGCCGGGTCCATGCCATCCTGCGCATGCCCGAAAACAGTGCCAAGCGCGTCTACCGGGTCATGAAGCTGCACAATTTACTGCTCGTGCGACAACCGGAGCCGTCGATGATCGTCTTCACGACGGCCAGGTCGCCGTCTCCCGCTCGAACACCAGATGGTGCTCCGATGGTTTCGAGATCGGCTGTGACAACAAGGAGAAGGTCCGTGTTGCCTTCGCTCTCGATTGCTGCGGTCGGGAGGCAATCGCCTATATCGCCACCACGGAAGGCATCAAGAGCCAGGATGTGCAGGACCTCGTGATCACGGCTGTCGAGAACCGCTTTGGCCGCATCAACATGTTGCCGCAGCCTATCGAATGGCTCACCGACAACGGCTCCTGCTTCATCGCCAAGGACACCAAATCCTTGCTCTGCGACATCGGCATGGAGCCGTGCTCGACGCCGGTGCGCAGCCCGCAGTCGAACGGGATGGCGGAGGCCTTTGTCAAAACATTTCGATCGTCGCGAGCGCATGATCTGCGCCTCCGGGTACGGTGACGGGGGGGAGAGTCTGCATTGGCGGCAAGGAAGAGGGCTGCCATGTTGGCAGGACGCCGACGTCTAGGGTGAGAAGATTGCATAATGGATCGACTGGAAATGATGCGGGCGCGCCTGAAGTTCCCGAGACCAGTCATCCCAATATGCGGACAAGGAGCTTCCGAAGTCCGGGCTGCCCCACTTCCTACGCCGCAATTGAAGCCGGCACCCAACGGTTCGAGCGGACACTCCTTTCCGGGTAATCAGAAGCGATCGAGCGCACGGCAATCAGGTGTACGCGAACCCGATGGACTAGAGCGCTGCTATCCTTGTAGTACGTAAGTCCACCCACTGAGTGTTCTGTGGGAACTCCAACGACGCCCGCCTCTTCAAATGCTTCACGAGCAGCTGCGTCCTTGGTCGTTTCTCCGGTTTCCAAGTGCCCCTTTGGGATGCCCCAGCACCCGGTGCTCTTCCCCGAAATCAGCAGCACATCATATCCATCGGCTCCACGCGCCCTGCGATAGCAGATGGCGTCGGCTTGAAATTGCGGTTGGCGCGGGACGCAGGGATTTTACGCCGGTTGGCAGGCGGGACACGAGTATCGTTTGCATCGTCGGTTCCTCGTTGAGGCGAACGGGAAACAGATTAAGGCTCGGCTTTGCGCGATCAGTTTTAGGACGGGACATCGCGGAACTCAACAGAAAGAGTCCCGAGATATGTCTGAACCGTCCCACAACTGGCCGCACCGCGAATGCCCCTCCGCTGGTCGACGATCGTCATGGGCAGGCTTTCGTTCACGGCTCGATTCTGCACATGAGCCGGATGGTTGGCGGTTATGCGAACCGGATAGCCGTTCTCGCCCGCGCCTTTGCCGCGACCTCCTCGCGATCACGAAGAAGATGCTCCCAGCGAAATGAGCAGGTCGCGGGCGCATGCCGCGATCGAACTGACCGTGCGCTCCATCGCGGCCGCATCGCGCGCCAACACATCGTTTCTGGCAGCGGAGGTTCGGTCCGCTGCCAGAGACGTTTCAACCAGTGGTCTGCTTATTTTGCCGGGGGCCTGTAGGAAGATGCGATTTTGCCCGCCTTCTCTTGCGCAGCCTTGAATTCCGCGCCCGTGTAGGCTCGCACGGTTTTGACATTCGAGACGGCTCCCGATGCGCCAACGACGAGAAGTGCGGGGACCAGGTCAGCGCCATCGTCGAATTCCGTGATGGCCATCCAATCGGTTTCGCCGGTCGTGACGTAGAAGGAATGCAGTTTTCCGCCCGCTGCTTCCATGATGTCACGGGCTGCCTTTTCTCGGTTCGATGGACTATCAATCATTCCCTTCGCTGACGTGGCTGTATAGCACCCTGTGGTTATGAACAGTGGCATAGTACATCCTCCCTCGATGATTGGGCAGATCGGGCGACCTACCGTACTCAATATCTCAAATAACTTGGTGTTAGACCAGCGTCGGACCGCGGAGCTCTGAATTGTGGCCGCCCCATCTTGGTGCTGCTCTTGGGCGCGTTGCCGTTCTGGGATTAGCCTACGGAAGCGCCCGAGCGTTGGGCCGGCCACTTGCACTCGATCGTGACCATCGACCAGTTCGGCGCCGGGCGACCATGAGACAGCAGCACCTCATAAATCTTATCGTAACCGCTGCCTTCCCGCTCCATCAGCCTGAGATCGTGGAAAAGTCGAGCCAAATACTCGTTGCGGCGCACGGTGGTGTGCAGCACGTTCTGTGCGGTGACGCCGAGAAAAGCAACCCCGGATTCACGACCTCCAGTCGATCCGGGTGCAAGTTCAGGAATGTGTCGCTTCGTTGCGTATAGGGCCAGCGAACTAGGGCATTGACCAACAGTTCGCGCACCACCACTTCGTCAAACGCCGGCACATTCTGACGAGAGAGTCCGTCGGGCAGTTCGTAGGACTCTTTGAAATCAGGTACCTCCTGCCAAATCGCCTCGATAACCTCCATGGGATTCAGAAGGTGGTCATCCCAGACCAGCTTGTTCACCTTTTGCCCATGTTCGTCGTATTTGATGAACTGAACCACTGAGGCAGTTGTCAACTGCGCTCGTCGTTTTGTTGTCTCACACAAATATGCCGAGATTGGTGAGAAGAGGCCCCTGCGCCACAGCGAAATCCCATAACCGGCAGCAGGCATAGACCTAGCTCTTGAAGGTGACCACGACCTTTCCCTTGGCGCGTCCGGTCTCGACATAGGCCAAGGCCTCCGCCGTTTGAGCAAAGGGAAACACCTCGTCCACGACCGAACGGATCACACCGGAGTCGATCAGCTTGGCGATCTGGGCCAACTGCTGTCCTTCTGCCCGCATGAACAGGAAGGAATACTCGACGCCTCGGCTTTTCGCCTTCTTCAGGACGCCCCGGCTCAGCATGCGCGTCACAAAGCGCAGGAACAGGCTCAGCCCCAGAGATCTAGCAAAGGGAACATCCGGAGGGCCGGAGATTGAGATCAGCTTTCCACCCGGTTTCAGCACGTTCAGCGATTTTGCCAGCGTCTTGGCATCCTGGCTGTTCAGCACCAGATCATAGCCGGACAGCACCTGTTCGAAATCCTGCGTCTTGTAGTCGATCACCACATCAGCGCCGAGGCTTTTGACCAGGTCAATATTCGCCGCACTGGTCGTGGTGGCCACAGTGGCGCCAAGATGCTTGGCAAGCTGAATGGCAAAGGTCCCAACCCCGCCGGAACCGGCCTGAATGAACACTTTCTGGCCGGGCTTGACCTTGCCCACCTCGACCAGCGCCTGCCAGGCGGTCAGTCCAACCAGCGGGATCGATGCGGCTTGCTCCATGGAAAGGCTCGCCGGTTTCAGCGCCACGTCGGCGGCATCAACCGCAATGAACTCTGCAAATGTGCCAGCCCGGTGATCGCGCGGACGGGCGTAAACCTCATCCCCCGCTTTGAATTGCCGCACATTCACGCCGACGCTTACAACCGTTCCCGCCAGATCGTGGCCTAGAACGAAGGGCGGACGATACGGCAGGAACAGCTTGAATTCGCCGTCCCGCACCTTAGAATCCAGAAGGTTGACCGCGGTGGCCTGAATACGCACCAGAACATCGTCCGCGCCCATCCGGGGATCGGGCATGTCGGCCAGACGCAACGCGCCCTTCTTCTTATATTTGTCGACGACGAAGGCTTTCACGGGCTTTCTCCAGTGTGAAACTTTTATCAGGTCAGGCAGCCAAAAAAGCCGAGGCTTTCGGTGCAAACTCAGCGTGGTATTGGAAGATCCCGCCGTGGCCAGCGTCTTCGTAGATCACCAATTCAGCATCTGGAATGCGCCGGGCCATGTCGCGACTGTTGAATGTGGGCACCATGATGTCATTATCGCCATTGGCCACAAGAACAGGAATACGGATCCGGCCCAGATCCTGCGACGCCTGGCGGCCCCAGGCCTGAATAGCGGAAAGCTGGCGCAGGAAGGCACGGGGTGTCGGACCTTTGCCGCGATCCAGCTTGCGCTCTTTCAGACGCGCCAAAAAGTCATTGGCTGCGCGGCGACCATTGGGGGTCGAGGTGAAGAACAGATAGGTTTTCGGGTCGCGCAGCGTCAGCATGCCCTTGATGATCAGTGGCCAGGACACTGCCCCCACCCTTGCAATTCCGGCTCCACCGGCCGGGCCAGTGCCGGTCAAGATCAGCTTGCGTACCCGACCGGGGGCTTTCAGTGCGATATCCTGTGCGACGAAGCCGCCCAGCAAAAAGCCCATCAGCTCAACCGTGCCAAATCCCAGCTTGCCGATCATGTCCATCGCGTCGCGGGCCATTTCATCTATGGTCACCGGAGCCGATCCGCTGGAAAGGCCGATCCCCCGATAGTCTACCGCGATCACGTGATGTGCGGCGTACTTTCGCGAACCTGAAGCTCGAAGCCCAAGTCGACGATCGGCGATTCAATTGGCCGGCCGGCAAGTCGATCCAGCACCATCTGCACCGAGCGCCGGCCGATTTCATAGCGCGGCGTGCGTACGCTGGTGAGCGACGGATAGGCGACGTGCATCATGTCGAGATCGTTGAAGCCACAGATTGCCATGCTGCGCGGCACGGCGATGCCCGCCCGCTGGCATTCGAACAGCACGCCCATGGCAAGGTCATCATTGTTGCAGAAGACCGCGTCAAGATCGGCGACCTTGGCAAGCGCATCGGCCAGGAGCGGCCCGCCGAGCGATACGCGTGAAGGCGTCAGCGTGGTGGTTACCAGCTTGGGATCAAAGAGCTGAGCGGTCTCCAGAGCCGAGCGGTAACCGGCGAGGCGACGCTGCGAGCGAGGATCCATTCGCGCGCCGATGAAGCCTATACGGCGATATCCAGCCTCGATCAGATGGTTGGTCGCCGCCTTGCCGCCATCGAAGTGGGAGAACCCGACCAGCATATCGACCGGATCGTCGCCATACTCCATGATCTGCACGATAGGGCAATCCGCGCTCTCGAGCAGTTTGCGGGTCGTTTCGGTCTGGTCGATGCCGGACACGATCAGCGCCGATGGCCGCTGGCTCAAAAACATCCGGATCAGCCGTTCCTCTTCCCGGGGCGAATAGTGGGTGTTGCCCATCTGTATCTGCAACGGACCGTCGCCGAGCTCGTCATAGATGCCTCTCACCGTGTCGGCGAAGACGATGTTTGTCAGTGACGGCACGAGAACACCGATCACATCGGCTCGGGAGGAGGCGAGCGCGCGCGCATTGGGGTCGGGCGCATAGCCGAGCTGGACCACCGCCGTATCGATCCCCGCGCGCAGTTCGGCCGAAACCAGCGAGGGATCGCGTAGCGCGCGCGACACGGTAATCGCGGCGACCCCTGCCAGTTTTGCGACGTCGGCTATGGTCGGTCTCCCACTGCCGCGTCGGCTTGCCTTCCGGCTCTGGTCTTTGGAAGTGATGTCGTCCTTCACGTCGACTCCTTCTGGCTGCGCGAGCGCAGGGTCCCGACATCGGTGCGGCCGACATACCAGTTCCTTGCGTCCACCTCATCGAAGACGACGGAGATTTCGCGCTCGGACAATCCGGTTGCCTCGGCAATCGCCGCAGTGACCTGGCTGCTGATTGCCGCCCTCTTGGCCGCAGGATCGTCGGCGAGGGTCTCGCGCACGATGGTGATCCGCAAGAACGGCATGGCTGGCCTCCTGCCTCAGTCGAGTTTTGCGCCGTTGACCATCAGCCGAACGGCATAAAGCGAGCTGGTCGCGCAGATGTAGAGGATATTTCGCTTAGGCCCGCCGAACACGCAATTGGCGGTGTTTTCCGGTACTCTCACCTTGCCGAGCAAGGCGCCGTCCGGGTGGTAGCAATGGATGCCGTCGCGGGCGCTTGTCCAGATCCGCCCTTCGTCGTCCAGGCGGAACCCGTCAAAGAGGCCTACGGTGCAATCGGCAAAGACCCGCCCGCCCGATATCGCGCCCGACTCGTTCACATCGAAAACGCGCATATGCGCAGGAAGGTCGGGCCCATGCGTCCGGCCGGTGTCGACGACGTAGAGCTTTTTTTCGTCAAGCGAAAAGGCGAGGCCATTCGGCCGCACCATGTCAGTAATGACGGCCGCAACTGCGCCCGTCGCCGGGTCGACACGATAGACGTGGCAGGCGCCGATTTCGCTTTCGGCCTTGTGGCCCTCGTAATCGGACTCGATGCCGTAGGCGGGATCGGTGAACCAGATCGACCCGTCTGATCGCACGACGACGTCGTTCGGCGAGTTGAGCCGCTTGCCGTTCCAGCGATCGGCGACGGTGGTGATGCTCCCGTCATGTTCGGTGCGGCTGACACGGCGGCCACCGTGCTCACAGGTCACCAGACGGCCATGCCGGTCGGTCGTATTGCCGTTCGCGAAGTTCGACGGTTGGCGAAAGATGCTCACATGCCCGTCGGTTTCGTCATAACGCAGCATCCGGTCATTGGGGATATCCGACCAGACGAGATAGCGCCCGGCGGCGAAATAGGCCGGCCCTTCGGCCCAGCGACACCCCGTATAGAGCTGTTCCACTCGGGCGCTGTGGTTGACCAGGCTGGCAAAGCGCTGGTCTACGATCTGGAAATCCTCGGCCATGGGTACCCTCATGCGGCAACGATCGCACTCTGACCGCTGATCGCATGATAGCGCTATCATCACGGAAGGGAATAGCCTTCCTGCATCGGTGTCGACGTCGCCGAATTTCACTTGAAAATTGGGGATTTCGGATCTCGGTAATCCGCAAATGTTACTTTACAATTTTTTGTGGTAGCGCTACCTAATTAAGAGACAGGGGTGCTTTCGGGAGGAGACCAGAGCGCCTCGTCAATGGTGAAAGCAGGCATCCAGCGTGCCGGTGCCAGAGAAGTTCGTGCCGTTCCGGGGGAAGGAGTTCCCTCTCGAACCGGAGAACAAAATCAGTGGCGCGCCAATGGGAGGAAATGTCGATGATGAAGTCACTCGCTGGCGGCATCGTTGCTGCCACTGCCTTTTTCATGTTGGGATCGGCCGCCTACGCGGAGCCGGAAGTGGTTTCAGGGCCCGCGGCGGAGCCGGAATGTTTCGCGCCCTGGTCGGCAGACACCAAATTCTTCAAGTTTCCGAAAAAGGAAGGCCCGTACCGCATCGCGCTTGCCAACGGCTACATCGCCAATACCTGGCGTATCCAGATGGTGCAGACGGCAAAGGCCTATGCCGCCCAGCCCGACGTCGCGGCGAAGCTGAAGGAGTTCAAGGTCGTTTCGACGGGTGAGGACGTGCCCGCCCAAATCTCGGCGATCAACAACTTCATCGATTCCGGCTATGACGCCATCGTCGTCAACGCCCAGAACCCGACGGCATTTGCGCCCGTCATCAAGCGGGCGAAGGAAGCCGGCGTGGTGCTGGTTGCCTTCGACAATATCCTCGACACCCAGGACGCGATCAACGTCAACGTCGACCAGAAGGGGCTCGGCCAATTGTGGGGCGAATGGCTCGTCAAACACCTGCCGAACGGCGGCAAGGTACTCGAGGTGCGCGGTGTGGCGGGCACTTCGGTCGACACCGATCGGCACAACGGCATCCATGAGAGACTCCAGGCGTCGGGCAAGAACTTCGAGGTCATCGAGGTCGTGGGCAAATGGGATGACGGGGTGGCCCAGAAGGTGACGGCGGATGCGATCGCCACCAGCGGTCCCTTCGACGGCATTACCGGCCAGGGCGGCGATACCGGCATTGTCCAGGCGATGATCGACGCCAAACATCCGTTCGTGCCGTTTGGCGGCGAAACCGAAAACGGGTTTCGCAAGTTCTGTGCAGCACATGCCGCAGACGGCCTGAAATGCTCGTCGGCCGGAACCGGACCCGCACAGGTGGCCGTTGCCATCAAGACGGCGATCGCCGCGCTCGAGGGACAGGTGGTGCCGCAGTCGGTCAAGTTGCCGTTGGCCATTGTCGAGGATCCGAATTTCAAGGAGGGCCAGGACTACTTCCAGTCCGAATCCGACAATTTCTTCGTCGGTAATTCCTTCCCTACCTGCGGGATCAATTTCTCCGCCCAGGAAATCATGAAGCAGAGCAAGGAAAACCAGTAGGTCGATCAGGAACGGGCGTTGCGCAGCTGTGCAGTGCCCGTCGTCCGTAACGGTTTCCCGGAGAGAGCAATGGAAAATGGCGGCCCGCTCTTTCGCATGGAGGGGATATCGAAGCGCTATGGTGGGGTTCGCGCGCTTGAAAATGCCGGACTGTCGGTCAGGGCTGGGGCCATCCACGCCGTTCTCGGCGAGAACGGTGCAGGAAAGTCGACGCTCATCAAGATCATGGCCGGCGTCGTGGCTGCGGACGAGGGCCAGATGACGCTCGACGGACAGCCGGTGAAATTCGCTTCGCCGGCTGCCGCCAACGCCGCCGGGATCGCCTGCGTCTTCCAGGAGTTGTCGTTGATCCCAGAACTCAGCGTTGCCGACAATATCGTCATTTCCAATCCGCCGACGCGGTTCGGCATGATCGACCGCAAGGCCCAGAGGCGCCTGGCAGAGGAGGCGCTGGCGCGCGCCGGTGCCGTCGACATCCATCCTCTGGCTCTGGTCAAGGATCTGCCGCTGTCGCGCAAGCAGATCGTCGAGATTGCCAAGGCGCTGGCCCGCAAGCCGCGCATCCTCATCCTCGACGAGGCGACATCGGCGCTGACTGCGGCCGACGTTTCGAAGGTTTTTGCAGTGCTGAAGCGATTGCGTGCGGAAGGGCTGGCGCTTGTCTACATCTCGCATCGAATGAACGAGATTGCGGAACTTGCGGACGACTGCACGGTGTTTCGCAACGGCAGCAAGGTCGCGAGCTACGCGGCGGGCTCCAAGAGTGACGACGAAGTCATCGAGATGATGATCGGCCGTGAGTATCACAGCGTCTACCCTCCTAAGCCGGACCGGCTTGCACAAACTGCGTCAGTGCTTGAAACCCGAAATCTGTCCTGGGCGGACCGGCTCCACGACATCTCGTTTTCGCTCCGCTCGGGCGAAATCGTCGGTCTTGGCGGGTTGGACGGGCAGGGGCAGCGTGATCTCCTTTTAGCGCTGTTCGGGGTCCTGCGCGGGCTGCGTGGCACGGTCCTAGTCGACGGCAGCCCGATCAGCATCAGCAGCCCCGCGCAGGCGCGCCGCCACGGTATCGGCATGGCGCTCATCCCGGAGGACCGTAAGACCGAGGGGCTGATGCTGTCGATGACGGTGCGCGACAATCTCTCGCTTGCGTCGCTCGACCGGCTGACGCGCGGCGGGATCATCGACAGCGCGAAAGAGGAGAGCGCCATCAATCAGATGATGACGCTGCTCGCCATCAAGGCGGGGAATATTGACGCGCCCGTCGGCGCCCTTTCGGGCGGCAACCAGCAGAAGGTCGTCATCGCGAAATGGCTGATGCGGCAGCCACGCATCGTCCTCCTCAACGATCCGACACGCGGCATTGACGTTGGAACCAAGCAGGAGATCTATCTGCTCTTGCGGCGTCTGGCTGACGCGGGCGCGGGCATCCTGTTCTATTCGACCGACTATGCCGAGCTCATCGGCTGCTGCGACCGGGTCCTCGTGCTTTATGACGGGGCGGTGAAGCGGGAACTGGTGGGAGCTGAGATAACGGAGCGCACCCTGATCGCGAGCGCGCTTAACATGCCGTCCGCGGAACCATTCCATCAGGAGCCCGCGCAATGAACGACTGGCAGTATCGACTGGCCGAGCACCGGGGCACGCTGACTGCGGTTGCGATCTTCGTGGTGATGTTCATCATCTACACGGCGAACCATCCGGCTGGTTTCACAGCCAACGTTATTCAAACGGCTGCCAACAAGGGGGTGCTGCTCGCCTTTGTCGCGATGGCCCAAACCATGGTGGTGATAACCGCGGGAATTGACCTCTCCGTCGGCATGATCTTCCTTCTCACCAACTGCCTGGCCTCATGGTTGGTCGTGGGCTCGCCGCTCGAAACGACCTTCGGCGTCGTTATCGTCCTGGTCGTCGGGGCTGTGTGCGGCGCGATCAATGGAGCCATCGTCATATATGGGCGGCTGCAGCCGATCGTGGCGACGATTGCGACGGGGGCAATCTATTTCGGTGTCGCCCTGTTGTTGCGACCTTTTCCGGGAGGTTCCGTTAACGAGGGTCTGGCGGACGCCCTGACGGGACGGATATTCGGAGTCGTCCCGGCGAGCCTCGCGGCACTCGCGGCGGTGGTTGTGCTGATATGGGTGCCCTTCAGCCGGTCGGTCTATGGCCGGGCGGCCTATGCCGTCGGTTCTTCCGAAACGGCGGCCTACATGTCCGGCATGCCGATCCGGCGCGGCAAGCTGCTTGCCTATACGCTTTCGGGCCTGGTGGCCGCCCTCGGCGGGCTGTTTCTCACTTTTTTCACGTATACCGGTGACGCGGCTTTCGCCAGCGGTAACGCCTACACGCTGTTCTCGATTGCCGCAGTGGTGCTGGGGGGCGTTTCGCTGTTTGGCGGCAAGGGCAGCGCCATCGGTGCCGTCTTTGGTGCGCTGGCGTTCCGCACGATCGGCGACCTTTTGTTCGTTTTCGATCTCGACCCGCTCTGGCAACCGCTGTTCCAGGGGCTGATCCTGCTTGCGGCCATCAGCCTCGGCGCTCTGGCCCTTTTCCGGGTGCGCAATAGATTGGAGTGGTTCCTGTGAGCGAGACGGCGATGACGCACGTATACGGACGCAAGCCGAACTTCCTGCGCAAACTCGATCCGGCGGTGGTCACCGCGTTCGGCTGCATCCTGCTGCTGCTTGTCCTTGGCAGCTTCTATTCGCGCAGCTTCCTGTCCCCGGAGTATCTCCTGCAGCAATTGAAGGTGGCATCCTTCCTCGGCATCATCGCCACCGGCATGATGCTTGTCATCCTGCTCGGGCAGATCGACCTTTCCGTACCGTGGACCGTTGCAACGGGCGCCATGATGGCCTGCGCGGCTGCCGCCTACGGTCCGGTCGGCACTGCTCTTGCCATCCCTTTCGGAATCCTTTGCGGGATCGGCATCGGGCTCGTCAACGGCGTCGGGGTGGCATATCTGCGCATACCCTCGATGATCGTGACGCTGGCGACGAATGCCGTCGCTCAAGGGGTGATGGTGGTCTACACAGGCGGGTTCTCGCCACAGGATTCCGCCACCGCGGCCATGCGCTATCTCTCCACCGGCGCCTTGATCCCCGGCATCCCGAATGTCGTCTTCATCTGGGGGCTGGTCGGCACGGCGATGGTCTTCCTGCTGCGCCGGATGGGCTTCGGGCGGGCCGTCTACGGCATAGGCAATCGCGAACGGGCGGCCTATCTTTCCGGGATCAATACCCGCCGCATCGTGATGATCGCCTTCGCCGCCTCGGGCGGGCTCTCGGCCTTCGGCGGCGTCCTGCTGGCAGGCTACGCTTCCAAGGCCTCGCAATCGATGGGCGATGCCTATCTGCTTCCTGCCATAGCGGCTGTTGTTCTTGGCGGAACCTCGATCCTGGGCGGCCGGGGATCCTATCTCGGCACTGTCGCCGGCGTCATCCTCGTCACACTCCTGCAGTCAATCCTCTCCGTCACGCAGATGCCAGAGGCCGGGCGCCAGATCATCTACGGCGTGATGATCATACTCATGCTCCTGCTCTATGGTCGTGCGCCAGCCAGCCGTTAAGCTTGCGGAGAACAGAGGAAGCGCCACACGCATCCATCTGGCTTCTCGCCAGGACGGCCGTCGATCCGGCAATGGGCTCGAAAGGCCAACCCGCGAGTTGGATGATACATGGGCCGTCAAAGCCTTTCGCCGGTCCTCACCTCGCTCTATTTCGGATCGTACGGACCTGCCGTCCACCAGGCGCTCGCGGCAGAAACGTCACGGAAGGATCTACCCTCGGCGACCTGTCCTCGTGGGGAATGTATCGTCGGGAACCGCGTGGGGCGGGCGTAAGCCACCGCGGGTCCCAGAGCGCTCAAGTGCCTCAGCCCGCCGGTTCTGCCGCAACCCGCAATCGTTGAAGGTCCGGGGCGGCCAGCTATCCACTGCGAAGTGGCGCGCAGCGCGGGAAGCATCGGTCTGACGTGTTGAGGCCGTAACGCCCTCAACAGTCTTCGGACCTTCCTCGTTCACCCGAACCTCCCACGCGCATCAGCCGTTCAGCGCGTCCTTGAGAGCTTTGGCCGGCGCGAAGGACAACTTCTTCGCAGCAGCAACCTTGATCGTCGCACCGGTTGCCGGATTGCGCGCCTCGCGCTCAGGCGTGTCCTTGACCTTGAACTTGCCAAAGCCCGGGATCGATGTTTCGGCGCCGGATGTGGCGGCAGCGGTGACGGCGGCGAAGACTGCCTCGACAACCGCCTTGCTCTGGACTTTGGTCAAGCCATGTTCGGTCGCGATCTTTTCTGCAATCTCATTGGTTGTTGTCATTGTTTTCCCCTCATGATGACGCGGGAATTCTCGCCCAACGGGATCCCTCTTGTCATCTGGCGTCTCAGCGAGCAGGGCCTAAATCCGGGCGATTTCCACA
>NZ_JBQENM010000037.1:0-53339 GCF_052044795.1 Ensifer sp. 22521
GCGCATCAGCCGTTCAGCGCGTCCTTGAGAGCTTTGGCCGGCGCGAAGGACAACTTCTTCGCAGCAGCAACCTTGATCGTCGCACCGGTTGCCGGATTGCGCGCCTCGCGCTCAGGCGTGTCCTTGACCTTGAACTTGCCAAAGCCCGGGATCGATGTTTCGGCGCCGGATGTGGCGGCAGCGGTGACGGCGGCGAAGACTGCCTCGACAACCGCCTTGCTCTGGACTTTGGTCAAGCCATGTTCGGTCGCGATCTTTTCTGCAATCTCATTGGTTGTTGTCATTGTTTTCCCCTCATGATGACGCGGGAATTCTCGCCCAACGGGATCCCTCTTGTCATCTGGCGTCTCAGCGAGCAGGGCCTAAATCCGGGCGATTTCCACAACGCAATCGCCGCTCTTTGTCGAAGTTGGTTCCCGACCCCGTGGGGGCCCCGATTCGGGTACGCCCTCGCATAAAAAGCGGCCGCTAACGTGGCAGCGCGAACCGCTGCCTCGCGGCCGGCGGCCGGGGCCTTCGGTTCTCGCATCGCTACCGGCGACGGCGAGATGCACCAACGGATAGATGATGTCGCGCCGGTGAGACTGATATGCTGCCACCCGAGCGGGCTGATGTGTTTGATAATGTCGGTCGTGACGAGGCGCAGGATGTCATTCCAGCTTGCCTTGATCCGCCCGACATTGATGGGTTCGCCGACGAGCGACGCTAAGTTTTCGGGAGGTGTGTCGCCGCTGACGTTAAGGACCATCGACCGAGGCTGCTGAGGTCAGATCAGACGATGACTTGAGTCCCGATCTCGACCACGCGGCCGGTGGGAATCTGGAAATATTCGGTCGCGTCGGCGGCGGTGCCGGCCAGCCCGATGTACAGCCGAGCCTGCCAGAGCGGTAAGCCGGAAGTGGCCGATGGTATGAGCGACCGGCGGGAGAGAAAGAAGGAGGTCGACATGATGTCGAACTTCCAGCCCTGCTTGCGCCAAATTGCCATGGCTTTCGGAATGTTCGGCTGCTCCATGTAGCCGAACTTCATCGTCACCCGCATGAACAGATCGTTGATCGGCTCCATCTTGATCCGCTGGCTGTCGGGAACGGTGGGCGCCTGGGCGGTTGCCACGGTCAGAATGACGTTCTGCTTGTGCAGCACCTTGTAGTGCTTCAGGCTGTGCATCAGCGCCGTCGGCGTGCTCGTTGGGTCGCTGGTCAAGAAGATGGCGGTGCCGGGTACAAGCTGAGGCGGCTTCTTCACCATCTGCTCGGCAAGGAAATCGAGGGGAATTTCGCTCTTGCGAGTCTTGTCGAACAGATAGCGCGTTCCGCGGACCCAGGTCCAAATGATAAGGCACACCACGAGAGCAATGGCTAGCGTGACCCATCCGCCGTCGACCACCTTGATGATGTTGGAGCCAAGGAATACCAGGTCGACGATCAGGAATAGTATCGAAGCCAAAAGCGCCGCGGCCCAGGACCAGTTCCAGATTCTACGCATAACGATAAAGAGAAGCAGATCCGTCACCACCATCTCACCGGTGACCGAAATGCCGTAAGCCGAAGCCAGATTGCCGGACCTCTCGAAGCCAAGTACCAGCAGCACGACGCCAACGCCGAGCATCCAGTTAACCCGCGGAAGGTAGATCTGACCTTCCTGCGTCTCCGACGTGTGCAGAATGCTGAAGCGCGGCAGGAGCTTCATCTGCACCGCCTGGCCAATTAGCGAATAGGCGCCGGAAATGACCGCCTGGCTGGCAATGATCGTGGCAGCGGTCGCCAGACCGACCATCGGCAACAGCGCCCAACCCGGCTGCATGTCGAAGAAGACGTTTGCTGGCAAGGCGGTACGCGTCAGAACGAAAGCGCCCTGTCCGGTGTAGTTGAGGAGAAGGCAAGGAAAAGCGATGTAAAGCCACGCCAGGACGATCGGTTTGCGGCCGAAGTGGCCGAGATCGACGTAAAGCGCCTCCGCACCCGTCACAGCCAGGAAAACAGCGCCGATCGTGCCAAGCGAGAGTGCCGGATTGGCGGCGAGATAATGGACCGCGTAATAGGGATTGATCGCCCACAGCACGTCGGGATTGGCGATGATATGGCTCAACCCCGAAATTCCGATCGCGACAAACCAGGTACCGGTGATCGGACCAAAAACGCCTCCGACTGCGCCCGTTCCAAAGCGCTGAACGGCGAAAAGTGCAACGAGGATAAGCAGCGTGATGGGCACGACATAGGGCTCGAAGGCCGGCGTCACAGTCTCAAGGCCTTCCACAGCCGCCAGGACCGAAATTGCCGGCGTGATCATGGAGTCGCCCGTGAACAGTGCCGCGCCAACGACGCCTAGTGCCAACATTGCGGTCGAACGCGCCGGAAAACTGCGGCGTGCAAGAGACATTAAAGAGAGCGTACCACCCTCACCCTTGTTGTCGGCCCGCAGCACGAACCTGACATACTTAACGGACACGATCAGTGTCAGCGCCCAAATGATCAGCGAAAGGACTCCCAGCACGTCCTCGCGCACCACCGAGCCGTCGGACGCGGCTATCAGAAGCGCTTCGCGAAGCGCATAGAGAGGGCTTGTTCCGATGTCGCCGTAGACGACACCGAGTGCGCCAAGCATCAAGATTTTAAGATTGGGCTGGCTAGGCGAGTCTTGGGCGGCCGGTTGCGTGGGATCGGCGCCCCTGTCAGCGTCGGCGTTGGCCATAACAACTACTCCATCCAGAACTGGCGAGCCGCGATAGTCCTGCTGCCACGCATAAGCAAACGTTTCGTTGCCGCAACCCGGTCATGATCCATTGCCAGCGCGCCGCCTGCCAGTCCGAAGCCTTGAGAAACCGGTGTACTATTTCCGACATCCCATATTCCGTGGGTTGGGTTGTCAAGCCAAGTATGCTGGCCCGGCTCGCCGTGAATGGCAGGCAATGCCCACACGATTGACAGTGGCAATTGCACTCGGCGATGCCGCAGGCGACGGCGTGAACGGCAGCAAACCCTCGCTTTTGCGACCTTCGCAACGAATGATGGGAATGGCTGGAGAGGTCGAGAGCGGAAGTAGCTCCCTCGCGGAAGTCATTCCATCTGTCATCTGCATTTGACGAATTAACCGTATCCGCTGTCAAGCAGGCATAGGTTCCGCATACGTTCTCAAAAGTCGGACAGATTCGCTACTTTCGTGTCGTGACGCCAATAAGGAACGTCCGGTTGCGTACGAGCACGGCAAAGCTCTGATCTCTGCTGTAGCGCATAAAACCGACAACCATGGTTGACAGGCTGACGGTGAGCGAGAGACTGTCGCGCAGTTTGGGACAGATCCCCACTCGAAGGACCTTGCCAAAATCGCCTATGTGGAACGGCCCGCTTGGCAAGATCTTCCCTCGTGTATTTCCCAAATAAGAACGGTGCGGTCATATGTCCGGCCTGTTTCTTGGCTTTTCGGCCTTGGCCACGATGAGGTCCGCGGAGCAAACCGCCTGATCAGCTTCTCGCGCTTTCGTGCGCTTGCGATTTTACGGTCTGATTTGCTTCGGGATGTCGTCCCGTTGGGTTATCACGATTGGCACCTTGCCTGACTCTCCGACTGGTCGGCCGGAAAGCTCGTGATCATCTTGACTCCCCGATAGGTATCGCCGCGAACGAGCAAGGCCCAAATGATGCGCGCGATCTTGTTGGCGAGTGCGACAGCGACGACCTTGAAGGGCCGACGCAGCATTATGGCCGCTATCCACGGCGATGGTTGGAGGCCACGCCGTGCCAGCTTGAGTATCGACGTCGCTCCGGCGACAAGCAGCGTTCTCAATTGTTGGTTCCCTCGCTTTGAAATTGAACCGATCCGCTCCTTTCCTCCGCTGGAATGCGCGCGTGCCCAGGCAGCAAAATCGCGCCCGGTTCGGAAGCCGGCAGGATCCGGCACGACTGCCCGAACGGTTGCCGCAATGATCGGCCCTACGCCGGGAATTGCTGTTAAACGTCGAGCGGCGCCGTCTGTTCGCACCGCCGCTAGAATTTGTCTGTCGAGCCTTTCAATGCGTGCCGTCACGGTCTCGATTTGCTCGACCAGCTCTTCCAAAGCCATTCGAGCCGCGCTTGGCAATCTGATGTCCCCCTCGTCGCGTACTATGGCGGCAAGGCTGACAATTCCGACTAAACCGGCCGCCCTGACAATTCCCAGTTCGGCAAGGTGCGCTCTCAAGGCGTTAATCGACTGGGTGCGTTGTCGAACTAACAAATCCCGCGCTTTGAGCACCATTCCCGCAGCCTGTTCGCCCTGGGTTTTGGTAGGCACATAACGCATGGTCGGCCGCGTGACGGCCTCGCAGATGGCTTCGGCGTCCGCTGCGTCAGTCTTGTTGCGTTTGACATAGGCCTTCACGTAGGCGGGCGGCATCATCCGAACCGAGTGTCCAAGTGTCTGAACCTCCCGAGCCCAATAGTGCGCGCTGCCGCGGGCCTCGAGGCCGACCAGGCGAGGCTGCAATCTTCGAAAGAAGTCCAGCACCTGGGAACGACGCAGAGCGCGACGCACGACCACACTTCCATCCGACGCAATGCCGTGAACCTGAAAAACGGATTTGGCCAGATCAAGCCCGACTGTGGTAAAATTTTCCATGGAGCGGTCCTTCCTTCTGGTGGCTTTTCAACACGACCACGTTAGGCACTTGATGCCGTTTGAGAAGGGCCGTTCCACCTCATCAGCTACGGGCCGACTGCGCCACATTGACTGTCAGGATATGTTGCCGAACTCGGCAGCGTCTTTCTCTCGGCTGACCTTGGCATCGCAATTGAACCGCGCGCGAAGATCATGCGGCGTATATTGCCTCCTGGCTCAAGTGCTTGAAAAACGAGAAGCGCGCCGTGTTCCAGATGGCAACTCGTGCCGAACGCGCGGTTGCCTATCTGCACGGACTGCAGCCGAGTTCGAATGCGCCGCTCGCGACCGAAAGCGATCCGGCCGCCGCGTGAGGCGCATCGCTCACCGCATTTTCTTCCAGGTTGGGTCTGCGGCTTCGCGGATCCCGCCTGAAAGGGTTTTTTGCCGGCGGCCGCCCCGCAAGCGGGGCAACAAGATCAAGTGCTCTGTATTGCTCATCGCGCCCGCATCCGCGGGCGATATCCGCGCCTGAGCTTTCGGCCTGCCAAATCAAGGAACAGGTCGATCGCGTCTTCCTCGCGCGAAAACTGATGGGCCGTCGATTGCCCGCGTGCGCCAATGCGTCCCCAACGACGGGTGAGGCAGATTTCGCCGAAGAGGTTGCTGCCGATTTCGAGCGAATAGAACCGGGCCATGTTTCGGGTCGCGTCCTTGCGTTCGATGTAGAGGCGATAGGGCTGCGTAATCATGCGCTCAGAGTCGCGCGTCGCGCCGCGCGCGTCCAACGAGAGTTTTGAATCGATTGGACGTAATCGATTCATTTTCGTGATGGACCGGTCTCAGGACGCGGTGGACGCTATCACAGCCGAAGCTGCGAAGTAAGGAGACGCTGCTCCCGTCTAGCGCGGGTTTTCCTTCCGCCTGAGAAGGGCCATCCGGATCGCCTCTGTCTTTGTCAGTTGAGCCGGCAATGCCGACTTTGGCTCGCTGGATCCATCGCGCGCCTTGAAGCCTTCATACTTCCTGAGCGCATCCAGCCGGTCGCCATCCGAAATAGGACCGACCGGCTCGCCATCAATATCATGGCGCATGGAATCTGCCCGCGCGATCGCGATTTGATAACTCCGCGAATGCACATAGGTTGCCATTGCCTTGCGCAGCGTCGACACGCTGATATCCGGTAGCAGGAGAGGGCGGATGTCATTCCAAAGCCCAAGCGCAAAGGGTCGGATGGGGTCGCCGATTGGCCGGAAGGATGGCGATGGGTCGGGTGAGACGGGCGTTGATCGCCTTCGTCTTCGCGACTTCTCGTTCGCGCGCCAGAACCGGTCGGGAGCTCTTTCGGGGAAGTTTCGTCGCGTCTGCTTTCTGATCCATCGCAGCCCCCGCCAATCCAGGATGTCCCCACTCAAGGATACGCCATTCGACAGCACGAACCAACGACGTCAGTTCCTGAGCATCTATAGCGTGTGTGCCGGAACTTGAAGTGCGGCCAGCCACGGAGGCCTGCGCAATCAAGGAGACGCGCGCCTGCCTGATAATTCCTGTAGTAGACGGCGAGTCATCTTTATCCTACTGGTTGCATATGAAAACGAGCCTCGAACATCTTCCCGAGAAGAAACAGCGCGAGCTTGCCCGCATTGTGGAGATCATCCACGAGGAGTTTGCCGATGCGCTTGAAGGAGGCTCCGCCGACTTCAAGAAGCGCGGGCGGATCCTGAAGATTATCCTGTTCGGTTCCTACGCCCGCGAAACGTGGGTCGATGAACCGCATACGATGAAGGGTTACCGCTCCGACTACGACATCCTCGTCATCGTCAATTCGAAGAAGCTCGCAGAACCGGAATACTGGGACAAGGCGACCGATCGTCTGATGTGGGACAGGAGCGTTTCGACGCCGGTCGGGTTGATTGTTCATGGCGCCCGGGAGGTGAACAACTTCCTCGCGGACGGGCAATATTTCTTCGTAGACATTCTGCGCGAGGGCATCGTGCTTTACGAGCTCGATGATCGGCCACTGGCCGAACCGAAACGGCTCTCGCCGGCCGATGCACTCCGGGTGGCTAGGGAGCATTCCGAAAGACAGGACGAAAGTGCGAAGCGCTTTCTTGAGTTGGCGCGTGTCGCAATATCCAATCATTGGGCAAATCATGCCGCCTTTTTGTTACATCAGGCAGTCGAGACCGCCTATTCACGCCTGCTCCTCACGCTCACCAACTACAGCCCGCCGTCGCACAATCTCAAATTCCTCCGCGGTCTCGCCGAGGATCGCGACCAGCGGCTGGTCGAAGCTTGGCCGCGCGATCAGCACCGTTTTGCCGCCTGGTACAACGTTCTGAACGAAGCCTATGTTAAGGCGCGCTATTCGAAGCACTTCGAGATTACCGTGGAAGCCCTCGATTGGCTTCTTGAGCGGACGGAGCATCTTCTCCGCCTCGTTGAGACAGTCAGTCAGGAGCGGCTGAGCGAACTGGCCGAGGCGGCGAACGCCACTTAACTCCTCACTTCGTTCGCGCAAGTCCGCTCTTTAGGAAGCTTCGGCTTTCGTCTTCGATCGGCCGAGCGGCGCGCCCATCAACGGTGCAGAGCAGAAGATCATGAACGCGATGTTGAAAACGCCCCATACCCACGTGCCTTCCTGAAACCCGGCCTCCAAGAAAATCGGTCCGGCCGGCAACGATAACAAGTCCCATATAGATAGCGGCGAACTGCAAGCCGCTCTTGCTCAGCGCAACCGCAAGCAGGTTCGCGAGTCGCAAGCGTGCTTCGCGTTGAAGCGATCCGCAAACAACGCCTCGTCACTATCAAGGGTGAGGAGGCCAGGAAGCTCGCGGTGGAAACAGTCACCGAGGCGGTTGGTGAATTCCGGATCGCTTGCGTTTTCAAATCGCGGCAGGAAGAACGCATCAAGCCGCGCCTTCGAGCGCGTATCGTTGGCTCGTTCCGGTTTCGACAACCGCGCCCTGCGAGCAGAACGTTTTGCCGCCAGCTCGGCCAAGGACGGGTCAATGGATTTTCGGGCCATTTCTAACTCCGTGTGCTGACGGCTTTTATTCTGTCGATCGCTTGCTGAGGTGTGATCTCGCCCGACGCCAAGGCCGCATCAATGGCAGGCAGTGTTTTGCCGTCCGGTGACCAATAGGGATTGTCGCGTGTGGCGGTATGCCCCGGCGCCGTGCCGGTGGCCGGAACAACGATACCCGTTACAGCCGGATCATTCCGGAAAATCTCGGCAAGGGTCCGATCCACTTCAGCCGCATAGCCGCTTGCAAAGTCCCGCGTCACGCGGATCTCGCCATGCGTGGTTTGAACGGTGAGGCTGCCGAGGTGGGGCAGTAGTTGGAAGATGCGGGTGAGGGCGTAGTTCGTCTCGGAACTGAGCGCCGGCGCGTCTTCACGAGCACTGGTCATTAGCAGTTGCCACGGCGGTCTGGAACCTCGGCAAGTTTGGCCCTTATGGCTTTGCGTGACATGGCCTAATCCTTCTACTCTCCGTCGGTTAGGAGCGCGATCGCATGAGCGATCACGAAGTGATGTTTTCCCATGGGCGACCATCAGATCTGGCCGCCGTGCGTGCCTTGCAGCACGTCATGATGCAGACGCTTGATTGTTGATCATCGACGTTCCCATCTCTCAGGTTGATCTGATATCTTGCAATTAACGAGATTATGTCTTTTTGCCATTTAATAGCTATAGTTGCAACGGCGATGGCGAACGCGCGGCCTCCCGCTTCATGTTTTCGAATCCTAGCCAGGCGAGTGTCACTCCATTCATTCTGCGGATCCTCCCGTGCCTGCGCTGGTCGTTAGCGGGTTGAGGAGGTCGGCGAAGAGATCCTGATCACCGTCACGCGTGAGAAAGCCGGGCAACTCTCCTCGAAGCCAGTCTCTCAGACGACGCGTAAAATCGGGATCGTTCGACTGCTCCAGCCGGTGAAGCACCAGCGCGCCAAGCAGGATCTTGCGACGTGTGTCCTGGGCGCGCTCCTGTTTTCCGAGCCGAGCTTTGAGCGTCTTCTTGCGCTCTTCCAGTTCGGCGAGGCGCTGTGAGATCGACTTGTGTGCCATGCGATTCTCCTAATGCTTGTGGTCACCAGAGTTTCTGCCATTGCGCGTTGTACGGGGAGGGTAGTCGACATTGCGGAATGCACAACCCCGGAATTAGCAGGGGAACGGTGCATCTTGCATGATCCCGGACGGAGGGAGCGAAGCGAGTAAAGACTATAAGGGCGCACTTACGAGTTGCATGGCAACTCAGCGCTTGGTATGGTTGTGCGACTTTGGAGAGTGTCGTTTGGCCATCTACCATTGCAGCATGAAGCCGATCGCTCGAAGCGGCGGCCGCAGCGCGGTCGCGGTCATCGCTTATCGGACGGCGACAAAGATGCTGAATGAGCGCGATGGCATGGTGCATGATTTCACGCGCAAGCATGGCGTCGAGCATTCGGAAATCGTTCTTCCGGATGGTGTCAACGCCGCCTGGGCACTCGATCGTTCAGTGCTCTGGAATGCGGTGGAGAAGGCGGAGCATCGCAAAGATGCTCGCGTCGCGCGAGAATTCGAAGTGGCACTTCCGCATGAAATCGATGCCGCCGACCGCCTGGCGCTAACACGTGACTTCGCGCGCGAGCTTGCGAACCGTTACGGTGCGGCAGTCGACTTCTCCATCCATCAGCCGCAGGGCGAAACTGACGTCCGCAACTTTCACGCTCATGTAGTGATGACAACGCGGGTGGTGACGGAGCAGGGGCTCGCAGAAAAGACGCTGATCGAGCGCGAGAACAAGTGGCTGCTCGAGAACAATCAGCCGACCTCGCACATGCAGCTCCGCGAGATCAGAGAACTGTTCGAACATCATACCAACCGTCATTTGACGCGGCTCGGACTGGACGTTCGCGTCGATCATCGCTCGCATGTAGAGCGCGGTCTGGAGATCGAGCCAACGGAGCACATGGGCGTTCACGCTTCGCAGATGGACCGTCGTGGCTTGGGGGTGTCGCGCGACAAAATTGATCCAAAGGCGGCACGCTTGAACGCACAATTGATCCGGAGAAAACCTGAGCAGGTACTCACCATCATCACCGGCGAAAAGAGCGTGTTCGATCGTCATGACGTGGCGCGGGCGTTGCATCGCTACATTGACGATCCACAGGGTTTCCACAATGCCTTTGCGGCTGTCATGGCATCACCGACACTCGTTGAGTTGAAGCCCGAAACCGAGACTGAACTTGCGCGCTATTCGACACGGGAGATGGTCGAGACCGAACACGCGATGGCAGCACGTTCAGAGCGGATGGGGCACCGCTCCAGTCACCCTGTTCGTCTTCAACATGTCGAGCGAGCGCTGGACATTCAGGATGCGGCCCTTCGCGCCAATCTATCCGCGTCCAAGCCTCAGCAGGAGCAACGAACAGCGGATCGAGACGAGGCGAACGCGCGCGTAGGGCTCAGCGACGAACAGCGTCTCGCCGTGCGTCACATCACGGGGTCGGAGCAGATTGCTGCCGTGATAGGATTTGCTGGAGCGGGTAAGTCGACGATGCTCGCGGCGGCGAGGAGCGCCTGGACCACGCAAGGTTACCGCGTTCATGGTGCTGCCCTTGCCGGCAAGGCAGCCGAAGGTCTGGAAGAGTCATCCGGCATTGCGGCGCGTACGCTCGCCTCTTGGGAGTACGGTTGGCAGAACGGCAAAGGCCTGCTTACCAGCAAAGACGTTCTCGTCATCGATGAAGCCGGTATGCTCGGCAGCCGACAGCTAGCACGCTTCGTCAGACAGGCAGAAGCCTCCGGCGCTAAACTTGTTCTTGTAGGTGATCACGAACAGCTGCAAGCGATCGGCGCCGGTTCTCCGTTCCGCGCGATTGTCGAACAAATCGGTGCGGTGCAACTCTCTGAAATCCGACGTCAGGGCACAGCCTGGCAGCGCGACGCCTCGATCGCTTTTGCCACCCATCGCACAGGGGAGGGGCTTGCGCTTTACGCTGAGCACGATGCGGTCGAGTTTCGCGAAAACCGAGATCAGGCAAGAGCGGCACTGGTGCAGGATTACCTGGCAGACAACGAAGCCCGTCCAGCCGGCTCCCGCATCGCACTTGCCCATCGGCGCATCGATGTGAGGGCGATCAATGCTGAGATCCGTTCCGGCCTTCAGGAGCGTGGGCTTCTGGCGAAAGGAGTCGAAGAGCACGCTTCGCTCGGGCAGGAAATCGTCTATCGGACGAATGACGGTGAGCGGGCGTTCGCCCGCGGCGATCGAATCGTCCTTCTTGAAAACAACCGCGATCTGGGTGTGAAGAACGGTATGCTCGGTAACGTGATCGCCGTCGAGCCGGACGCACTACATTTACGTCTCGACGGCGGAGCTGGCAGCAGCAAGAGCGCTCGCTCGATCTCCATACCGGTCAGAAGTTACCAATCCTTTGACCACGGTTACGCCACCACGATTCACAAGTCGCAAGGATCGACCGTTGATCGTGCTTTCGTCATGGCCTCGAGAACCATGGACCGTCATCTTTCTTACGTTGCGATGACGCGTCATCGGGAGGAAGTGCGGCTTTACATAGGCTGCGACGAGCTGAAGGACATGACGGCGCTGGCAGCAAGTATGGGACGATCTGGGGCGAAGGAAACGACACTTGACTACACCGGCGCCTTTGCCGAGCGGCGAGGATTGGCAGAGCAGCTTGGGATAAGTAGCGAGATCCAGATTGGCCCCGCACAGGAACACACGTCCCAAAGAAGTTCACCGAGAAAGACTGGCGATCGTGAGCTTTCGAACGCCGTCCACGCTGCTGCGTCAGAAAGACACGCCGATGAGCGCCGGACGGTCGAGCCTCTTGTCCCGGCACTCACCACTTACTCCCGCGCGGTCGACCAGATAGCTCGAGAAAGAGCCAAGCCTAACTTCGATCGCGAAATGGAGTCGGTGCGGTCGCTCGGGCGACGCATTTACATCGATGCAGATGCAGCTAGCGCCAAGATCGGTTCGGCGATCGTCGAGCAGAGTGTAACCGGAGAGGCGCTTGCCAAAACTATCGCAGAGCGGCCAGAGCAGTTCGGTGCGCTGCAGGGCAGGGCAGGGCTGTTTGGCGAGAACAAAGAGCGCAAGGCTGCCCGCCAATTCGCAAGCGCTTTTGGCAACCACGTCAAAGCTGCTGCCCAGACCTGGACGCGGCGACTTGAAGCGGAGCGCGACGCTGAGACCTGGCAGCGGGAAAAGCGCGACGTGGTCGAAGTCCCAGGGCTCATGCCGCGCAGTGAGGGCATCCTGAAGCAACTCGATAACCTACCCCAGGCCCAGAAGGCGCAGTTCGTGGAAGAGCTTGCTCGCAATCCCGAGGGACGAGACGCACTGGAACAGGCAAAGCAGATCGTGCACGCGCTTGAACAGCGCTTTGGCAGTTCAGACCCGCGTTCGTTCAAGAAGGAACTCGACCGACTTCAGCTGGCTGACACCACGAAGATCGAGCGCATCAACGAGGTCGCTCGCATCGTTGATCGCGCGCACAGGGCGGAGTTGAGCCAAAAGTATGAGCTTACACGAGGACTGAAGAAGGGGTTGGGTTTGGGCATGTAAAACTATCGAAGCCCAGCCACGCGAGTTAACCGGAAGTTCGCGTAACGACGGTGGCTCTCGCTTTCACAGGGAGGGGCCATGGATGATCAATTTCCAAGCCGAGAGCCCGTAGGTCGATGAGACGGGCTTTTTGCAGCGGATTGCCGTCACGAAAGGGCGGCGGTTGAACGATTGCGGTCTATCCAGACGATTTCGACGGGCGTCGCCGAAAGAGCTAATCCCAGATGTCGTACCCCGCAGGGACAATCCCGATCAGCAGTGCAGCGGCCAAATCGAACCGTGGAACAAACGCCAGGATGACCGCGCAGAACGCGACAAGCGTCACGAATGCAAATATTGCAAAAAACCGGCTTCTGTTCATCGGTCTATCCTCTCGGGATGGGCCAGACACTGCGTCATCTCTGTCCTCCTTAGAGTAGATTCGGCAGGATGTAGACGATGCTCGGGAACAGATAGATGTTCACCATGCAGGGAATGACGATCAACATATACGGCATCATGCCGCGGAAGATGTCGGTCAGTTTGACATGCGGAGGCTAGACGCCCTTCAAGTAGTATGCCGACATCGCCATGGGTGGTGATAGGAAGGCCGTCTGCAGGTTGATTGCCACGAGGATACCGAAGAACAGCGGATCGATCCCGAAATGCGGCAGCAGCGGAATGAAGATCGGGATGAAGATGACGATGATTTCAGTCCATTCCAGAGGCCAGCCGAGAATGAAGATGATGATCTGGCCAGGATCAGGAACATCAGCGGCGACATGTCCAGGCCGGTCACGAAGTCTCTGATGAGCTGTTGGCCGCCGAGATAGGCGAATACGGATGCGAAGGTCGCCGAACCGACGAACAACCAGCAGACCATCGCGGTCGTTCGCGCCGTTGGTTCTGCGCAGCGAATGCGTGCCATATTCTTCCCGATCGCCGACACCCATTCATCCACCAGTCAAATGACGGTTGGCATCAACACGACTGGGAAAAGCGAAGTCGTCCACCGTTCCGTCACGTCTCGTAAGATGCGCCAGCAGACTTGCTCGAGTATCAGGCGTGATCTCGAACTGGTGCACGGCGGCAATCAAGGTGAGATTCGTATCATCCTGATCGCCGCGCTATAAACTGGACCGGCCTGCCGGTCTTCTGTTGAAACACCATTGCGCGGGTCCGTATTCCGGACCGGTCACGAGCGTACCGATTTTGATCTTCACCAGGTCGCATCCTCGCAGCTTGCTGTCTATCGCGAGGTCAAAAAGCGGACATCCCAGCGAAGGCACTCGGCTTCAAGGCCGAACGGGCAGGCTCAAAGCACACTGTCGTGATCAAAGGTGCATCCCATGTTGTGATGGTGTCGCAGCCTCAAGCCGTTGCGGACCTCATCGAAGAGGCTGCACAGTAATCACTGTAAAATGCTGGTGATCAAAGGCCGCCCCCGGACGGGTGGCGGCTTTGGCGTAAGAGCCATACATTTGTGCTTTCGTGCTGGCAGTCCGACGCGATTATTCTTCGATCAGACGCTTCTCTCCCGGGGGGAGCCCCTGCTCGATCAACCTGTCGAGGTAGTCGCAGTAAGGACTGCCTTCATAGAATGGGTGGGCCGCCTCTCGGACGTATTCCGCATTCAGGTTTGGAAATTTCTTCAAAGCATCAGAGATCCAGATACTCACTTCATCGGTATTGCCCGCCCTGAGGGCGAGCAACGCTGCCCCAATGAATGGATAATAGGTTGTGCGTTCGAAGGACGCGCCTTCCCGTAGATGCATCCGGGCCGTTGAGAGGTCATCGGGCTGGCCTCTCAGCATCAAGCCAATACCGAGTAGTGTCTTGAACGCAAACATAGACGGATCGTGAGGACTGAGATCGATGGCATTTTGTGCGGCTCTAATCGTCGTATCGGCGTCCCTGAGCCGCACGGCTGCCATTCCATGTGCGAAGTGAAGAAACGCGTAGTTGGGATTTAATACAAGGCCCTGTTCAGCGAGAGGCATGGCCTCAGCCGCTCGCCCGTCCACCGTAAGAAGGAGCGACATCATCGCGTACGCGATATCGCTCCGCCTGTCGATTTCTAAGGCCTTCGTGGCGAACGATAGTCCTTCCTTGATAGCGACAGGCACGTCTGCGGCACGCCCCCAAAGTACGAGTGCGTATCGGTGACGAGCTAAATAGGCGTAGGGAAGTGCGAAATTCGGATCGTGTTCGAGCGCTTGTCGAAGGAACTTCTCGGCAGTGGCTTGAGAACCTGCTTCGAAGGAAAGCAATTCAGCAAGGCCGCGGTGACAAAGTTCCCAAGCAGTAAGGTTGTCCGTCGATTTGGCGAGGGCGAGGCCCCGTTCGTGCGCTCCCAGTTCTGGTTCGATGCCCGCGATAATCCGGCGCGTTATCTCATCCTGCACATCAAAAAAATCGGCGATCGGACGATCCCACCGCTCGGCCCAGATGTGTGCTCCGGACATCGCGTCGATTAGCTGTACAGTGATCCTCAAACGATCACCTGACCGCCGAACCGATCCTTCCACGACATAGCGCACACCAAGTTCCCGGGCGATCTTGCGTACGTCCTTGGCTGTTCCCTTGTAGGCGAAAGTCGAGTTGCGAGCGATCACGAACAACCATCGAAAGCGACCTAGTTCCGTGATGACGTCTTCGACCAGTCCGTCGACAAAGAAGTCCTGATCGGGCGTGGCAGAAAAATTCTGAAATGGGAGAACCGCGATCGAAGCACGTTCCTGGCCAGAGAGCCGAACCGGGCTCGGCGCCGTGCCGTCCACCTCGACCTGCCACACGTCAATTGGTTCGGGGATGTTCTTAACGGACTGTGGCCCGAGCCACGTCATCCCAGCGTCTATCTTGCCTTGCACATGATCGTAGATTGCACGAGATATGCAGATGCCTCCGGCGGGTGCGATGGTTTCCAAACGCGCAGTGATGTTGACGCAGTCGCCGAGGATGTCGTCCCCATCGATCACCACGTCTCCCAGATGAATACCGATCCGGAAACGCAGACGTCGGTCTTCCCCTTGAAGAGACTCGTGCGAGATCAAGCTGCGGTGCATTAGAAGAGCCGCTCTTACCGCCAACACTGGCGATGGGAAATCGACTAGGAGCCCGTCGCCCATGGTTTTGACGATGCGGCCACCGCCTTCCATAATCGCCGGGTCAATCACGTAGGTTCGCGCATCGCGCAGCCGCGAAATGGTGCCTTCCTCGTCCGCCGCCATGAGACGAGAATAGCCGACCAAATCGGCAGCCATTATTGTGGTAAGGCGACGTTCCACGCTTGCCCCTCCGCCAAGAAAATACAGTATCGCCTGATAAGCAAATGCGAAAGCTCATGAACCAGCCAATCAGGATAGGAACGAAAAATCCAGAGCGAATGCGCTGGGGGATCGTTGCTGCGACGCGGTTCCGCTCCAAGCCGAGTAGCATCGACAGTCCGGACCTCGATTTGTATCAAGGCGGCGTTCGCGATCGCTTCGGGCGAAGCTGCTCAATCAGGGTGAGACGTGGTGATCAGCTCTCGCGCTGTCACACCCTTGCCCCCGCCGATAGATAGGTGAGTTCCGCATTGTGCAGTGCGCACCCTCCCTAGTTTTTGTGGCATTAGACCTCCGCTACTGGACCCCATACCGGCCGGAAACGCCGTACGCGACATAGTCCTCGCTCTTTGTCGGTTTCCGCTTCGTCGGGTCCAGGCGGAAGGACTTCGCGACACGGAAAGCCACTAGCGAGCCTCCCCATACGGAACATTACCGATAGCTGCCGGGGTGATGTCACGTTGTCTGTGGCTTAAAGGTTGGAGGAATTTTGGCGGGGATGAGCGAACCGACCATCAGCCACAAGAACCACCGCTCGGTTCCCTTTGAGCCTGCGGTTGGTCGAGGAAAAGCTGTTGGAGCGTGGCATTCGTGTCCTACGAAATGATACGGCGATGGGGCCGCAAATTCGGCGCGGCTTACGCGAAGCAGTTGCGCAGAAAGAAGCCGTCGTGAAAGGACATCTGGCATCTGGAAGAGGTCGTGATTTCCATCGGCGGCCGCAAGCATTGGCTTTGGCGTGCCGTTGACCAGGACGGTTACGTTCTCGACGAGATCGTCCAGGCGCGGCGCGATACCAAAGCTGCCAAGCGATTGCTGGTCAGGCTGCTGAAGAAGCAAGGCTTAGCGCCGAAGCGGATCGTCACCGACAAGCTGCGCTCAAATGGAGCGGCAAGACGCGAGGTGATGTCGGCTGTCGAACATCGCTCGCACAAGGGGCTGAACAATCGCGCGGAGAATTCTCACGTGCCACTTCGAAAACGAGAACGGATGATGCAGGGATTTCGATCTGCTGTAACGTTCATCTCAGTCTTTTCAGCAGTCCGAAATCTCGTCGTCCCGCCGCACCAGAAACGCTCAGCCCTCGCCACCCACATTCAGCGGATCCGCACGATAGCGCAGTGGAATGCCGTGGCCGGCGCAACAGTCTGAGGTTCCAGACAAAAGCCATGTCCGGGCGTTGATGAAACAACGTGACATTGCCAGTTCTTGTGCTCCACCGACGCACGCACACCTTTTCAAGCGTCGACTCGAACTACGGGACGGGGCCGCGAGCCACGCCCCGCAGCCACTTCTCTTCGTGATGAACTCCAGAAGGTCGGCGTTCAGCACATCAGCGTTCACTGTCAGCATCCCGTGCGCCGCTACCAGTTCTGGAGCACGCCTTCATGGACCGCCCCGTCCTCGCGGTTGAAGCCGGAGAACGGGCCTGACGGGACGTCGCGGAAGACTGTGCACGGTTGCCGGCCGGTGCCGTCCGAAAGCCGTCGAAGACCTCCATCGGCGTGCCTTCGGGGTTGTCGTCGGTCTTCAGCATCAGCGGCGGAAGGGCGGCGACGAGGACGGCTTTGGCTACCCGGCCTGGGTCAGCCTTCGCTTGGCACCGGCGTGTTGAGAAGCTGCTGCTCCCAAAGATACGCGATGCCGCTGCCGCCGAAGTGCTGGATGAGAATCTCGGTCAGCTCCTCGACATGCTCGGTGCGCGCCCAATCGCGTTGCCATTCGCCAGCGAGCGCCATCACGGTCATCACGTTCGCGCCGGCCGCGGCCATGCGCTGGATGGCAACTTCGTGAGACTCCTTCGAAATCCCGCCCGACGCGTCGGTGATCACGGTGACGTCCCAGCCTTCGCCGGCGGCCTGGATGACAGGCATTGCGACGCAGACCTCGGTCCACAGGCCGGCGATGATCAGTTGCTTGCGGCCGGTCGCCCTGACGACGCTCACCACATTCTCGTCCTGCCAGGTGTTCACCCAGGTGCGATCGATGACTTCCTGGTTCGGAAATACGTCGGTGATCTGCTTAAAGAGAAGTCCACCGCGCGCCGCGATCACGCTGGTGAGAATGGTCGGAACATTGAAGGCTCTTGCTAGCTTCGCCAGCGCGGTCGTGTTGTTGACCACCATATGCGGATCGTGGCTGTTCAGGTTCGCGAGTTGATAAGGTTGGTGATCGATCAGAACGAGAACTGAATCTTCGGGACGAAGAAGCGAATCGAGGCCGTTACGAGGGGGCATCAAGACTTCCTTTTTCTGCCGCTATGGACGGCAATGGGTTCACGGGAGACATGCGCCAGCGGGTGCCGTTGCCTGGACGCAATTTGCTGTTCCTTTTGGTAGTGCGGTAGTGCCATATTCGGGCGAGCTGTGTCGCGAAATAAGGAACGCCGGAATGGACATCGAAGACCTACAGACATTCGTCGCAGTGGCCGATGCCGGGGGCGTATCGGCCGCCGCGCGCCGGCTCGGCGTCTCCAAATCGATCGTCAGCCGGCGACTCTTCCGGGTCGAAGCGGAGCTTGGCGTCCAGCTTCTTGCACGAACGACCCGCGGCGCCGCGCTCACGGAAGCGGGGATCACGTTCAGGGACCATGCGGCCAGAGCCAGCGCCGAGATTGACACCGCCAAGGAAACGATACTCCCCACCGGTGAGTTGCGCGGCCGCCTGAGGGTTGCCATGCCGCTTACGTTCGGCCCGACCCACTTCGCCCCCGTGCTTGCTGACATGGCGCGCCAGCACCCGCAGCTTCACATCCATACCTCCTACAGCGATCGCTTCGTCGACCTCATTGCAGAGGGTTTTGATTGCGCGATTCGGGGTGCCTACCTCCAAGACTCAAACCTGATCGCGAAGCGCGTTGGGCCGATCCATGGCAAGCTTGTCGCCAGCCCGGATTACATCAAAGCGCACGGGTCACCTGAGACCCTGGACGAACTCGTTACCCATCAGGCCCTCATGCAGGGAACGGAAGCCTGGCAGTTCATGGATGGCGACAAGATCGTCACGGTTCAGCCGCAGGGCAGGTTCAAGGCCGACAGCGCCACGGCGCTTGCCGCTGCGGCGGCGGCAGGTCTCGGCATCGCCTGGCTCCCCGATTGCATCACATATGGATATGTGGCCTCCGGCGGTCTGGTCCCGATCCTGACACGCTATCCGGTCCCTCCGGGGGCGGCGTATGTCGTCCGCCCGCCGGGTCAGCATCCCACGCGGAAAGTGCGTGTGCTTACCGAAATGCTGACTGAGTACTTCAAACGGAACCCGGACGTTTGGGGTCTCGACCGTTAAAACACGGGCGAAGCCTAATCAATGAATTGCGTTCGACGGTCGCTCTACTGCGAGCCGCCGAGCGTAACGACATTGCCCACACGTTCGACTTACTGCGACCCAGCCTTCGCCGGGCTCCGGACCCGGGCTGCGTTGGTTGATTATGCATTGGCTGACTGGCTGTTTTCGGGGCGAAGCCCAATCGACCTCAACGACTGGCGTGGGCGCGCGACGCTGCCGTCAATATGCTGAACACAACTCTGTAAGCCGCTCGTCTATTGAGGTGCTAGTAGAAGGTCTTGAAACACGCCGAACGGTCAACCCAAGAGGGCATAAAGTGCTCGACCGCCAGTGTGTGCGGGCCGCCGAGCTCTTCTAAAGCATCTTCAGTCGAATGGAGCGACACCACTCCAGTCAGCAAGACCATGCGTCTTCCTGATCAAATCGCCTGCGCGCTCTCCGATGACGACACACGGTGCCATCGTGTTTCCGGTGGTGATACGCGGCATGATCGAGGCATCTGCGATACGAAGACTTTCAATCCCGTAGACCTTGAGCTCGTTGTTGACCACGGACATGCTGTCGCGTCCCATTTTGGCCGTGCAGGACTGGTGCCAGTAAGTGACGGCCGACTTTCGGATGAAATCGATCATCCCTGCCCGGTCGCGTGTGCCCGGAGCTGCCTCGCTCGTGACCAGCGGCGTGAAGGCGTCGCTATTTCCGAGTTCGCGACACAGCTCAACCGCCGCCAAGGCGGCAGCCATGTCTTCCGGCTCACTGAGAGAATTTGTTTCAATCAGGATAGGGTCGTTTGTATTGGGGCCGGAGAGCCTCAGCCGGCCACGGCTTTTCGGCTGCGCAAGCCCTGAAAACATCGTCCAGCCATGCGCCGGGGTTTCCAGACCTGTCTCTGCTGGCGAAGGTACGGCGAACTCCAACTGGCACTGAAGAATGTCCGGCTGAGAGAGGCGGGAGTCGCTTTTCCAATAGAGTTTTGCTTCGCAGCCTCCCCCGCCGACGCCTTCCGGCTTTCGATATGCCCACGTGCAGCCGAACGCGAGATGATCTTGATGATTTCGACCCACACCAGGGAGATGCTGCACGACAGATATCCCGTGAGCTTTCAGCTCGTCCTTCGGGCCAATGCCTGACTGCATCAGCACCTTTGGCGTGTTGATCGCACCCAGCGACAATACCGTTTCGCATCGCGCAGTGAACTCACGCCGCTGACCGTTGACGAGAGCCTCGACGCCTGTCGCCCGTTTGCCATCGAAGATGAGGCGCGTGACCAACGCGTCGGTTACGACCGTAAGGTTTGGTCGTGACATGAGCGAACGAACATAAGATCCGAATACGGACTCCCGCTTGCCATGCCGGATGCGCAGTTCTGCGATCGATGCACCTCCGGCACTCTCCATCAGTTCGCCGTTTGGAGTGTCGAATACCGGAATGCCCATCGCCGATGCAGCGTCCAGCAGAGCCTCTGCGATTGGCTGTGGCGAACGTGGCTGGGCGACATATACCGGCCCTCCAGCGCCGCGGCGTACCGCATCCGGCGTGCCGCGCCAGTCTTCAATCCGCCGATAGTAGCCGAGAACCGATTCATAACCCCAGGCTTCATCGCCCGCTTCAGCCGCGAAATGATTCCAGTCTTCCTTGTGGCCTCGCGCCCAGACCATGACATTGATACTCGACCCACCACCCAGACCCTTGCCCATGCTGAGAGGAAGCCGCCTACCGTAGAGCTCAGGCGCCGGCTCTCCAACGAAACCCCAGTCACGGTTCGTACCGAGATTGAGCGGCCATTGCGACGGGTTTACAACGGACTCGGCCGCATCATCTCCGCCAGCCTCAAGAAGCAAGACGCGTGCGTTTCCGCATTCTGCCAGTCGAGCAGCAACGACGGAACCACTGGATCCGGCTCCGCATACTATAAAGTCAAAATCGACTGGAACCTCACGATGTAGTGGTGCCGGATTTTCATGTCGGTTTATGTCATGCGTGTTCTGATCCACGGGGTTACCTTTGTGAATTGGTGGGCTGAAATCGTAAGAAATGGCCGTGAGCGCTATTGGCATCGGAGATGCAATCGATCTCAGTTGGAGATCGACGGTTTTACATACTGGGTGTAGAGCCGAGCGTGGTGGGAAGTGAGGACGTTCCAGCATCCGATCATCGGAACAGTAATGCCTGTCCCGATGATAAAGCTCGAATGACCATCCTTACTGCGCCGAAACAGTTTTCGCCGCTTCGTCGATGGTGTCTGCGACCACCGTTGGCTGCGTCATGAACAGAGCGTGGCTTGCTGAGACCTTGGTGATCTTGGCTTTAATCCGCTCTGCCATATGGATCAGCATGGCCTGATCAAATGCTTTGTCCTCTGTGGCGATGACGGCCCAGCTTGGCTTGGTTCGCCAGGCAGCATTTTCCAGCTTCGTGGCAAACGCCGACATGTTGATTGGGACCTGCGAATCCCGCATGAACGCGACGTCGGTATCGCTGGCGTCATGCGCAAACCCAACCTTGAATTTTCCAGGGTTAACATACCCAAATCCATCTTTCGTGGTTTCGATGACGAATTCAGATGCCGGGGCAAAACCTTCATACTGCTGGGCCGTCGTCTCGCCTGCGTCCGGTGAGAGCGCGGAGACGTAAACCAGTCCCGCGACCTTCGTATCAATGCCGGATTCCGTAATGACTGTTCCACCCCATGAATGGCCTACCAGAATGGCCGGTCCATCTTGCCGCTCAAGCGCACGCTTGGTGGCGGCAACGTCGTCTGCAAGGGAGGTCAACGGATTCTGGACGATGGTGACACGATATCCACGCTTCGTGAGATTGTCGTAGACGCCCCTCCAACCGGAACCATCGGCGAAAGCACCGTGAACGAGTACAACGTTCTTCACGGCCTGGTTAGCAGGGATGGTGTCCCCAGCGTTCGCAGGCACTGCGGCGGATATTGCGGCTACGGCTGCGACAGTGGCCAATTTGGTCCTGGTGGTCATGGCTTTCTCCTCTTGGTGTATGCGATAACTGTTATTGCAATAAATATTACCTGTCAGATTTAATTTTTCGTGTCAACATCATTTATCGCAATATTGTTTTTTGCAGTACTTTTTGCTAATCCTGAGCCGACAGGAGCTCAAAATGACTAAACGACATAACGACCCACCGCCGCTTCACGATCAGCTCTGCTACGCAATCTACACCGCTGGCATCGCTATCCAGCGTGCCTACAAGCGGGTGCTCGACGAGTTGGGTTTGACATATCCGCAGTACCTCGTGCTCAACGTTCTCTGGCGCGACGACGAGCAGACGGTTGGTGCCATCGCCCATACCCTCGCTCTGGAATCCAGCACGCTTACGCCGCTTCTGAAGCGGCTGGAAGCATCAGGCTTGCTGCGACGGACACGAAATCTGAGCAATGAGCGGCAGGTTGTCGTTGCATTGACGAACGAGGGACGCACGTTGCAGCACAGGGCCGGCTGCCTCAGCGACACATTGCTCGCAACCTCTACACAGACGCCCCAGGAGTTGGCATCCTTGAATCGCGACGTCCGGCATCTCCGCGACGCCATCTATTCACAGATCGGCGGATGGGACGCGCCCGCTTGATCTGTGAAGGCGTCTCGATCCTAAGCTGTTGGCACAGTTCCTCCATCGATGGTGTATTCGGTACCTGTGATCGATGCAGCGCGATCCGATGCCAGGAAGGCAATCAGGTTTGCCACTTCCGTGGGCTTGGCAGGGCGTCCGAGAGGTATGCCGCCCAAACTATCCATGATGATTTTCTTGCCACCCTCAAGATCCGTACCCGCCTTGTCCGCCAAGCGCTGGGCCAAGTGAACGGACGCTTCCGTTTCGATCCAACCCGGAGACACTCGCACGACGCGGACGCCCTTGGGCGATACCTCCTTGGACATGGCCTTGCTATAAGTCGAGAGTGCCGCCTTGGCTGCAGCATAAGCCGTGGTCGCTTCCGGGAGAGGCAGCACTCTTTGGATGGACGTGACATGCACAACCACACCGGTTCCCCGTTCGACCATGCCTGGAACCAGTTCGCGATCGAGTCGAACAGCGGGAAAAAGATTGAGAGACATTTCTTTGTGCCACTCGGCATCAGTTAGCGCCCCAAAGCCACCGCCGGCTGCTGACGAGCCACCCAGCATATGAACGATGATATCGATGTTGCCGAGACGTTGACGTGTAACGCCCGCGACGGCCGCGCACCCCTCTTCAGTCGTGAGATCGGCCTCGACAAACAATTCTTCCGGCAGGTTCTCAGGACGCGCCCGCGCGGTCGTCAACACCTGCGCGCCGAGTTCCCGAAACAGGCTGACGGTCGCAGCCCCGGCGCCCTTGGTTCCAGCAGTAATGAGGGCTCGTTTGCCTCTCAGGTTGAGAAAGTCTGTCATCACCGGATCTCCAGCCTAGCGATTTTGCCGTCCTTGATGGTGAAGGCATATGAGAGCGTCACCGGACTGCCGGGAAACTGGCCGCCAACTTTGGCTCGGACGAGCACTTTGTTGCCGTCAACGGTGGATTCCAAAGGTTCAGAAACGTACTGCGTCGCCTTCTTCGCAGCCACCCACCATTCACGGATGGCGACGACGCCTTGATGGCGCGATCCCTCATCTTCGACAACGGCTTCGATCGCAAAGGTGTCCGACAGCGCATCCGCGTTGCTGCCGCTGTCAGCGTCAAAGTACATGTTCGCGATATCGGGCATATCCATTGTGTTTCTCCTCATTGGCTGACCCGATAGTAGCGCTCGACCATTGCGTAGATAAGTGGGATAAGCCGGCATGCAGCAATGAACAGATCGGGACAATGGAACAAGCCAACCTGAAGGAACTTGAAGCGGTCATCGCTATTGCCCGGCGCGGCACATTCCGCGCAGCGGCCATCGATCTCGGCATGTCTACGACAGCGTTGAGCCACACAATAGGCAGGCTTGAGGCGGAGCTTGGGGTGCGATTGTTCAACCGCACCACACGCAGCGTGTCGCTGACGGATGCCGGCAGGCTCTTTGTGCAGCAGGTGGCGCCGTCGCTCCAGGATCTCTATGCCGCTTTGGATTCGGTGCGTGCGCAACGTGAGACACCTTCCGGAACAATACGGATCAACGCGGCGCCGTTCGCGGCGCGCGCAATCATCTCACCGCTCGTGCTTGAGTTCCTGCGCCGCTATCCCGACATGAATGTCGATATTGTAACTGAAGGAAAGATGGTCGATATCGTCAAGGACGGGTTTGATCTGGGAGTCAGGGTTGCGGGCCTCGTTCCCAGCGACATGATTGCAGTTTCGCTCGGCCGGCCCCAGCGACATGCTGTGGTTGGGTCTCCTGAATACTTCGAGAGGCATGGGAAGCCGGTGGTCCCTCCCGACCTTCTCAGCCATCGATGCATTCGCGTTCGCCTGCCCGATGGCTCCCTGTTTCGGTGGCGTTTCGAGAAGGACGGGGAGCAGGTGCAAATCGATGCACGCGGCCCGATATCGCTGGACGAGGCTAGCCTCACAAGAACCGCTGTCCTGGAAAGCGCCGGTATAGGCTACATCTTCGAGCAAGACATTTTCCCGGACATTGAGGCGGGGCGCGTCGTCCGTGTACTGGAAGACTGGACGCCACCATATCCGGGGCTTTGCCTTTACTACCCTGGGCGCCGAAATCTGTCAGCCGGGGTCAGGGCGTTCTTGGAACTTGCGCGTGAGCTCGCGACAGTGAGCTAATTGAACCGCCAGTGGAGAAGCTTGTTTGTCTCTTCAACGCTCCAAGCGGACACAGATTTGCAATGCGTGAATGCCGGGCGTCAGGAGCAGGACGTGAGGGCGACCTTTGGCGTCGCAGACGGCATGGAGCTTCCGTCCGCCTTTCGTGCGGCCGATACCATGAGCCAAGCCCCCCCTTTTCCGCCGCCTGCGCAGCGGTGGACCTTGATGCAGCTACTATCGATGAACAATCGGTCCGGCGCATCCTCGGCTCCGGCGAGTGCGCTGAAGATGCCTTCCCAGATGCCGCGCTCGGACCAGCGAACGAAGCGATTGTAGAGCGTCTTCTTCGATCCATAGACGTCGGCGCAGTCCGCCCAGCGGCCACCGCATCGCAGCGCATGGACGATTCCGCTCAACACGCGACGATCGTCCACGCGTGGCTTGCCCCGCACATCCGTTGGTAGGAGCGGTTCGATCCGTTCCCACTGCGCATCGGAAAACCAAAAGAAATCAGACATCTCACCGCCCTTTCGTTGCGGCAATGAATCTTGTCCCAGCGCTCAGGGAGAGCCAATTATTGGGTCCGGATCCTAGGATGTTCACGTTCTGGGCCAAGGAGATCGCATAATGTATCGGGCCTTTATCAAACAAAGACAGCGACGGCTGATTTGACGATGATGCCATCATCTGGACTTCTGCGCATTTGCCGACCGGTAGCAGCGCGGAAGACCTGCAGCAATTGCAGCGCCGGCGGTACCCGTGACCACATTGTTTTCATGCGCTCCCTGCCATTTCGGCTTTTCCACACAGCCCGGCCAGTAATGACGCGCTGGGACCAGCGGAAACCGATCTCGTGGAAATACAGGTCGGCATGCTGCGGGCTGATATGATGAAAGACGCCGGCAATTGTGTGGCGGACGCGGGAATTGAAACCTTCGACCGAATTGACATGAACGGCGTCGCGAACGTATTCGCGGCTGGAATGCTTCACGGTGTCATGCCTGGCATAGTTCTCGCCAAGGGCTATGAACGCTGTCGCCTCATCGCTCATCAAGTAGGCGTCGGGGTCGATCTGCGCTTCGGCCGCGCGCGCCCCGCTGCACGAAGCGAAAGACCCGTCACCACCGCAGCACGCGCGTCACCGGCCGGAGTGCCGGGTGTGACGTCATCTGGTCGCTGCACTATCACCATGACAGGCGTCTTCTGGGTATTCGGTAGACCTTTTCGGCCTCGTCCAGGCGGTGGATCGTCCGGATTTATTCTCGGTCGCCCACCGAGATGAAAATGGTCGATCTCCACCGTGCCATCGAGCATGCGCTCGCGCGCCGCCATGAGACGCAGCGCGGAAAGCCGAGCCCTTCGCTTTGGGCGAAATTGGTCTGGGACGAGGCGATGCCGATGGTGAGCGTAAACATCTCCTTTCTCGTGGCGGAGATCAGCGGCCACCAGTAGTCGTTCCAGGCATGCAGGAAGGTGAAGATGCCGAGCGTCGCTTGGGCCGGCAGCGTCAGCGGCAAGAGTACCTTCCAAAAAATGCGCAGCGGAGAGGCATTGTCGAGCAGCGCCGCCTCGTCGATCTCCTTGGGAATAGCCTTGAAGAACTGGGTCATCAGGAAGACCCCGAAGGCAGACGACATGCCAGGCAGCATCAGTCCGACATAGGTGTTGTGAAGGCCAAACCAGTTGAACATCTGGTGACGGGCAATGATGACTGCCTGTTCGGGCACAGCAAGACCGAAGAGCACGATGACGAATATCGTCTTGCGCAACGGAAATTCGAGGCGGGCAAAGGCATAGCCGGCAAGTGAAGACAGGATCAGCACGCCCGCCGTCTGTCCGATCGCAACCACCACGCTGTTGAAAAACCAGCCAAAGGCCTGCGATGAGTGGACGATGTTGACGTAGTTGATGAGCGTATAGGGCAATCGGAATACCGATTCCGTGCCGAGCATCAGTTCCTTGTTGTCCTTGATCGACAGGCCGACGAGCCAGGCGACCGGCGCCATCATGGCGAGCGAGAGCGCAATGGCGATCGTAAGCAGGGTTCGATTGCCGGTCAGGGCATCCGTCAAGTCGTGAGCAGGTGTGGAATTGGCAGCAGATCCCGGTTCAGATCCCCTCAAGATCACACCGAAGCGTGGGTTGGCGGATAGAACGCCCCGAGCTGGCTGGCCGCGCTTTGCTTCCGGCCATATCCATCGTTCATTCCCGGAAATCTGCATAGACAGCCGCCGTTGGCAGATGGAAGCGAACGTCACCGTGCCACTGAAAAATTTTGAGAAGTTATCTCGTGGTTCAAACTTCCGGAATGAGGTCGATAGCTGAACTGCCCCCGCTTTCAACCGGACAAGTCAGCATAAGCAGCGTCCGGGCGAACCTACCAGTTGTCGGCAGGTCGAGAATTTGCGAGATCACCATAATATGCAGACGGAAGTGCCTTCGCGAGGAACGAGAACTCCGAATGGCAATGGCGCATCAGCCCCAGTCCGATCTCGTCCGGGACAGCGTGGCCGCCCTTGTCGCTATCGAGACCAAGAACGAATCTGCTTCGCAGAACGAGGCCATCGGGCGTGTCCCGTGTGACGTGCATCATCCGGCCGCCTATTGGAACTCCATGCTCGTCAGTCTCAACATCATCGCCAAAGCCAATTCCGGCGTAGAAAAGTGCGGATACGCCGCCCACCCGCTTTGCGGCATCGATGTCCGTGGCACTGAAGTATGCAGCTGGGCTTAGGAACTTGATGGTTGCTTTGACCGGAGGAACCTCTCCTAGCGACTCCGTCGCCCTGATCGTCGCGCCGATGTAGTTCTCACCTTTTTTCCAAAGCTCGTCCCAACCGAAATGGCGCTTGTGATCAATCGGATGCCACCAGCGAAGGTGTTCGTCGGTTTCAAAATACTTGAACCACCATTCCAGCATCGCTCCGTTGCACCCTGGCATTATCGTTCTGCAGGCGACCGTGAGGGTGCCGGAGCCGAAGCGCTCGATACCCATTTCGAGTCTAATTGGGTCGGCGTGCAGCAGCGCGACAGGGATTGCTGCTTCCAAATCCTGTTGCATTTCCTATCTCCTATATTTAGGAAACGTGTGGCGTTTCCTAAATTCGATGGGTATACCCTTCGTACGACGTTGGTCAAGGGGATCAAGATTTGGAAAAGCGAGCGAGAGGGCGTCCGGCCCGTAATCGGCTTGAGGTGGAACGCAAAATTCTCCAAGCCTCAACACAGCTTCTCTTTGATCAGGGATTTGCCAAGTTCAGCATCGATGCGGTGTCGCGTAGCGCAGGAGTTGCCAAAAAGACTGTTTACGCTATGGCGGCCAATCGTGAGGAACTGGTCGGGAAAATCGTAGCGTCCTGGACTGAGCAACTCCAAACGAGTGGAGATCACCGGCCGAGCGAGCCGCGTCCTGATCCGGGGAGCCTGCGGGAGCTATTGAGCAGGATTTATCGGATCGCCCTATCCAAGGAAGCTGTAGCCCTTTTCCGTCTCATCTGTGCTGAAAAGGAGGGTCGAGAACGGCTGGCAGAAATCTATAATCGAAATGGAGTCGAGCGGGGAGTGCTGGCCGTGGCGAACTGGCTGCGCGAGTACCAAGCCGATGTCCAGTCATTTGATGTCATCCGATCTGCCCGGATGATCCTTGCTGCTCTGGTTGCTGAGCCCTTGCGCAGGGCCGCTATCGGCCTTGAAACACCATGGAACGATAGCGATGAGGAGGTCACCGCACGGGTTGGAGTGTGTGTGGATTTCTACGCACGTGTATTGTTCAAAGAGTTGGGCACGGCACCATAACGGCCATCGTGGCGCATCTGATGCCGAGGCGGCGTCACAGCAATTGGGTGGCGAGCGCGACGAATGCCGGATCAGATGGTACGACAATCGCAATGTTCCGGGGTTGTAATCCCCATGCAGACCGCCGGACGCCTTGTTTTTTTGCCGTCGCACCGCCACGCATGCCGCCCGTCGAGTGCTGGCCAAGCCGAAACCTGAGCACGCGGTGGCGGTCAAACTCTGGGAGAATCGTCCCCACTCCTGTTCACGTTGATGCCCCTTTACATCTGAGGTGACGCCCACTGATGAGCCAGCGTAAGTGTGGGTGATCGCGTTGCGATCGCCCAATAGATCGGGCCACAATTAACCGAAGCGAAAATGGATCGACGCCTTCGTATCCGTGCTCGATTTCTAAGGCGAAAAGGGCACTAAGACCGATTTCAACGAATGTCACCGACCTTCAAGGGGCTTTGGCTGAAACCTCTGTCTTGGCTGTAGCCCTTTAGCGCCGTATCGCGAACTTCAGCTAGGCAAGAAGCCGTGCGTACGGAACCAGGCCACTTCATCACGCAGGGTTTCGCTCACGGGCCGGAACTCCAGACCCAATTCTCGTGTGCTCTTCGCACAATCGTAGCGAGATCGGTCATTCTCCGTGGCAACTGTTCGCGCCATGGCCCAACTCAAGAGTACAGGCTCGCCAGTCATCCGCGCGTAGAGCTCATTGCCGGCGCCGATCAGGTAAAGCAAGAAGAGTGGAATGCGGCGGGTCGGTGCCTTTGCCCTGGTGGCTTGTGCGATCAACGGCAACAAATCGGCCATGGTCATATGCTGTCCGGCGGCGAGGTAACGTTCGCCGCGTTGCCCCCTGTGGCTAGCGAGGATCATCGCCCGCGCCACATCGCGCGCATCGACCACCGAGAAGGAGCCGGGGGGAACGCCGGGCAAGCGCTCGAGCGCCACATCCAGCACTGTTTGGCCAGCCGACGTCGGCCCGATATCCCCCGGCCCGTGCATCCAGCCCGGAAGCACCATGGCCGCCCAAAAATCGGGATGTTTGTCGAGAAAATCAAGCACCACGCGGTCCGACAGGATCTTGCTGCGGTAATAATCATCGGCGTCCCGCTCGTCCCGCAACATGGACTCGTCTATGGTTTGTCCCTTTGCACCGCGCAGCACTGCAACCGAGCTGGTATGGACGAAGCGCCGCACTCCGGCACGATAAGCGTGATCGAGCAAGCCACGCGTACCCGCGACATTGGACGCGTAGAGCGCGTCCCAATGCTTCCCGCCTTTGTAAGAGTCGCGGAAATAAGCCGCTGTGTGGAAAACCACGTCGACGCCCCTAAGTGCGTCCGCAAAACCCGACACGTCGAGCATATCGCCGGCTATGATCTCTAAATCCAGCCCGGCAAACTGCATTGCTGCTTTCTCGTGCGAGCGAACCAGCGCGCGCACGCCCCAGCCGTCGGCGATTAGTTCGCGGACCAGATTGTTGCCCAGAAGGCCGGTTGCCCCAGTCACGAAGGCAGTCGGCTCATGGGACTCGTTATTAGGATAGTTCAGCATGAAAGTGTTCCACAATTGAGGGAACGCATCATATAAGGCTGGACTAAGGTCCATGGTCAACAGCTTAAGGTGTAAAATATGCTGATCGGAGAATTCGCCCAGCGGACAGGATTGAGCCAGGACACTGTCCGCTTTTATGTCCGCAAAGGTCTGCTCAGGCCGCAACTCGGCGCCAAAGGTGGTCGCAATCCCTATCAGATCTTCACCGATCAGGAGGCCTCGACGGTTCGGATGATCCGTTTCGCACAATCACTGGGTCTGCCACTCAAGGAGATCGCGGAGATCGCCACGGAACTGCAACGCGAGGGCTTATCGCCGGCGCGTGAGATCGAGATCATGGACGTCCAGCTCGTCAGGCTTGAGCAGAAGGCAATTGAATTGGCCGAGCTGACCAATTATCTGCGGGCGAAGCGCGACTGGGTCGCGTGCGGCAAGCCGGGCGATGAACCGCGATTTACCGATGACACGCTTTGCTAACCCGCGAAACGCACGGAATCTTCGATCGACCAGCCGTCGGGCGCTATCGGCGAATGGCAGCGTTGGGTCCAAACGCGTCGATCGTAGCTTCCGAGGTAAGGTCTGGAAGTGGTGCAAACCTGCAGCTCGGCGGCATGTATCATGTCCGCTTCTGTGATACCACCGTGCTCTGCTCAGTGTCCGACTTGGAGGCGCATGCTGCCGGTCACAAACTTAAGCGTGGACGTCGCCTGAGGGGCGGACAGAACCGTGCTAAGAAGGGGCCGCCGATGGCGGCACCCCAATTCTTCTCACATGGAAACTGATCCGATTAATAGTTACGTCGCTCTTTCTTCTGCGGTATTCGGTCTCCACTTGATCAGCCGGCCTTCCAGAACATCAAGAATTCGGTCGATGATGAGCACGAACGCGGCCAGGATGATGATGCCGGCAAACACTCCAACCGCGTCGAAGTTGCCTTCCGCCTGCGCGATCAGATAGCCGAGCCCGGCAGAGGAGCCGAGATATTCGCCAATGATGGCGCCGACCACCGCGAAGCCGACTGACGTGCGAAGGGAGGACAAAATCCAGCTGGCTGCCGCCGGAAAATAGACATGCCGCAACAGATCGGAACGTTTGGCCCCGAGAATCCTTGCGTTTGCGAGGACGACCGGATTGACTTCGCGGACGCCCTGCATGGCGTTGAAGAAGGTGATGAAGAAGACAAGCGTTACTGCGAGCGCTACCTTGGACCATAGGCCGAGACCAAGCCAAAGCACGAAAATTGGGGCAAGCACGACGCGCGGAATGGCGTTCAGGCCTTTGATGAAGGGGTCCAAAATCCGTGCCGCACTGCGGCTAAGACCCAGCCATACACCGGCTGCGACGCCAAGGCCTGTGCCGATGATGTAGCCGAGCACAGTCTCCGTCAGTGTGATTGACACATGACGATAGAAGCTGGGGTCAACAATCCAGCTGATCATCTGGTTGAAGATGTCGAGCGGGGCTGGAAAGAAGAAGACATCGATGAAGCCGGCGGTCACGCCAAGCTGCCAGCCGCCGAGGATAAAGATTAGCATCCCGAGCTGGATGATGCGTTCAGTCACGACGTTCATAGCTTTTCTCCACTTCGCCGCGCAGGGACGCCCAGATATTTCGATAAAGATCCATAAAGCGTGGATCGAGTTTAATTTCCGCGACGTCGCGAGGGCGCTCGAGTTCCACCGGGAAGCTTTCGATAACCCGTGAACGAGGGCCGGCTGCAAGAATTGCGACCCGGTCGCCGAGGGCTATTGCTTCTTCGAGGTCATGCGTGATCATTACGACAGCCCTGCGCTCTTCCTGCCACAGACGCAGGAGTTCGTTTTGCATGAGGTGCCGTGTGTGAATATCGAGGGCCGAAAAGGGCTCGTCCATTAGGATGACTTTGGGGCCGGAGATTAGGGCCTGCGCCATCTGGACGCGCTTGCGCTGGCCGCCCGAAAGCTGATGCGGATAGCGATGCTCGAACCCTTTGAGTCCGACTTTCGCAAGCCAGTTCATAGAACGCTCGCGTCGCTCTGAACTCGGCACACCTTTGAACAGCAGTCCCAGCTCGACATTCTCGATCGATGTCTTCCAGGGCAGCAGCGCGTCCTGCTGAAAGAGATAGCCGATATCGTTCTGGACGCCCTTAACCGGAGCGCCGTCGATCGCCACTGTTCCGCTGGCAGGCTTCAGAAGACCAGCAATGGCGTTGAGCACGGTACTTTTGCCACAGCCTGTTGGTCCCACGATGGCGAGAAACTCGCCATCGGCAACTGTCAGGTTCACGTCCTGCACCGCTACATAGGAGCCGAATGACATCGTGACGGCGTCAATCGATACCATTGGCCTCTTGTTTAGCTCGCCCGACGGAACGGACATGGGTTTTACGACAGCCAAAGCCATGGCCTCCTCCTGGATTAATTGATGGTCTTGTCGTTGACTTTGTCCACGAAAGCATTCGTGTAGGTTTTGGAAAGATCGATAGTCGCGGCAGCAACCTTTTCGTTGAAACTCTTCAAGACGGCGAGGGGTGTCTGAGTGTCGGTCTCGCTGAATTTGCCATCGACCGAGAAGATCAGTTTGGCATTCTCGACAGCCTTCACATAGGTGCCCCGGTCACCGGAGATGAATTCCTTCGGCAGTTTTTCGACGATCTCTTCAGCGCTGTGTGTGTTCATCCAGGCCAGCGCCTTCACGGTCGCGTTTGTGACTTTCTGGATGGTTTCCGGGTTCTCATCGATATAGGCCTGCGTCGCATAAAGGACGGAGGTCGGGTAGATCCCACCGTAGATTTGCGTGGCACCGGCGTCGCTGCGGGCGTCGATCAAAATCTTGCCGACACCCTTGGCTTCGATAAAGGTTGCCGCCGGATCGTAGTTGACCAATAGATCAACCTTTCCTTGCTCGAGCGCCGCAACAGCAGCTGAACCGGAGCCGACCCCGATCAACGAGACGTCATCAGCCGATAGGCTGTGGCGCTGCAGATAATAGCGGACGAAGAAGTCTGAAGACGAGCCCGGCGCTGTGATACCGATTTTCGCGCCCTTGATCGTTTCAGGTTTGGCGGGATCGAACGCAGCGTTCTTTCCACCGGCAAGCACGAGCCCGGAATTGCGGGCCAATTGCACGAAGGCGACAACAGCCTTGTTCTGCGACTGCATCTGGATGGTGTGGTCGTAGAAGCCGACGGCGATATCCGTGGAGCCGGCAACGAGCGCCTGCAGCGTCTTGGAACCGCCCGATGCGAAGTTTTCGACGGTTACCTCAAGACCTTCCTTCTCGTAGAGACCTAGGCCAGCTGCGACCGGAAAGGGCAGGTTGTTGAGGTTGTAGGACCCGACGCTGATGCGGACGGGTTCCGCAATAGCCGAACCGGCGAAAGCGACCGTTGCCGCAAGTGCGAGCAATAGGTTACGCATGTGTATTCCTCCCTGATGCGTGGCGCCCTCCCGGCAACCACTTTCGATTATGCCGCGCAAACCATTTGCGCGATAGGTTTTGCAAAGACCTGGCCTTCGAAGAGGCGCCGGGCCGTACGCAGGATTCCAGCAACTGTCTTGCCATCGCGGGTATCCAGTTTCACTTCCAAACGGCCGCTTGGATGGTCGAGAACGAGAACGACCGGTGGCTTGCGGTCTCCGATCAGCCGCGAGGCGACGGTTCCGTCGCTGATGCAGGCCGTGGCTATGCCGACCGCACCGGTCGTTGCGAGAGATGGGTGGCACTGATGCGGCATGAAATAGCGCACGCCGAGATCGCCGCCGTTGTTGGGCCTGGAGATTAGAACCGGCTTTGGCGTGACCTGATTGCTGACGTCACCCATACCCATGCGCCGGCCAGCTTCGAGCCTCAGAGTTTCGAGCCGTTCGAGCAATGCGCCGTTGGTATTAAGCTCGGCTGCAGGTTCGTCGCCCGTCACACCGAGGGCGGTGGCTTCCAGCAACATCATCGGCATAGCGCAGTCGATGCAGGTGACATCGATACCGTCAATGCTGTCGCGCGGGTTGCCGGTGGGAAAAAGCTTCCCCGTGCGTGCCCCAGCCGCGTCCATGAAGGTCAGCGCGATCGGCGCAGCATTGCCAGGCACGCCGTCGATCGAGGCATCCCCCATATAGGCAACGCAGCCATCAGGGGTCGGAACCTCCGCTTCGATCACTTTGCCGGTATTGACGTTGTGAATGCGCACGCGGGTTACGCCCGTCGCCGCCTTGACCAGGCCGGCCTCGATCGCGAACGGCCCGACGGCCGCTAGCATATTTCCACAATTCGGCGAGGTATCGACGAGTTGCTGATCGATGCGGACCTGGGCGAACAGATAATCCACATCGGCATCCGGTATGGTTGCCGGGCCGACGATGGCAACCTTGCTGGTAACGGGGTTGCCGCCGCCGATACCATCGATCTGCAGAGGATGACCAGATCCCATGACCGAAAGCAGAATTTGATCGCGTGGACGCTCATCTGACGGAAGGTCGGAGGCGAGAAAGAACGGTCCTTTGGAGGTGCCGCCTCGCATCAGAACGCAGGGAATGGAAATCAGATCGTTCATGGTTGTGTCCGCTTACTGATGTGATTTAAATATCAATCAGCTTCTTTGTTGCAGTAAGCGGCAAAAAGATTGATATGTGAAATGCGAATATTAGAAGGAATGATGCGTTGTGAGCATTAATTGCGAGATACTGGATCTCCGCGCGTTTCTAGCGGTCGTCGAACTGGAAAACTTCCACCGCTCTGCCGAAGCGCTCAATCTGTCACAGCCGGCACTCAGCCGTCGAATTCAGAAGCTGGAGCTTGCAATCGGGGCGCCCTTGCTCGAGCGCACCACCCGTCATGTCTCGACAACCGCCCTTGGCGCGGAGCTGATCCCGTTGGTGCGACGAATGCTTGAGGAGTTCGACACGTCGCTGTTTGCGGTGCGCGATGTCGGATCTCAGCGCAGCGGCCTTGTGACTATCGCATGTCTGCCAACGGCCGCTTTTTATTTTTTACCAACCGTCATCAAGCAGTTCAGCGCCGAGTATCCCAATATTCGTTTTCGCATTCTCGATCTGCCGGCTACCGACGGTTTACAGGCAGTCGCCCGTGGGGAAGTCGAGTTCGGCATCAATATCATGGGCTTTTCAGATCCCGACCTCATCTTCGACAGGCTCATCGAAGATCCATTCGTGCTGGCGGCACGCAAGGATCATCCGCTGGCGGCGAAGAGCGAACTCGAATGGGACGATCTGGCGCCCTATCAACTGATCACAGTTCACCGGTCCAGCGGCAATCGCACGCTTCTTGACGCTGCGTTGGCGAAATCGAACCTGAAACTGCGTTGGTCCTATGAAGTCACACATCTTTCGACATCGCTTGGTTTGGTGGAAGCCGGGCTTGGAATTTCGGTTCTGCCAAAACTCGCTACACCACAGGAAGAGCACCCGTTCCTCGTCACGAGACCTATTCGCAATCCTCAAATCTCACGAACGATCGGCATTGTGCGTCGTCGCGGTGGGACGCTTTCGCCCGCGGCCGAGCGCTTCATGACAATGTTGATTGGGACGTGGTCCGAAGGAAACTGAGCAACTGAAAAGCTACCGGGATGGTAACCCGACTACTTTTCAGTCAAATGTTCTCTTTTTTCCGCTACAAGAACGCCTTGGGCGGCGCCACGCCGGCGGCCGCGACGTCAGCTGGTCTGTCCCGTCTATTGGGTTGGGAAACGATGCTGGAATTGTGGGGAGTGCCTGCGCTCCTTGCGCTTGTTCTGTGGCATACGTCATCCGCTTCGGAAGCGCACGGGCACGGGGTGGTCTCCGGCAGCGTCAATGCGCCGCCTTCGGAGCAACGTCCGGCAGAAAACTGCCGTTCAGTAAGCGACCGCAATTCGGCCATTCGCTCTCCAAAAACGTAGACCCCAAAGCTGCTTGCAATTACCTACCAATCACATGGCCGATTTGGCTGCGTAGTCGGCTTGACGGTCTGCACTAAACTTCAGGCCCTTGTCGTGGCTGCGGCACCGACTATCCGCTGATGCTGGTCGCCTGAGACCAGACGACCATCCATTGGCCATCACGCTGTTCGTAGACGTCGGTGTGCCAGTAATCACTGAGAGGGACTTTGTGCCCACTGAACAAGACCTCCAACTGGGCGCGATATCGGATGACCGCAGCGGTGTCGTACAGGCGCACCGCAATGTCGGCAGGCTCCCAGGTCAGGTATCGAATTTTGCCCAATGCGATAGACCCCAGATACTCGTCTTTGGAAAGGGCCACGCCGATTGGCGTGATCAATTGAAAGTCTGGTGCGTGAAGCTTTCTTGCCCGGTCGAGATCAGCGACGACGAGGGCGCGCAGTCTGGCGCGTTCCGTTTCACGCAAAAACTCTATTGTGCTGGAGGTTTCGACAGTATCGGGGGATCGGGTCGTCACGGTATTCTCCAATTGAAAAAGGCGAGATCGCTCGATCTCTAAATAAGTGACGATTATACGGAGGCTGCGGCTGTCGGCGGCATGGCTGCGATCAAGCCCAGGTCAATCAGGCTCTGGGCGCTAGCCCGTATAGCCTCTTCCTCTAAGCGCGACCGCCAGTTCAGGACATGCCTGGCCTTTGCTGCGCTGACACTCAGGTCACGATTGAGTTCATGAACGATGGTTCGTGCATGGGGGTCGGATTCCGCCATCGCCCTAACCACCTCATCGGGAACTTCACCTGAAGGAAGCCGTGAGACGTACTCTGGGAAGGACGCAGCCAGGACAGCTACCAAATCCTTGAGCCAGAAAAAGCGCCCGCCAACGATAAACCTTTGATCTTTGGCTTCGGGCTGCGTCATCGCCAGCAGGTGAGCCCGCGCCACATCGCGCACATCCACCACTGAGAAACCAAACCGTGGAATACCTTGGAATTGTCCTGTCATCAGATGATGGATCAGTCCCACGGATGTCCCGAAATTCGCTCCGAGCAACGGCCCCAGGATCATGCTCGGGTTAATGACCGTCAGTTCGAGCCCTACGTCGCGCGCAAAGGCCCAGGCAGCACGCTCAGTCAAAGTTTTTGACTGGTAATAGGGCGTTGCCCGCGGACCGTTCGGGTCAGTCCAATTTTCTTCGGTGAAGGGGGCCTGCCCGTCGCCATGGTTGGTGGCACCTATCGAGGATGTGAGGACCACCCGCTCGACGCGCGCGTTGTGCGCCGCAAGGAGCACCCGCAAAGCGCCCTCACGGGCGGTTTGGATCAAAGCGTCCGTATTTTCCGGAAACCCAGGAGGAAAGGGAGACGCGGTATGAATGACATAACGACAGCCTTCGACAGCTGCAGGCCAGCCATTGTCGCTATCAAGATCTGCCTGCACGAAGCTGAGCCGCTCCAGAGCATCCTTGCCAATATGAGCGCCAAGCAGACGTCGCACGCTGTCACTTTTTTCGATGTGGCGCAGACTACCGCGCACACGATAGCCTTCCTTAAGCAACTGAAAAGCGACGTGCCCGGCGAGAAACCCACCAATGCCGGTAACCAGCACCGCTGCATTTGCAGCGTTCGTCTCTTTTTTCATCGAATGTCCTTCTGACCGCATCAGTCGGCCATGTCGATTAGACACCTGAACCCTAAATGTCCAATCGTCTTTTGACAGTCTGGACTTAAGGTGTCAATCTGCCCATCATGCAGCCCGACCAAAAAATAACCCTGATCCTGGACGCAGCCTTGCCGGTGTTTGTGCGGTTTGGCTTTCGCAAGACGTCAATGGCGGACATTGCCCGTGCGGCGTCGATCTCGCGCGCCTCGCTCTATTTGAGCTTCAGCAGCAAGGAAGAGCTGTTTCGGGCCGGTTCAGCTCGCGCCCACGCCAAGGCTTTGGATGAAGTGGCAGCGGTGCTGGCGAGCGACGGGTGTGCCTTTGATCGCATTGCCAAGGCCATGGCGGTTTTTCAGCGGGAGTTGATTGCGCCATTTGGCGGCAGTGCTGATGCAGATGAGCTATTTGCCGCCAACGTGGCCTTGGCGGCCGATATTACGCTCGACGCGCGCCAGAAGCTTTTGAACCTGCTGACGCAAACCATACTGGCTGCTGCGCAGAAGGGCGAAATCGATCTTGAACCTCTGGAAGTGCCACCTGCGCAGCTGGCCAATCTCATTGTCGCTGCCATGAATGGGATCAAGCACGCCCAAGGCGGCGGTTCCAGCCTTCAAGACGGCATGAAACTCTTCATGCGCCTTCTTCGACTGGCCGTAGCCGCCGTTCCGCTCCCGCCCCAAATCGGATCTCGTGAATGAAGAACCAGCCGCACGAAGCGGTCATCCGTTTTGAGCGAATGACCGTTCCATGTTCATATTTCGGTTCGCTCAGCCAAAAGCAACGCATCCTCGATGTCCACACCGAGATATCGAACCGTGTTCTCGATCTTGGTGTGCCCGAGCAATATCTGGATGGCGATGGCCGCTTTCGTTCTTCGCAGCGAGTGCGTGCCTAGTCCGATGCTCGAAGCCCAATCGCTGTGACCCATTCATCGACCAGGCGGGCGTACTGCCGCGTGCTCATGTGCCGCGAGTGATCGACCCGACTTGGGAAAGCGTATTCATCGACGGTGCCACCGCGTCTCTCAAACCACGCCAATAGGCTGGCACGCACATCGCTGGTCAGTTCGAATTGGACCCGGACGCCCGGTCTTCTGTTGAACGACCGTTGCCGCGTTCGATTCTCCGGTCCAGTTTCCAGGTCGCCTGTGTTTATCTTGACCAGATACAACGGCGAAGCTTGCTGTCGATCGCGTCGCTAAGTCGGCATTTCTGGCCAGCTCTCCAGATGCGGCCAGTCCGCCGAAAGCCCCCGCTCGCCGCCCATCACCACGCGTTCAAGAACCATCCGCTTTTCGTGGATACTCATTTCCGTGTCGTCCACTTCGACGCCGTCGGTCACAAAGAAGGATGACGGCTCGATGGAGGTGGCGATCGCCTGGACATTACTCTGACCATTTGTTGACTCACCCGCCGCTGAACAATAACTTGCGAACTCGGTCGTTAGGCTTGTCCTCACATGACGGATCAGTCTCTTCAGCGTCGCCTTGCCGCCATCGTCGTTGCCGATGTGGTGGGATATTCACGCCTGATGGAGGCTGATGAAGTCGCAACGCTGGCGAACCTCAGGGAACTCCGTTCTGGCGTTATCGAGCCGGCTGTGATGCGCCACAACGGTCGCATCTTCAAGGTCATGGGCGACGGATTCTTAATCGAATTCGTTAGCGCGGTGGACGCGGTCACAGCAGCGTTGGAAATGCAACGGGCCACCACTGCTGTTGAGGCTTCCGGAGACCGGCGCCTGCTTTTGCGTGTAGGCGTCAATCTGGGAGATGTCATTGACGACGGTTCAGACGTCCTCGGCGACGGCGTCAATGTCGCGGCGCGCCTCGAGACGCAGGCCGCACCGGGAGGTATCTGCATTTCAGCCAAAGTTCACGGCGAGATCGTCGGCAAGATCGGCGACCGGTTCTTTGATGCAGGCGAACGCTACCTAAAGAACCTGACTCGCCCGGTCCACGTGTGGCATTGGCCGGATGCGCTGCAGAGCATATTGCCGCTGCCCGAATGTCCCTCGATCGCTGTATTGCCGTTCACGAATATGAGTGGGGATGAAGCGGACGCGCCTTTCGTCGACGGCTTGACCGAAGACCTGATCACCGACCTTTCCCGTACGGCTGGCCTGTTCGTCATCGCGCGCAATTCCGTGTACGGCTACAAGGGCAAGCCGGTCGACGTAAGGCTGGTCGCCCAGGAGCTCGGCGTCCGCTACGTCCTTGAGGGGAGCGCCAGACGCGCAATGGGCCGTGTCCGCATCAATGCCCAATTGATCGACGCGCTTGGCGGCCAGCACTTGTGGGCCGACCGGTTTGACAGGACGGTGGAAGATGTTTTCGAATTACAGGATGAAGTTAACGCCAAGATTGTTGAAGCCCTCGTCGGCCGGCTGACCATCCCGACGCAGCGCAATCGGCCGAAGAACTTTGAGGCGTACGATCTGTGTGTGCGCGCCCGCCTCCTGACGGAAGAGTCGCCGCAAACTGAGCGTGAGGCCTATATGCTGCTTCAACGCGCGGTTAAGCTCGAGCCATCATATGCCGAGGCGCTCAGTCTGCTCGCCTATAACCGTTGGCTTGCCTGGACTCATTTCGGCGAGCCCGAAGATCCTAACCGTCGGATGGCAGCGACGTTCGCGCAGAAGGCGGTCGACCTAGATCCCAACGATGCCGGCTGCCGTTACGTTCTGGGAACCATTTTGGCTTATGAGCGGCGATGGGAGGAATCGGAGGCCGCCTTCGCCAAGGCCCTGGAGCTGGACCCCAACCACGCCGACACCTGGGCCGCCATGTCGGACATGTCCGTGCTGGACGGCAGGGTTGCCGACGGACTAGCGCAGATCGAAAAAGCTCTGCGGCTCAATCCCTATCCAACCTGCTGGTATCTTTGTCATCTTGGGCAGGCGCAATACGCCGCGCGTGACTATGGGGCGGCAACCGCTACACTCCGCAGGAAGGACACGTATCGTACCAACTCACGCAAATTCCTGGCTGCTTCGCTTGCGCAGTTGGGCCACCGTGAGGAGGCGCGGCGAGAAGCAGAATTGTTCCTGATCGCCCACCCTCATTTCACGATCGGCCATTGGCTCAGCTCCCAGCCGCTGCGCGATGCATCTGTACGAGACCACTTTGTCGACGGCTTCCGAAAGGCTGGCCTGCCGGAGATGTGACAGCTGGTGGGGACAATCCCGACGCGTTCGAGGACTTGATCAACGGATATGCGCTGCGCGAGAACGGCGGTCTGGATCGCAGTGCCAAGCTACTTCAGACCCTCCACAAAACGCGTCAACCAGACCGAGTCTCGCATGAATTTTCCGCTGGACGCATCATGGTGGCGATGAGCCCGTAGCCCAGAATGAAAACAGGATGCTTTGCGAAACATTTAAGCAGCTTCGCCGAGACATGAAGGCGACGACGCTTACTTCCGCTATCGGCGGCGCCGTTACCTTGAAACTAGACAAAATCTGCTTTCCGGCAGGTGCAAGGTCTGCTTCAACGGCCGAAATGGGGGCGCAATGCTGCCGTTCGCAAACTTATGCGTGGAACTCGCCTTAGGGGCGGACAGAATCGTGCTCCCACGAGCCCTGCACGGCTTGTTGCCGTGACGTTCACCTCTTGGGCCAAGAAGATTGCATAATGTATCGGGCCTATCAAAAAAAGACAGCGACGGCTGATTTGACGATGATGCCACCATCCGGACTTCTGCGCATTTGCCGACCGGTAGCAGCGCGGAATCGAGGGAACCCGTGCCCCTGCCGGATGCTCGATATGCGAGGAACGGGGATATCCGGAGAGTTTTCTGGGCCGCTGGTTCTGGCTAATTGGGGGGGCTACGACCCCCCGGCGAATACCTGTTACGCCAAGGAGCAGCCGGCTAATTATGCCCCCGACGGGGTAATCTATTCAAACTGCCTGTATGAGACTCGCTCCCCAACTACGACGCCACGGGCGCTATCCTGACTTTCCAGATCGCGTTGAAATATTGGGCCAGCCGCGTACGTCGACAAGTGATGAGCGCCGAGGCGTTGGCATGCGGGCAAGCCGAGCGTGATCGGCCTACCTGACCGGGCAGTGGCTATCACCGCCGTAGAGACACACATTAGGCTTTACAGGAGATCACCCATGACTGAACCTAGTTTCCTCGCTCAATTATCTTCCACGATCGTCGAAGCCGCCGCTGCGGTGGCGCCGAGCATTGTTGAAATTGCCTCAACCCGTTCGCTCGCTACCGGGTTCGTCTGGCGCGAAGGGCTCATCATCACCGCAGATGAAGCTCTTTCCAACGAAGGTCAGATCCTCATCGAATTCTCGGATGGCACGCAACACACAGCCAGCGTGGTGGGGCGCGATCCGTCGACTGACATCGCGCTGCTTCGCGTCGAGGGAGCCGACGCGCCGTCGGCTGTGCTCGATCAAGTGGTGCCTCGACCTGGTGCACTCGTCGTGGTCGCCGCGGCCGCCGAGAGCGCGCCACTTGTTTCATTCGGCAGCGCGATTGCGGTTGGTCCTGCGTGGCGATCGATGCGCGGCGGGAAAATCGATGCACGTATCGAGCTCGACGTGAGATTGCGACGTCGCGCGGAGGGGGGCTTGGCGATCAGTGCGGAGGGCAATGTCTTTGGAATGGCGGTGCGCGGCCCCCGGGGCCGAACCCTCGTCATCCCCTCTGCAACCGTTGAAGGCGCGGCGGTTCTCCTCCTGGCGCATGGCGAAGTCCCGCGTGGCTATCTCGGCCTCGGGCTCCATCAGGTCGCCGTTACCGGTGGCGGCCAGGGGGCGATGGTCATGAGTGTTGACCCAAATGGACCCGGCGCTATTGGTGGGGTCCTGCAAGGAGACATCATCGTCCACTGGAACGGTGAGGCCGTTCCTTCGGTGAATGCGCTCGTGCGGACCCTTGACCATCAATCGATTGGCAGATCGGTCTCCTTGGGGATCAGGCGTGCGGGCGCTGATGTCGAGGCGGCGGTCACTATCGCGACCCGACCCCGCCGATGAGTGACACTGGCCCTGTTACGATCGCGGTGCGCATCGACGATCCGGTGCTTGCGGAGCGGTTGAGCGAGTTGCTGACGTCAGTCGATTGGGTGCGTCTGGCGCCGGAAGGAGAGATGTGCGAGCTGGTCCTCTCCACGGCGCGGGCCGCCACGGAGGAGGCGGGCCTGACTTCCCGCGAACGCGAAGTCGTGGCGCTTCTCGCAGAAGGCCTTTCGAATAAGGAGATTGCTCGCAAACTCGGCATCTCTGTCGATACAGCGAAATTTCATGTCGGCCGCGTCATCGACAAGCTTGATGCCACCGGCCGCACCGATGCGGTCGCCCACGCCGCGCGGCGCGGCGTGATTCATCTGTGAAGGCGCTTTTATTATGCTCGATACACTTCCAATTGACAGTCATTCTGATGACGGTCATCCGCTGACCATCCCATAGATGCCTATTCGCGCGCTGTTGTGCGTGTCGCGGAAGCCGTAGGCCATCCGTCGTGCGTGTCGGAAATCGACGCGGAGCGGGCTCGCCGTTGCCGGAGACAAGCAAATTAAACATGCGATCAGTTCGGCTGGCATCTCCTTGACCTTGAGGTCATAGAGCGAAATGCCGAACGGCAGGTCGATTTTGTTGTTCGGTCCTTTGGGGGAGTTCACCACCACCTGAGGCGGAATGGTGGGCGCTTCCGCGTGCAGAAGCAGCGACTGCTCCGGTGACAGGAACCAGTCCTTGCCAAACCGGTCATTGCAGAACTCCCAGAAGCTCGTGTACCAGGGGGTGGTGTCCTGCTGCTGTGCCTGCGGGCAGGTCGACGTGAGCCAGCCCTTGATGATATCGCGCAGGAACCCGTTCTGCAGCCGCCGCTCCTGGTGGACGCGGGTCAGCTCATCTGACTTGAATATGCGTCGCCCGCCGTCCTGCAGCTCTTTGAGGACGGCCCGTGATTCTGCGAGTTTTTCATGGGGCTTGGCGATGGCCGTGCCTTTGCAAGTTTTTTCAGTCGTGAAATAACAAGTGAATTCTGCGAAAAACATTAAATTTCGCAATAAAATCATACTTCTAGATATGTTCCCATACTCATTAATGCAGAAGGATCGTCACCCCATGGGCCGAGTTTCTCCGAGGCCTTTCTCAACATAAGAAGTCGCTATTGCATACGATTGTCATTGAACGACAGCACAGCACGCCCGCCAAAATGAGGCAGAGCCGAGATTCGCTATTAAGGATGAACCGCTCACGAAGCCGCTGACCAGCAAGACGCCACAGGTCGCAACAGCGACGAGACCGACGAGCGGACGGTCGATCCGCTCCCCGAGAAAGGGCCAGGCAAGACTGAGGATGAGGATCGGATCGAATGCCCAAAGCAGGGTGGTGACGCTTGCACTTGTCTCGACAAGACCGAGCATAATTAACGTGTACGCCAGCTCGCAGAGCGGTCAGCGTTTCCTAATGGATTGACGGAAACCTGCGTCGCCTCCTCCTCCGTGATCGGATGCCCGCCGAGTCCGCTTTTTTGCTTCTTCTCATTCCACCTTCATCTTCGGTGGATAGCAACCTGACGACGCCGGCAAACAAATTCGCCAGCACCACGCGTTCACCATTTACTTACGATGGAATTACGCGGAAAATTAGCGTCGTGGGAGGAGGCATTCGGCCCTCTCGACTAGCGCGCCCGAACGGCTTCTGCCCCTTTCAAGGGAGGACCAGTTATGAGGCGTATTTTGTTGCACGCGGCAGCATCGGTCGCAGCGCTATCGGTTGGCGTCTCGTATGCATCCGCGCAATCAGGCAGTGTCGAGAAGGCGGTCGGCGGCTACAGTTTCGAGGACGCCGCAAAAGAGGCGCCCGGCACCAAGGATTTCCATTCGGCCGACGGCCACCTCACCTTTGGTATCGTGACGCACACGGCCGGGAACGGCTTTTTCGATCCCGTCTATGTTGGCGCCACGGTGGCCGGCAACATGATCGGTGCCAAGATCCTGCTGCTTGGGTCGGAGTCGCCGGTGGACGATCCGGCCCGCGAGATCGAAATCCTTAATCAGATCGTTCAGGATCCGACGATCGACGGCATCATCATGACGACGCCGCAGATCGGCGCTTACAACGACATCGTAAAGGCAGCCGAAGCAAAGGGCATTCCGGTCGCCACGACGAACTCCTTTGACGGGACGCTGCTCAACCGCAGCAGCATCAGTCATACCGGTCAGGACGCATCCGCGGCCGCGATCGGTGGCGAAGCACTTGCCAAATGCGTGCTCGACAGCGGCAAGACCAGCGGCTCGATCCTGCTGCCGTCCTCGACCGCGATGGGCAATATCGAAGTGAACAATCGGGTGACCTCGGCCTTTAATGCCATCGTCAAGACACTGAAAGACGCCGGAAAGCTTGAAAACTTCAAGGTGGACGCCGGGCCGGAGAATGTCGGCATCGACACGAACCCGAACGATCCCGTGAACGCGCTCGTGTCGCTCTTCGAGTCGCGTGGTGACGTCGTCGGGGCCTTCACTGCAAACAATGTCTTCACGCCGCCCCTCGTCAAGGCAGTCGCGCAAATGGGATGGACCGGCAAGTTCTGCGCCTTCGGCTTCGACCTGGGGCCGGCGCAGCAAGAGGGCATCGCCGCGGGGAACCTTACGGGCTCGTTGGGACAACAGCCGTTCCTGCAAGGCTTCTGGCCGGTCATGCAGCTCTACCTGCAGATCGACCGCGGCATCTCGGCCGCCAATCTCGACACGCGGGCCCAACTGGTGACGAAGGCGACCGTCGCCAATGTCGGCAAGCGCTTCGAGAACTGATTTCGCTCGAGCCGCCTGATACACGGGCGGGAGGGCTGAACGGTCCTGCCGCCCGAACAAGTGCAGAGGTCAACCGGACAAACCCATGGCGCCTGTAGAGATGACATCGCTCGGCCGCGCGCCTCCGCAGCTCGCCGGCGGCTGGGAGGCCGGTCTCCTCCTGTTCCTTGTGCTGCTCTATGTCGGCGGCGTGGTCGCCAATCCGACCTTCTTCGCCTCGACGGGCGCGCTTCACGCCCTACTGCGCGACACCTCTCGCGTGGGGATCATCGCCGTGGGTATGACCTTCGTCATTGTCAACAAGGACCTCGATCTGTCGGTAGGTTCCACCTACGGTATCGTCGCGGTGGTGTTCGCCCGGCTTTTTTCACCGAGCTTTCTCGATCTCGGGATCACGGCCTCGGTCGTTCTTTGTCTGCTACTGGGGATGGCGATCGGGCTGCTCAACGGCGTGCTCGTGACCATCCTGAAGGCGCCGGCATTCATCGCGACGCTGACGATCCTCTTCATCGGCCGCGGTTTCGTGCTGGCGCTCACGCACGGCCAGGCGATTTATTATTCCGGCAAGGCGGGTGAATTTCCGCTCTTCTTCCACCTGGGCGAAATAAATGTCCTCGGCTTCAACAACCAGATCCTCGTCTTCGCTTCCGTTGCCGCGTTCGGAGCCTTTGTGCTTGGCAAGACCCGCTGGGGCTACGAGACACTCGCCACCGGAGGCAACGAACAGGCGGCAGTCTATGCCGGTATTCCCACGCGCTGGGTGCGCATCCGCGCCTACCTCATCTCGTCGCTCTGCGCGACCCTTGCGGCTCTCCTGTCAGCGGCGCAGGATAAGGGCGTAACCCCCCTTTATGGCGTCAGCTGGGAACTCACCGTCATCGCATCCGTGGTCATTGGCGGCGCGTCGATCTTAGGCGGTCGCGGTCGCGTGTTAGGCTCTTGCCTGGGGGCCGCGGTCGTCGTGCTGATCGACAAGGTCTTGCGCGAGGGATGGCCGATCACGCGCATCGTCGTCATCGACGGCGAGAATATTGCGGTCAATGCCAGGTTTACCTTGCCCGCGGGCGCGGTGCTGGTTTTCCTTGGCCTCCTTCTCGTCACTGCCGTGCTGATAGAGCCCTACCTCATCCGCCGCCAGGTCGCGGGCCGCTTCTGGGCGTGGCTGCGTGGCCGCCCGCCGCCACCCGCCTATGAAATGAGCGGCGTGGCGCTGGAGGGCGTCCAGACCAAGGGAGCGATGGCGAGCGACCTGGCGCTGACGGCTAACGGGTTCGGCAAGTTTCTCGCCCGCCGCGACGCGCTTGCCATTATCCTGACCGTTCTGTTGTGGCTGACGGGGCTCGCCCTCAGGCCCGACTATTGGTGGAACCTCTCCAATACGTTCGCGATCCTGCTCAACTACACAGAACTTGCCCTCATCACGGTCGGGCTCACCTATGTCATCGCTGCCGGCGATATTGATCTCTCCGTCGGCGCTGTGCTTGCGCTTTCCGGCAGCACCGCGGCCTATTTCCTGAAGGTGTTAGGCGCTGACCCGATCACCGCCGTGGCGATGGGCCTGCTTGTCGGTATGGCAGCCGGCCTCGTCAACGCCACCGTCACTGTCGGTTTCAAGCTGCCGGCCTTCATCGCTACGCTGGGTATGTTCTACATCGCCCGCGGCCTTGCCGCCTGGTTCGTCGCCGGCCAACAACTGACGGGCTGGCCCGAAAGCTACAACCTGCTCGGCCGCAAGGCGAACGACGTCCTCCTGCATTTCGGCTTGTCGCTGCCGCCTGGCTTTCTTCGGACCGTCGCAGAAGTCGTCAGCGTGCAGACGATCTGGATGTTCTTTGTTGCCCTGATGGCTGGCCTCGTGCTCGCTTACACGCCGTTCGGGCTAAAGGTCCTGTCTACCGGCGGCAATCTGCGTGCCGCGGCTTACGCGGGAATCAACACCCACCGCGTGCGCTTCCTCGCGCTCCTGTTGTCGGCGCTCTGCGCCTCCATGGCTGGGATCATCAACGTCGCCTACTTCCGCAGTTTCAACCCCGTCGCCGGGCAGTTCCGCGAACTGGACGCCATCGCCTCGGTTATCATCGGCGGCGGATCGATTTTCGGCGGTTACGGCACCATCATCGGTTCGCTTGCCGGCGCCGCAGCGATCACGCTCGTACGGGCGCTGCTGCAATTGAATGTCCAGGGGTTCACTATGCCGCAGCACTGGATCAATGTCTTCATCGGCGTCATCCTTATCGTGGCAGTGCTCGTCGACATTTGGGTGCGCCAGGCCAATATCTTCGGACGCATGCGGTCCTATTTGGCGCGACGCGGACAAGCATCGGAGGCCACCCATGCCCGCTGAACCCCAGGGCACACCGATCGTGGAAATGCGGGGCATCGAAAAGGCATTCGGTGCCGTCCAGGCGCTACGCTCGGTCGACCTGGTGCTTTATCCCGGCGAGATCCTCGGTCTCGTCGGCGACAATTCCGCCGGCAAATCGACGCTAATGAAAATCCTGACCGGTGCATATCAGCGCGACGCTGGCGAGATTTTCGTCGCCGGACAGCCGGTGCATTTCAAGAGTCCGCATGAGAGCCGAGACGTCGGTATCGAGATGATCTACCAGGACTTCGCGCTGTGCGGGAACTTGGACGTCGGGCAGAACATTTTTCTGGGTCGCTGGCCGCTCACAGGCCTGTTCGTCAATCGGCGGAAGATGTATGCGGAGGCCGACAAGGTCCTGAAACGGCTCAAGGTCGACGTCAACTCCGTCTATCAGAAGGTCGAAAGCTTGTCGGGTGGCCGCCAGCAATCCGTAGCGATCGCCCGCGCCATCTCGTTCGAGCCGCAGGTCGTAATCCTCGATGAGCCGACCGCCAATCTTTCGGTGATGGCGACCGACCGCCTGCTTGAAACGATGCTGGAATTGAAGAGACAGGGTGTAGCCCAGATTATCATCTCTCATCGGCTGGTCGATATCTTTGCCGTCGGCGATCGCGTGATGGTGCTGAAGCGCGGCCAGTATGTCGGCGACCGCTATATCAAGCACACTGACGAACACGAGATTCTGGAGATCATTGTTTCCGGCACCCGCGAACGGGCACTTACGGCGGAACAGGCAGCGCGTTGACCGGGGACGCGGGATACTAGTTCCGGCGGTGCAGCCGGCATCACAAAATCGGCAATTACATTTCGCGAAGACCGCGTCGGGTAGCCTATCACTCAGCGGGTAATCGCTTCGAACCCGTTCATATGGCGGGATCCCGCCAAAAATAGATGCGTTGCCAGTTATGAGGTCGGTGGTTCAGATCGGTTCAAGGCGATAGATTCGCGGTTGGCTTCGGACATTTTGTTCGCATCGAAATCTGGGCAGCACCCTGAAGTGCACACTCCAATCTCAGTACCGCAGTTAATGCGTCGTGTGGAGCCGCGCTAGGAGAATTGCTTCCATGCTGATTCCCTAAAGGGCAATATCTGCGCCCGCTAGTACAGTGTAGAATACATATGGAAGGTAGGAGTGCCCTCGTTCGGCAAGTCGAGAGGCAAATATGCGCGCCACGAAGCGCCATGTTCTGTCCATTTTGCTGCGTCACAACTTGGAGCTCTCCGAATTGTCTCTCTTTTTGCCTGGATACGTCTTTCAACCAACGTGGCCATCCACGCGGAGGCCCTTGAAGGAGGCATCAGAAATGAGACGAACTGCAAAGATCTTCACAGAGGCGGCTGCCGTCGCCGGCAGCCTGCTGGCGAGTACCGCTACAATGCACGCGCAGGAGACCCGGAAACCCAACATTCTCTTCATCATGGGTGACGACAGCATGTCCCAAGGTCCGCAGACGGCGCAGCGATGAGCGATGTCATCCAAGCAGGCCGTGACGAACCACGCTGGCCTCCGGTGGTGGCGATCCTTGCGGTATTCGTCTTCTTGGAGGTGCTGCCGCATCACGTCTATGCCATGCCGCGATGGATATCGGACGTGGTTCTGGTAGCAGCTATCATTCCAATGGTCCTAGTAACGCTATCGACCGGCAACGCTGTGTGGCTACGGATCGAGCACGTCGCCGTCATGCTGCTTGCCAGCGTCTACGCAGCGAATACGGCGGCGGAACTCGGAGATATGGTCGGGATCATCACCGTGCACCCTCCCGAGACGCGCTCAGTTTCGCTCTTGACGTCGTCATTTACCATTTGGGTCACCAACGTTCTCACCTTCTCGCTACTCTACTGGCAGATCGACGCGGGTGGCCCGTCGCGCATCGCGCGTGGGATGGCGGGAAGACCCGACTGGCTGTTTCCCCAGGCGTCGGCTCCCGAACTAGCGCCGCCAGACTGGCGGCCGCTCTACGTCGATTACCTGTCGTTGGCGTTCAATACGGCGACCGCTTTCAGTCCTACCGACGTGCTGCCACTCACCCGGCGTGCGAAGGGGCTGATGATGCTCGAAAGTGCCATTTCACTGCTGACACTCGTGCTCGTGGCTGCGCGTGCAGTCAATGTCATTCCGTAGCGCCACCACGGCGCCGCGGTCGTCCATTCGTGCCGTACCGATCGAAGGTGCCCGTATGTCAGTCGAACCCGATCAGCTTTCAACGATGATCAATCACGCGGTCGCGCCGGCGTTCATGCTAAATGGCGTGGCGGCGATGGTGGCGGTCCTGGTCAATCGGATTTCCGGCGTAACCGAGCGGATCAGAAACCTCCGCGAGATCGACGACGGTGACGTCGCCCGAGCCCCGCTGAAGAAGGAAATCGGGGAACTGAGGCGGCGTGAACGCCTCTTAATCAGCGCATTGTACCTGGCAGTTCTAGCCGGAAGCGGCGTGACGCTTCTGCTCCTCTTCGGCTTCGTCGTAGCCTTTTTGGGATATCGTCACGAACCGGGCGCCGCCGTACTATTCGTTGCGGCACTTTGCTTCTTGGCGGGGTCGCTCTTCCGATTCCTACAGGACATCCGGCTGTCGCAAGGTGAACACGACGACCGTCAGTTGCGATGATCGCCGAACAGCTCAAGACGCTCGCGCCGCTTAGAAGTGGAAGGACCCCCTATGATCGGGCCCTGCTGGATGAGGTCGAAGACAAACCCCGTCTTTCTCAATGCGCGGTATCCGGCCAGCGCTGGCGGCAAGCATGTTGGGGAGCTTATCCCCGGGTGCGCCCGCCGCCTCGTGTTGAAAGTGGTAAGGACGGAGTCGCATGCCTCTCGACAAGACTGGCCGCGGGTTCGATTCTACTCAAGGCGAGGGATAGGACACATCCGAACCGAGCGGCATTTTGCCGACTTCCCGTCCGTCTCAGGCGGTTGGAGAGTTCGAGTTGCTGCCCATGATCTGAATGCCCAGAAAGCGTCAGGAGCGGATACTTGGCCTGTGCGACCCGAGCGTCTCAATTGGGGCCGATGGCCGACCTTCCGCTGCTGGGACACCCCAAACTCGGAAAGCGGACATCTAAGCTCTTGCCATCGAGGTCTGGGATTGGCCCTTTGCGGACATGATTGGCCCATGGTAGGCCCCTTTCGTCGCCTCACGGGGGCTGCGAGGATTGGAAAATGGAACAAGCGCTTGTAATTATCGACATGCAGATGCTGATGCAGCATCGTCTCGATGCAGGGCGCGATCACGTCCACGGTGATGCTCCGGCCAAGATCGCCGCCTTAGCTGCTGAATTCCGCAGGGCTGGACAAAGGGTGATCCACGTTCGCCACAGCGACCCTGATCCAACATCCCCGATGCACCTTGGTTCACCCGCTCAACAGGTGATGCCTTGCGCAGAAGCGCTCGACGCCGAACCGATTTTCGTCAAGACGACTTCTTCGCCATTTGCTTCCACCGGGATGGAAAAATATCTCCGCGACAATGGCATCGGCACCCTCGTCGTGACGGGCGCAGTTGCAGGTTTTTGCGTCAATACCACAGTTCGAGTTGGATCGGACCTCGGCTTTAGGATGATCGTCATCCGTGATGCCGTCATGGGCTTTGATATGCCGGACGAGCAGCTATCCGCGCGTGCGATTTTCGATGTAACGATAGCCCATCTCAAATCCGACTTTGCGGAAATCATCGATAGCGATGCGATCGTGGCGGCCAGCTAGTCTTATAACCAGCACTTTAAAAGGCTGCGACGCCCTCGATGCAAGTTGTAACGTCGCCACCGACCCAAATCCGATCTTCGACCAGCTCCACATGAACACGTCCTTCCCGTCCAAGGACGGTACCTTGGCTGGCAATGTATGATGAGGAAGCGACGCCGTTACCAATCAACCATTGAGCAATGCCTGCATTTAAGCTGCCGGTTACCGGGTCTTCAAAACCGGCCGCGGTAAAGGCACGCACTTCGAAATCCGCTTCCCGCCCATCCTTTGTTGGATCCCAGGGGGCAACGACACCGACCCGTAATCCGGACAGGATGGCGAAATCCGGACGAAGCGCGAGGACGTCAGCTCTGGAGCGCAGTTGGACAGCGAGCCAGCCAGGGCCATTGTCCACCCAGTTGGCGTCGACGATGTCATCGGATGTCAACCGCAAGCCTTTGAGGACTAGCTTCAGTGTGTCGAGTTCCACAGGGCCTGTTCGGCGCAGTTCGGGGGCTTCGAAAGAAAGTCGTCCATTGTTGCGCCGAACGCGGACTAGTCCCACCTCGCACTCCTGGACAATCTCGCCACTCTTTGGCTTTCCACCAGAAGACAGCCATGTGTGGCAGCTCCCCAAAGTGGGGTGGCCCGCGAAGGGCAACTCAGCAACAGGTGTAAAGATGCGAACGCGGTAGTCGGCATCTGCCGAGTTCGGCTGTAGAAGGAAAGTCGTTTCGCTAAGGTTCGTCCAGCGCGCGAAAGCAGCCATCTCAGATGCGGTTAAAGAATCTGCTCCAATGACAACCGCCAGCGGATTGCCTAGCAAAACTTTGGAGGAAAAGACATCAACCTGCTGGAATGAAAATTTTGTGATTCCGTGTCTCATTGTTGATGTCCTGACTCAATGTGCGCGCTGCAGCGTTTCGGTGCAAATTGGTTCACCGCCCGGTTTGGGGCAGCATTTGTCCCTATACCAAAGCTCGAGTAATCTGGAGAGCAGGCCAGATTGAGGTGCCATTATGGTAGTCATGAAATTGCCCTGTACGTGGCCCGTGTCAAGCTCGACGCGAACGCCAACCACTACGCGTGAAACATACCAAACACGTCTTTTGGCAGATTGTCTCGGCTGTAGGATTGTAGGACTTGCCTCGGCGACCACTATTGGCGCGCAGGAGACATGACGCCGCCGCGGAGCTATGTCCGTTTTCGGGCGCGCGCGATGACGAACTCTACGACCGACATGGGTGCGCAAACCTGCCGTTCACAGCGTGGACGTCGACTTAGGGGCGGACAGAACCGTGCTCCCACGAGCCCGCTACGGCTTGTTGCCGTGATGTCCACGTTTTGGGCTTCCAAAATCGAATAATGTATCGACTGGAATGGGGTCCTTCTGAACCAGGCCTCGGTCGTACGCAAGGTCCGCCATTTCCTGGATAGTCGCCATTTATGAAGCTATGTCGGCGATTCAAGGAAGAGCGAATGTCGCCAACCGTGGGAGACGAGATGGTGCTCGACGTTACGCCTGAGGCAGCCGGCCCCATAGTCGGCGAGCTTGCGGGAGTCGACGGGGAAGGCATATTTAGCGTGAGGGGCGTCCTATAATTGCAATTATGCCCGCCGCGGATGGAGCGGGGTGCGGCGCGAGTACCATCGGTGTTCCGCACCCCGCTTTACTGACCCCGGGGAGGGTTAGCGAACGTAGATCGTCAGCCCGCCGTCAGTCGCCTGTTCAGCGCCGCCAATGTTGTCCATCTCGACGTTCTGCGCCTTCAGCTTTTCAGCCAAGGACTTGTTCGCTTTGACCGCCTCGAGCAGCGCCGCACGTTGTTCCGGCGTGGCATGCTCGACCCACATGCGCGTTTGGTTCTGCTCCGCAAGTGTGCTTACATCGACGACATTGATCTTGTCGCCGCTGTAGCTGCGCACAGTTTGCTCAATCTCTTTGGGCCAGTCCATTGCGGCACCTTGACCGTGCACGATTCCAACGAAGCTCAGGGCGGAGAGGCTGGCAATCATAGAAAAAGTCGCAATACGGTTCATTGTCATGCTCCTTCCTAGGTTTTGCGCTGGTGACCGGAGCGGCAACCAAGCGCGGCTGCTCAAGCAACTCGTCGCAGCTGAGATTACGCGAAACTCCACCGAGCGATATTGTCCTTAGGGGAAGTCGTCTGAACTTGCCGGCCGCTGGTAGGATCGACGGCCACGATA